>CACCZY010000005.1 GCA_902550635.1 uncultured Pelagibacteraceae bacterium
AGATTCAACTTTATATATTGTATAAATATTATAAGTTGTGCAACTTTAGAATTAATTTTGATCTAGTATTAGTTGTTGTTTAGAAAAAAAAATTTTTAATCTAGTATTGGTTGTTGTTTTTAAAGAGAATTAATTCTTTTAGTTATCCTTGAAACGTTCCTTGAAGCATTACGTTTTTTGATTACACCCGTTTTGGCTATTCTCATTAACTCAGAATTCAACTTGGGTAAGAATGATAATGCATCTTTTTTATTTTTTGCATCAATTAAAGAATTCATTCTCTTAAGAGCATTTTTGTATCTGCCTTTTCTTGACTTATTAACTTTTGTTTGTCTTTGAATTCTACGTGTTGTTTTAATTGCTGATTTTGTATTTGCCATAGCGTGGACGTTGTATAACTTTTGTAATAAAATCGGTCAATAGATTAATGTGTTTATTTTTGACATTTTTTGCAGAGAAATGTTGATCTATTTGAAATAAATAATTTCATTATAATTCCATCACATCTGTTATTTGGACATTTTTTACCATCTTGGCTGTAAACTTTGAATGAATCTTGGAAATATCCTTTTTCACCTGAAGTGCTAATAAAGTTTTTAATAGAAGATCCTCCTTTGTTTATAGCCTTAGTAATTATTCTTTTTGAAAATAAAATTAAATTTTTAATCTCTTCATTTTTTAATTTACAGGACATCTTCAAAGGATTGATTTTTGAATAAAATAAAATCTCATTGGCATAAATATTTCCTATCCCACAAACAAATTTTTGATCCAATAAAGTATTTTTAATATTTTTATTTTTTTTTTTTAAATATTTTTTTACATAATTCTTATTAAAATTTCCATCAAGTGGCTCTGGTCCTAATTTTGAGAAATATTTTTTTAAATTATTAATATCTTTTAGTATTAAAAAAAATCCAAACCGTCTAGGGTCGTTATAAATCATTTTAATATTACCAAATATAAATTCTAAATGGTTATGTTTTTTTGGTAAAAATGGAGAATTATAAAAACTTGTATTTGTTATATTGTTAATTTTTTTTTTATAAACTAAATGTATAGTTCCAGACATTCCTAGATGAAATATGCAGTAACTTTTATTGTTAAGTTCCAAGACTATATATTTTGAAATTCTTGAAACATTACTAATTTTATTTCCTTCTAGTTTATTTTTAAAATTTTTTTTTAATTTAAACCTCAATTTGTTATTTCTAACTATAACTTGTTTAATTTTTCTTGATTTTATCTTTTTGATAAGTGACTTTTTAACTATTTCAACTTCTGGTAATTCTGGCATTTCTTATTATATTAGTATTGAATTAAAAAAATAAAATATGCAACAAGAACTTCAAAATAATAAAGGATTGGTTAATAACGTTTTCAATAAATCTTATGATAAATATGATTTAATGAATGATATTATGTCATTTGGCATTCATAGAATTTGGAAAAAAGATCTATTATTTTGGATGTCACCAAAAAAAAATAGTAGTTTAATTGATGTTGCTGCTGGCACAGGCGATATAGCAAAACTTTTTTCAAAATATACAAATAATAGTTCTAAAGTTTTATGTATTGAACCAAATAAAAAAATGTTATCTAAAGGCAAAGAAAAATTATCAAAATTTAAAAATATAAAATGGAAAATAGGAAAAGCTGAAAATATACCAATAAATAGTAATTTTTATGATTATTATTCAATAAGTTTTGGTTTAAGAAATACAACAAATATTAATAAGTCTCTATCAGAAGCTTTTAGGGTACTAAAACCTGGAGGAAGATTTTTTTGTTTAGAATTTTCTAAAGTTGAAAATGAAAATTTAGAATTATTATATAACAAATATAGTAAATTTTTACCACATATTGGAAACTTTATTATAGGAGATAGTATGCCTTATGAATATTTGACTGAAAGCATAAAAAAATTTGTGGATCAAGAAACCTTGATTGAATTAATGAAAAAAAATGGATTTGAAAATTGTTCATACAGAAATTTAAGTGGAGGAATAGTTGCTATACATTCAGGTTGGAAAATTTAATGTTTAAAAAAATAATTATACTATTTAAATTAGCTAGAAAAATTGCTTTATCTGATGCACTCAAAATAATTTCAAAAATACAAAAACCACCTACAATTATAAGTTTTTTTTTTAGTATTTTCTCATTCTCTTTTAAAAAAGAAAATAAATTTCAAAATTTATCTGATGAAGAAAAGCTTTGCACATCCATACAAAATATGGGGACAACTTTTATAAAATTAGGACAATTTTTAGCTACAAGACCAGATATAATTGGAGAAAATTTATCAAATCAATTAGAAAAACTGCAAGATAAACTTCCCCCTTTTCCTTTAGAAAAAAGCAAATTTATAATTAAGAAAAATTTAGGAGAAAACTTATATAATTCAATTATTAACATTAGTGAACCTATTGCAGCTGCATCAATTGCTCAAGTTCATAAAGCACAAATAAATGAACAAGGCACTATTAAAGATGTAGCAATAAAAATACTAAGACCTGATATTAAAAAAATTTTCAATGAAGAAATTGATGCACTTTTAATGTTGGCTTATTTAGTAGAAAGTTTAATTAAAAAAACAAAAAGATTAAAACTTGTAGAAGTAGTATTTTTATTAAAAGAAATAACTAATCATGAAATGGATTTAAGATTTGAAGCTGCCGCTGCAAATGAATATTCAGAAAATACTAAAAATGATTCAGGTTTTCATGTACCTAAAATTTATTGGAATTATACAAGCGAAGAGGTTTTAACCCTTGATTGGATTGATGGAATATCAATAAGAGAAACTGAAGAATTAAAAAATAGAAAAATTAATACAAAAAATATTGCTTCTGATCTTATACAACATTTTTTAAGGCATGCAGTAAGAGATGGTTTTTTTCATGCCGATATGCATCAAGGGAATTTGTTTATTAATAATAGTGGTCAAATTGTGCCTATAGATTTTGGAATAATGGGAAGATTAGATAAATTGAATAAAAAATATTTAGCTGAAATTCTTTATGGATTTATTAAAAGAGATTATAAAAAGGTAGCGGAAGTACACATGATTGCTGGTTTGGTTCCACAAAATGTTAATGTTGCTGAGTTATCACAGGCGTTAAGATCTATAGGGGAGCCAATTTTTGGTCAATCAGTTAAAGATATATCTGGAGCAAGATTATTAAAACAATTATTTGATATTACTGAAAAATTTAATATGCAAACACAACCACAATTATTATTATTACAAAAAACAATGGTCGTAGTTGAAGGAGTTGCAAGGAAACTTAATTCAGATACAAATATATGGGAAACTTCTAAACCCGTTTTAGAACAATGGTTGAAAGAAACCAAAGACCCAATTATTAATTTTACTGAAACTATCAAAGACTCAACTGAAATATTAAAAAGGTTACCTGAATTACCAAAAATTATGGACAAAGCAAATCAAGCCTTAACATTTATGGCTAGTGGACAAATACCTCAAAATTCAAATTCATATTCTGCTCTTAATGAAAAGAAGCTAGAAATGAAATCTTTCAGAAACCAAAGTATAGTTGGATTATTATTGCTTGTATTTTTAGGTTTCATAGTATTTTAATTCAGCCTATGGATTTTTTAAAAGATAAAAAAATTTTACTAATTATTTGTGGTGGAATTGCTGCATATAAATCTTTGGAATTAATTAGACTGTTCAGAAAGAGCGGGGCGACCGTCAAAACTATATTAACAAATAATGCTAAAAAATTTATAACACCTCTTTCGGTAGCTTCTTTATCTCAAGAAAAAGTTTATTCGGATTTATTTGATCATAACAATGAGGCTGAAATGGATCACATATCACTTTCAAGATGGTCTGATTTAATATTAATTGCTCCTGCCACAGCGAATACAATTTCAAAATTAAGTAATGGTCTAGCCGATGACTTGGCCTCAACAGTAGTATTGGCTTCTGATAAAAATATATTTTTAGTTCCTGCAATGAATGTAAGAATGTGGGAACATGACTCAAATAAAAAAAATGTCAAAAAATTACAAGAATTTGGATATCAATTAATTGGTCCAGAAATTGGGGACATGGCTTGTGGAGAGTTTGGTGAGGGTAAAATGTCAGAACCAATTAATATTATTAATTATTTCATAAAATATTTTAAAAATATAAAAAAACATTATAAATATAAAGCTTTAGTAACAGCTGGACCAACACATGAATATATTGATCCTGTAAGATATGTAACTAACAAATCAAGTGGAAAACAAGGTTATGAAATTGCAAAATCTCTATCAAAAAATGGTTTTGATACCACTTTAATTTCTGGACCAACAAATCTAGACCCAATTAAGGGAATTAATATTATAAATGTAAATTCTGCTAAAGAAATGTTTGATGCGACTTTAAATAATCTACCAGTTGATGTCGCTATTTTTTCTGCAGCAGTTGCTGATTGGAAAATAAAAAATTTCAATAATAAAAAAATTAAAAAAAGTAATAATATAAATTTAACTCTAGAAAAAAATATTGATATTTTGAGTCATGTATCAAAACATAATTCTTTAAGACCAAAAATGGTAATCGGATTTGCAGCAGAAACTGATAATTTAATTGAAAATTCTAAAAAAAAATTAAACGATAAAAATTGTGATTGGATAATTGCTAACGATGTTTCAGATACATCAATTGGATTTGAATCAGATTTCAATGAAGTAACAATATTTTATAAAAATAAAAAATTTGAAAAAATTTCTAAAATAAAAAAATCTCTTTTATCCGATAATATAGTTGAAAGGATAATTTCAGAATTAAATTAATTTAATGGTAAAAGTTCTTGTAAAAAAGCTTGATCCAAATGTTAAACTTCCTTCATACAAAACAGAAGGGTCTTCAGGTATGGATTTAATGGCGCATATTAATGAAACAATTACAATTCCACCAAAAAAATCAAAATTAATACCAACTGGGTTGTCTGTGGCAATACCAAATGATTGTGAAATTCAAATAAGACCTAGATCAGGTTTAGCGGCTAAATCAAACATAAGTGTACTTAATACTCCAGGTACAATTGATAGCGACTACAGAGGAGAATTAAAAATAATTTTGTATAATCATGGTGATAATGATTTTGAAGTAAATAATAATGATAGAATTGCGCAAATGATACTTGTTCCAATATTGAAAATCAATTTAGAAGAAACAGAGGATTTACCTGACACTGTGAGAGGTTCTAGTGGTTTTGGATCAACTGGTAAATGATTAAGCAAATTAATAAAAAAAATATAGAGAGATATTCTCGTCAAATAATTCTTAAAAATGTAGGACCAATGGGTCAAAAAAAAATTTTAAATTCAAAGGTGTTAATAATCGGACTTGGAGGATTAGGGTGTCCAGTTGCTGATCATTTATGCAGAGCAGGTGTAGGAACAATTGGTATAGTAGATTTTGATAAAGTAAACTTGTCAAACTTGCATCGTCAATCATTTTACAGTCAAAAGGATATGAAAAAATTTAAAGTAGATGTTATTAAAAAAAAAATAAATTTAATTAATCCAAAAATTAAAGTAAAAAAATTTAAAAAAGCCATTACAGAAAATAACGCAAATAGTTTGGTAAAAAATTTTGATATCATAATTGATGGTTCTGATAACTTTAAAACTAAATTTTTATTAAACAAAATATCAATAAAATATAATAAAACCTTAATAATAGGCGCTATTAGTAAATTTGATGGACATGTTTTTACATTTAATTTTAAAAATAAAAATGAACCTTGTTTAAAATGTTTTTATCAATCGGAGCCCCCAGACGATGATTTATTAAATTGTGAAAGAGAGGGGATTTTAGGCCCTGTAGCAGGCATAATTGGCTCTTTACAAGCGAATGAAGCTTTAAAAATGATCTTACAAACAAAAAACTACCTTAATAAAAAAATATTGATCCTTGATGCTCTTAAATTAAGTTTTAAAAAAGTTTTATTTAATAAAAAAAAAAATTGTATATGTAAAAAATGAAAAAAATAATTTATTTTTTTATTTTGATAATATTTTTTCAAGCAGCCTATTCATCAAGTTCGGTTTATCTAATGTTAAAAAATAGCGAAGTAAATGTAAGATATGGTCCTGGATTTTCATATCCTATTAAATTTAAATATAAGAAACGTTTTTTACCTTTAAAAATTGTTGATAAAAAAGAAAATTTCAGAAAAGTAATTGATTTTAAAAAAAATAGTGGGTGGATTCATTCTTCACAATTAAAAAAAAATAAATCATTTATACTATTAAAAAATCAAATATTATTCTCTAAACCGACCAAGTACTCAAAACCAATAGCAAAAATTTTTTCTGGAAGACTTTTGTTGGTAAAAAAATGTAAATTAAAATGGTGCAAAATAAAAACTGACAAGTATGAAGGATGGATAACTAATAATAATTTATGGGGTAGTATTGAATAGTCTCTTACTTTAAATCAAAACGATCTAAGTTCATTACTTTTGTCCAGGCAGCAATAAAATCATTAATAAATTTCGACATTGAGTCTTCACATGCATAAACTTCAGCTAAAGCTCTTAATTGTGAATTTGAACCAAATATAAGATCAGCACGAGTTCCTTTCCATTTAACTTTATTAGTTTTACGATCCTTACCTTCAAAAATATTTTCATCTTTATCAATTGCTTTCCATGTGGTGTTCATATCTAAAAGATTTACAAAAAAGTCATTAGTTAAAGAATCTGTTTTCTTAGTAAACACACCATAGTTCGATCCATCAAAATTTGCATTAAGTGACCTCATACCTCCTACTAAAACTGTCATTTCAGGAGCGGTAAGTTTCATTAGCTGAGCTTTATCTATAAGCATTTCTTCAGACGAAATTGAACTCTTGCCATGTCCATTGGTTTTTTTAACTACATAATTTCTAAAACCGTCAGCTTTTGGTTCAAGTAAGTTAAATGAAAAAATATCAGTTTGATCTTGTGAAGCATCACATCGACCTGGAGCAAAAGGAACTTTAACATCATAACCTGCTTTTTTTGCAGCCTTCTCAACTCCAACATTTCCGCCTAAAACTATTAAGTCAGCTAGTGATACATTTTTTTTCTTTGTATCAAAATCTTTTTTAATTTTTTCTAACTTGCTAAGAACTTTTGATAATTTTTTAGGATTGTTAACTTCCCAATTTTTTTGTGGTTCTAGTCTTATTCTAGCACCGTTTGCCCCACCTCTTTTATCAGAACCTCTGAAAGTGGATGCCGAAGCCCAAGCGGTAGTTACTAAATCTGATACTGACAAACCAGATTTTAAAATTTTTGATTTTAGATTATTAATATCTTTCTTTTTTAGTTTATATTTTTGTTTTGGAATTGGATCTTGCCAAATTAAATTTTCTTTTGGAACATCAGGTCCTAAATAGCAAGCTTTAGGGCCCATATCTCTATGCGTAAGCTTAAACCAGGCTCTAGCAAATGCATCAGCGAATTCATCTGGATTATTGTGAAAATGTCTAGAAATTGGGCCGTATTTTGGATCCATTTTAAGTGACAAATCAGTTGTTTGCATCATAGGAAGATTTTTTTTATTTTTTTCATGGGCATCTGGTGTCATTTCAATATCGTGACCATTTCTTTTAGGTTTCCATTGATGGGCGCCGGCTGGACTTTTTGTAAGTTCCCAATCGTATCCAAATAAATTATCAAAATAACCCATATCCCATTTTATAGGATTAGTAGTCCATGCTCCTTCAATTCCACTGCTTATTGTATCGACACCTTTTCCACTTTTGTAATTACTATTCCAGCCAGTTGCTTGTTCTTGAATTTTTGAACCTTCTGGTTCTGGACCTTTATAAGACTCAGATGCTGCTCCATGAGATTTACCAAAAGTATGTCCACCAGCAACTAATGCAACTGTTTCATAATCATTCATAGCCATTCTTCCAAAAGTTTCTCTTATATCGTGAGCAGCTAACAAAGGATCAGGATTTGCATCTGGACCTTGAGGATTAACATATATAAGACCCATGTGCGAAGCACCTAATGGTTGCTCCAAATCTCTTTTACCACTATAACGATTTACACCTAGCCACTCTTTTTCTGAACCCCAATAAATATCTTCCTCCGGTTCCCAAATATCTTCTCGTCCAGCCCCAAAACCAAAAGTTTTGAATCCCATTGATTCAAGAGAAATATTTCCAACTAAAATAAATAAATCAGCCCAAGAAATTCTTTTTCCATATTTCTTTTTTATCGGCCAGAGTAATAATCTTGCTTTATCTAAGTTTACATTGTCCGGCCAGCTATTTAATGGTGCAAATCTTTGATTTCCAGTTCCAGCACCTCCACGACCATCTCCAGTTCTATATGTTCCAGCAGCATGCCATGCTAATCTTATAAATAATGGACCATAATGCCCATAATCTGCTGGCCACCAACTTTGTGAATTTGTCATTAGTTTATGTAAATCTTTTTTTAAAGCTTTAAAATTAAGTTTTTTGAATTCTTTAGCATAGTTAAATCTCTTATCCATTGGATCTACTAATGAAGAATGTTGACTTAATATTTTAAGATTTAAACTATTTGGCCACCAATCTCGGTTAGTAGTTCCTTTACCGGTCGGATGTTTAGGTGGAGTTCCTGCTCCTGTGAATGGACATTTTGATTGTTCTTTATCTAATTCACTGATCATAGAGACAGTTTATAATGATTCTAAACTAGTGTCAATAATGAAGTCTTGTCACATTAAAATTTTAACGATTTTGTAATAATTGATTTTAATTATTATTTGCAACCTTAACTAAAACCTCAATAGAATTAATTTTTTTTCCGGGCAGAACTTTTTTTATGTTTATTTTTCCTACATCCTTATCATCTAAATCTATAAGTTCTCTTTTATTTTCATCATAAAAGTGATGATGTTTCGATATATTCGTATCATAATAACTTTTATCACTACTAATTAAAATTTCTTTTAAATAACCTTTTTTTTTAAAAGCATTAACCGTATTGTAAACTGTGGCTAATGATATTTTTTCAGAATGTTTATTTTTTAAAATATTATTCAGATAATTAATTGTAAAATGGAAAGTATTTTTTCTATCAAACAGCAATTTGCAGATTTTTATTCTTTGTTTAGTTGGTCTTAAACCGGAAGACCTTAGTTTTTTAATAAAGATACTATTATTGCTCATTTTTTTGCCTAATTTATAACTATTCTATAGAAGTATTATATTATAATCATGTTAAATAAAGTAATAATTGCTTAAATTTTATGATTAAAAAATCATCCTATAATTACCAAGAATTAATTGATTGTGGAAATGGTAAGCTTTTTGGTCCAGGAAACGCAAAATTACCTCTACCACCCATGCTGATGTTTGACAGAATCTCAGAAATTAGCGAAGATAAGGGGGAATATAAAAAAGGATTAATTAAAGCTGAACTAGACATTAAAAATAGTTTATGGTTTTTTGAATGTCACTTTAAAGATGATGCAGTTATGCCGGGATGTTTGGGTTTAGATGCGATGTGGCAATTGGTTGGTTTTTATTTAGGATGGCTAGGAAATCCTGGAAAAGGAAGAGCTTTAGGAGTTAACACTGTAAAATTTACTGGAGAAGTATTAAAAAATGTTAAAATTGCTACTTACGAAATTGATATGAAAAGAATTCTTATAAAAGAAGGTACTACTGTTGGTTTAGCGAACGGTATACTTAAAGCGGATGGAAAAAAGATTTATTCAGCTGAAAATTTAAAAGTTGGATTATTTAAATAATGAAAAGAGTTGTTGTAACAGGTATTGGTGTAGTATCTTGCTTAGGAAATAATCAAGATGAAGTTTATAAATCATTAGTAAATGCAAAATCTGGAATTACATTTTGCGAAGAATATAAAGAATATAATTTAAAAAGTAATGTACATGGTAAACCAAATATTAAACTTGAAAACCATGTAGATAGAAAATTTATAAGATTCATGGGTCCTGGCTCAGCGTATAATTATGTTTCTATGAATGAGGCTATTAAAGATTCAGGATTAGAAGAAAAAGATGTTAGTAATATTAATACAGGTATTATTATGGGATCTGGCGGTCCTTCAATTGAAAATGTAATTTTAGCAGCAGACAAAACAAGAGAAAAAAATCCAAAAAGAATGGGTCCATTTATTGTTCCAAGAACAATGTCGAGTACAGCCTCTGCTACATTGGCTGTACCATTTAAGATCAAAGGTATAAATTATACAATTAGTTCTGCATGTGCAACAAGCGGTCATTGTATTGGAAATGCAATGGAATTAATTCAATTGGGAAAACAAAAAATTATTTTTGCTGGTGGCAGTGATGAAGTTCATTTTTCAATGACAGCGATGTTTGATGCTATGACTGCTCTTTCATCAAAATATAATGATACTCCAGATAAAGCTTCCAGACCCTATGATAAAACCAGAGATGGATTTGTAATATCTGGTGGTGGGGGTGTTTTAGTTTTAGAAGAATATGAACACGCAAAAGCTAGAGGAGCAAAAATTTATGCAGAATTAACTGGATATGGAGCAACTTCAGATGGTTACGACATGGTAGCACCATCAGGAGAAGGTGCTGTAAGATGCATGAAAATGGCCCTAAACACTGCTAAAAATAAAATTGACTATATAAATACACATGGAACATCAACTCCAGTGGGAGATATTACAGAGTTAAAAGCCGTAGGAGAAGTATTTAAAAATAATGTGCCTAAAATAAGTTCTACAAAATCACTTTCGGGACACTCTCTAGGAGCAACTTCAGTTCATGAAGCAGTTTATAGTTTAATTATGATGAAAAATAACTTTATTTCAGCATCAATAAACATAACAGACATGGATGATGAAGCAAAAAAATTTCCAATAGTTACAAAAGTTGAAAAGGATGTAAATTTAAATTCAATTATGTCTAATAGTTTTGGGTTTGGAGGAACTAACGCAACTTTAGTTTTTGAAAAGGTTTAATTTATGAGTTTAATGAAAGGCAAAAAAGGTTTAATTATGGGCGTAGCTAATGAAAGATCCATTGCCTGGGGAATATCTCAAAAATTATCTGAAGCAGGTGCTGAACTCGCTTTTACATATCTTGGAGATGCTCTTAAAAAAAGAGTTATACCATTAGCAGAAAAGCTAAATTCAAAAGTAACATTTAGCTGTGATGTTGAAAAAAAAGAAGAAGTAATAAAACTTTTTGAAGATATAAAATCAAAATGGGGTCAAATTGATTTTGTTGTTCATGCGGTAGCTTTTTCAGACAAATCAGAATTATCAGGAGAATATCTAAATACTACGAGAGAAAATTTTTTAAGAAGTATGTTAATTTCATGCTTTTCATTTACAGAAGTTGCAAAGGAAGCATCTAAAATAATGAATAAAGATGGAAGTATGCTTACATTAACTTATGAATCTAATAAAGCTATACCAAACTACAATGTAATGGGTGTTTGTAAATCTGCACTTGAAGCAAGTGTTAAATACTTAGCTAGGGATTTAGGTTCAAAAGGAATAAGAGTTAATGCTATAAGTGCAGGGCCAATTAAAACTCTCGCAGCCTCTGCAATTGGAGATGCAAAATTTTTATACAAGTGGAATGAAGATCATTCTTTCTTAAAGAGAAATGTAGATATACATGATGTTGGTAACTCTGCACTATATTTATTAAGCAATCTTGGTGGTGGTGTTACTGGTGAAATTCATTATGTAGATGCTGGTTACAATAAAGTAGGGATGCCTGATCCAAAAAATATTTCCTAAAAAATGTCCAAAAGATATAGTGGAAAATCCTTTAAAGACGCAAGTGTAATGAAAAAACCTAAGCTATCTTTGAAGGAAAAAAGAAGACTTAAAAAAGAAAAGAGGAAGAACAAATAACAAATAAGAAGAGATATTCTATTGCAAGGTGTTCCAAAATTAATTAAACAGCTGCTTTAATAGATAATTTTACTTTTCCTCTATCAAAACCAATGACCTTAACTTTAACTTCATCACCTTCTTTTACTACATCAGTTACTTTAGCAACTCTTTTGTTAGCAAGCTCAGATATATGAACAAGACCATCTTGTTTTCCTAAGAAATTAACAAATGCACCAAACTCCATAATTTTCATAACTTTTCCACTATAAATCTTATTTAGTTCAGCTTTTGCGGTAAGATCTTTAATCATTTGCATTGCCTTATTTCTAGACTCTTCATCTGGAGCAGCAACTGTTACTACACCTTCATCGTTAACATCAACTTTGGCTCCTGATTTTTCAACAATTTCTCTTATTGTTGCGCCACCTTTTCCAATTACAGTTGCAATATCTTTTTTATCTACAGTTATTTTTTCCATTTTCGGTGTGTGCTTTCCAACATCTTCTCTTGATTTATCTAATGCTTTATTCATTTCACCAAGAATATGAATACGACCATCTTTTGCTTGTTTTAAAGCTTGCTCCATTATTTCAAATGTAATGCCTGTTATTTTAATATCCATTTGTAATGAGGTAATACCATCTTTTGTTCCAGCTACTTTAAAGTCCATATCTCCTAGATGGTCCTCGTCACCTAAAATATCTGAAAGAACACTAAAATCATCTCCTTCTTTTATTAAACCCATAGCAATACCAGCTACCGGTGCTTTCATTGGAACACCTGCATCCATTAAAGATAATGAAGTTCCACATACAGTTGCCATTGATGAAGAACCATTAGATTCTGTAATCTCTGAAACAATCCTAAAGGTATAAGGAAATTTTTCTTTTGAAGGCAAAGAAGATTTTATTGCTCTCCAAGCTAATTTTCCATGTCCAATTTCTCTACGACCAGTACCTATTCTCCCAGTTTCTCCTACCGAAAATGGAGGAAAATTATAATGAAGCATAAATCTTTCTCTAACTAATCCGTCTAATGATTCAATTCTCTGTTCATCATCTGAAGTTCCAAGAGTTGTTGTTACGATTGCCTGTGTCTCTCCTCTTGTAAATAAAGCGGATCCATGAGTTCTAGGTAAAATACCAACTTCACACTTTATCGGTCTTACATCAGATAATCCTCTGCCATCAATACGATTTTTATTTTTTAATATATTATTTCTTACAATTCTTTTTTCTAAATTCTTAAGTTCATAATTAACATCAAGATCTGATATATTTTCATCTTCTTCATAAAGTTTTTTTGCTTTTTCTGTTATTTCAGAAATAAGATCTGATCTTTCTTTTTTATCTTTTATTGAAAAAGCTTTTTTCAAGTCTTTAGTAAATTCTTTATCTAATTTATTTTTAACTTCCGAAAGATCTTTTTTTTCAACTTCCCATGCAGTTTTTCCACATTCTTTTGCAAGCTCTTCAATAGCTTTAATTGCTGGAATAAAATTTTCATGTCCAAATTTTACTGCATTGAGCATTTCTTCTTCTGTTAGAACATTTGCTTCTGACTCAACCATCAAAACTGCATCTTTAGTCCCTGCAACAACAAGATCTAATTTGGATTTTTCTAATTCTGCTTTAGATGGATTAAGAACGTATTTTCCATCAATAAAACCAACTCTAGATGCACCTACAGGACCTAAAAAAGGCATGCCAGAAATAGCAAGAGCTGCTGATGAAGCTATAATTGATAAAATATCTGCTTCATTTTCCTTGTCGTAAGAAATTACTGTCGGCAATAATTGAACTTCATTTCTAAATTCATCAGGAAACAAAGGTCTAATAGGTCTATCAATTAATCTTGATATTAAAGTTTCACTTTCTGTTGGTCTAGCTTCTCTTTTAAAATATCCTCCAGGAATTTTTCCTGCAGCATAATATTTTTCTTGATAATTTACGGATAAAGGAAAATAATCTATATCTGGATTAACTTTTTTAGCACCTACAACAGTTGCCATTACTACTGTTTCGCCACACTGTGCAATAATCGCTCCATCTGCCTGTCTTGCAATTTTACCTGTCTCCAAAGTGATTATCTTTTCACCTATTTTTATTTCCTTTTTAAAAACTTTAAACATATTTTACTTTCTTAAATTTAATTTACTTAATAGATTTTTATATGAATCTGCATTATTTCTTTTTAAATAATCTAATAATTTTTTTCTTTTATTTACCGCTCTTAAAAGTCCAACATTAGAATGTTTATCTTTTTTGAACTTTTTAAAATGTTTTGACAAATTTTCTATTTTCTTTGTTAAAATCGCTATTTGTACTTCACTTGATCCAGTATCTTTTTCATGAAGCGCCAGATCATTTGTTTTTTTACTCATATTCTCCTTTTACTTTATTTATTTGCTTGCTTAATTAATTTTTCAATTTTTTCAGCATAGTCAAAAGACTCATCTTTTACAAAAAATACTTTAGGTAAAAATTTTAAATCTACTTTTTTTGACAAAACCTTTCTAATTAAAAATGAAAAATCTTTCAATATTTTTATTTTTTCTTCTGAATCAGTTCCTCCTAGTGGTAAAACATATACTTTTGCTGTTTTAAGATCAGGACTCATCCTCACTTCAGTTACTGTTATTAAACTAGTTTCTAAATTTGGCACTTTTGCCTCTCCCCTAGAGAAAATATTGCTAAGTGCTTGTTTTATAACTTCTCCCACTCTTAGTTGTCTTTGAGAAATGGGTTTTCCTTGATTATTTACTATCATATAGTTCTTTCGGTTACTATTGAACTAAACACTTCAATAATGTCTTTTTTTTGGAAATCACTATAATTTTTTAATGTAATACCACACTCTAATCCTTCACTAACATTTTTTACCTCATCCTTTTCTCTGAATATTGTATTAATTTTTCCATTATGTATCACACTACCGTCCCTAATTAATCTTGCATTTAGATCTTTTTTAATTTCACCTTCAATAACTTTAGAACCAGCAACTTTTCCAATCTTGGAAACCTTAAAAATTTCAAGAACCTCTGCAGAGCCCACAATTTCTTCTTCAACATTAGGTTCTAAAAGTCCTGACATACTTTTCTTAATAAAATCAATAACTTCATAAATTATGTTAAATGATGAAATTTTAACTTTTTCTAACTCTGCTTTTTTTTTAGCTTCTTTATTTGGTTTAACATTAAATGCTATTAAAATTGCATTTGAAGCTTTGGCCAATGTTACATCTGTTTCGGAAATCATTCCTATTTCTGACAAAATAATTTTTGGCTTTACTTCTTCATGTTTTATTTGATTAATCGCATTTTTAATTGCTTCGGAAGAACCATGTACGTCAGATTTAATTATTATATTAAGTTCCTCTAGTACTTTATCTTTAAAAGCTGACTCTTGGGTAACTATTGTGATAGGGTTTTTTCCTATTTTATACTCTTCTAATCTTGTTTTACATAAGTCTTTTGCTTCTTTTTCGCTATCAAAAACAATGAAATCATCTCCTGCTTTAGCAGCACCATTAATTCCTAAAATTTCTATAGGGGAAGAAGGATGAGCTTCCAAAATATTTTTTCCAGAGTCATTTAAAATCGCTCTAACTTTTCCCCATTTTAAACCACATACAAAAAAATCTCCCTTTTTTAAAGTTCCAGAAGTTATAATCGTAGATACAACAGGGCCTCTTCCAATATCAATTTTTGATTCTAACACTACTCCGTTTGCATTTGTTTCGTAGTCAGTTTTTAGATCAAGAATTTCTGCTTGTAAAATAATTGAATCAATTAACTTGTCTAAATTTTTTTTTGTTTTAGTTGAAATTTCTACCATTAAAGTATCTCCTGAAAGTTCTTCAGCAATTAATTCATATTCTAAGAGTTGATTTTTAATTTTTTGAGGATCTGCCTCGTGTAAATCACATTTATTAATTGCCACTACAATAGGTACTTTTGCAGCTTTAGCGTGGTTTATTGATTCTATAGTTTGCGGTTTAACTCCATCATCAGCAGCTACTACTAATACTACAACATCTGTTAACTTAGATCCTCTTGCTCTCATTTCAGTAAATGCTGCATGACCTGGGGTATCAATGAAAGTTATTTTTTTTAAGTTTTTTTCTATTTGATAAGCTCCAACATGCTGAGTAATTCCTCCATGTTCTCCCGCTACTACATTAGTACTTCTTAAAACATCTAATAGTGATGTTTTTCCATGATCTACATGTCCCATTACTGTGACAATTGGAGGTCTGTTTTTTAAATTTTCAATTTTTATATTTTTAATATTTTTTACAATTTCTTCTGCTTTTTGCTCTCGAATTGGATTGTGACCAAATTCTTTAACCAAATACTCAGCTGTATCCGCTGCTAGAGTTTGGTTTATAGTTACTGTCACTCCCATTCCCATCAAATGCTTGATAACATTACTTGATTGTTCAGCCATTCGATTTGATAGTTCTCTAACTGTTATTGCCTCTGGTATGTTAACATCTCTTTTTACTGGCTTATAATCATCTTTTTTTTTGTTATCCAGTGTATTTCTGTTCTCTTTTAACTTGGCTCTTCTTAGTGCAGCCAAACTTCTACCTTTATTTTCTATAATCTCATCATTTTCACTTAAGGCTCTTGATAAAGTAAGTTTAAGTTCTCTTTTTTTTGATCCAAATTTATTTTTTGTATCTTTTAAATTTTCTTCACCTTTGATTCTCTTTCTGGCTCTTTGTTCTGCTAACTTTCTTCTTTCAAAATCATTTGGTAAAATAAAATTTTTTTTATTTTGATTTAAATTATTTTTTTTAAAGCCAGTATTTGGAGATCTTCTGACTGGTCTTGTATTAGCTTTACTTTTATCTCTATCAGTGGGTCTATCTAATATAATAGAAGTACTTTTTTTTGTACCTGAATAATTAAATCTCTCAATTTTTTTCTTTACATTTCCAGATATTGTTAATTTTGTTTTCTTTTCCATACAATATATTTTTTTTAATTATCATAGACTTTTTCTCTTGCACTCATTATCAACTCATCTGCTTCTTTTTTTGATAATGCAAAATCCTCTAGATAACCTTTTAATTTAACTCTTTCTCCTTTTATAACGTCATAACCACCAGTTAATTCATCTGATGCTAAATCAGCAAAATCTGATAATTTTAATATTTTTTGCTCACCAAGAGTAACTAGCATACCAGGTGTAAGTCCATTATGATTGATTAAATCATTTTCTAAACCTAATTCTTTTATTTTATTTTGAATTTCTAACTGATCCTTTTCAAAAAATTCTTTTGAACGATTAATTAACTCTTTTGCTGTATCTTCTTCAATACCTTCAATTTTTATGAGTGCATCAGTTGAACTATTCATTATATCTTCTATAGAGGAAAACCCTTCGGCTACTAAAAGCTGTCCAAGAGTTTCATCTAATTCAAGATTTTTTACAAAATTCTCAGTTTTTTCTTTGAATTCTAGTTGTCTTCTTTCTGATTCTTCTTGGTCTGTCATTATATTTATTTCATAATTAAGTAATTTTGTTGCAAGTCTTACATTTTGTCCTCTTCTACCAATTGCCTTACTTAAATTATCTTCTGAAAGTATAACATCTAGTTTTTTCGAATCATTATCTACTATAACTCGTTGTACTTCTGCAGGTGACAGTGCATTTGAAACTAAAATTGAGGCATCTTCAGACCAATTAACTATATCAATTTTTTCTCCTTGCAATTCATTAACAACGGCTTGTACTCTACTTCCTCTCATTCCTACGCATGCACCAACTGGATCCAATGAAGTGTCAATTGCTTTTACACAAATTTTTGCTCTACTTCCTGGATCTCTTGCTGAAGATTTAATTTCGATTAACCCATCATAAATTTCTGGAACTTCAAGAATAAAAAGTTTTTCCATAAACTTAGGATGAGCTCTTGACAAAAATATTTGTTGTCCTCTTGGCTCTCTTCTTACATCATAACAATAAGCTTTTACCCTATCTCCAGCTTTTATAACTTCTCTTGGAATGCTTTCATTTTTGTTTATTATTCCTTCTGCCCTGCTAAGATCAACTATAATATTTCCAAATTCCAATCTTTTAACAATTCCACTTACTATTGTATCTTTTTTATCTATAAATTCATTGTATTGCCTATCTCTTTCTGCTTCTCTTACATTAAAACTTATTACTTGTTTTGCTGTTTGTGCAGCTATTCTTCCAAAGTCAAAAGATGGTAGTGTCTGTAGCACTTCATCACCTATTTTTTTATCCTTATTTGCGCTATCTAATTCGGCAGCACTATCTAAACTAATTTCAGTATTTAAATTTTCTGGATTTTCTACGATTTTTAAGCTCCTAAATATTCCAATATCTCCATTTTCACGATTTATAATTACCTTTATTTCATTTTCCTCACCAAACTTTGATTTTGCAGCTTTTGCGATACCTGTTTCCATTGAGCTAATAATTAATTCTTTATCAATAGATTTCTCTAAAGCCACCGCTTCTGCAATTCTTAATAATTCTAATTTATCCGATCTTCTATTTAACATTTTTGTTTTCTCCAAAAAAAAATGGGCCGAGGCCCATTTTTGAAATTTCAACAATGTAAATGAAATATATGTATTTTTTTTATATTTTCAACTTTATTTACTTATTAAATACCTGTGATTTATCAGTTTTTTCCCATGAAAATGATCCGTCTGACTCTGGATCTCTCCCGAAATGACCATATGCGGCTGATTTTTGATAAATTGGTTTATTTAAACCTAACATTTCTCTTATACCTCTTGGACTTAAATCAAAATTTTCTTTAATTAATTTTTCTACATGCCTATTTTTTTCTTCATCATTATCAAAAAGATCAACATAAATTGATAAAGGTTTAGAAACTCCTATTGCATACGCAAGTTGAATTAAACATTTATCAGCAATTTTAGAAGCAACAATATTTTTCGCCAAATATCTTGATGCATAAGCTGCTGATCTATCTACTTTTGTTGGATCTTTTCCAGAAAAAGCACCTCCACCATGTGGTGCGGCTCCACCATACGTATCTACTATAATTTTTCTTCCTGTTAAGCCACTATCGCCGTCAGGGCCACCAATTACAAAGTTACCAGTAGGATTAATATAAATTTCATTATCATCCAATCCATTAACAAGATTTTTTGGAATAGACCTTTCTATGTAAGGTTTTACTAAATCTCTAACTTGAGATTGATTTACATCAGCAGAATGTTGTGTTGATATTACTACTGATTTAACAGATGCAGGTTTTCCATCTTTATATTCTATTGTAATTTGACTTTTTGAATCTGGTTCAATATTTTTTAATTTACCCGATTTTCTATCTTCTGCCATAAGTCTTAAAATTTTGTGTGAATAGTGAATTGGAGCTGGCATCAAAACATCTGTCTCGTTACATGCATATCCAAACATTATTCCTTGGTCTCCAGCTCCCTCATCTTTATTGCCAGATGAGTCTACTCCCATTGCAATATCTGAAGACTGTGAATGTAAATGACATTCTACCTTTGTTGCTTCTTTCCAAGTAAATCCATTTTGGTCATATCCAATATCTTTTATACAATTTCTAACTTTAGAAATTAAATCATCTTTTTTAATTTCAGGTCCCCTAGTTTCCCCTGCTAAAACAACTTTGTTAGTTGTTGTTAATGTTTCACATGCTACTCTTGCTTGTGGCTCCAAACCTAAATATGTGTCAACAACCATGTCTGAAATTCTATCACAAACTTTATCTGGATGCCCTTCTGAGACGGATTCGCTAGTAAATAAAAAATTTTTTTTCATCTTAAACTCCTATTTTTTTTTAAAAAAAAAATCAAAATAATATAAAAAACAATAAAATAAAAGAATATCTTGTTACCTTGCTTACTGAAAAGAGTTTCTGATGATTTTTCATAATAATTTACTTCTATAACACCACTTTCAGTTGATTTTATACTTTCTAAAACTTCGCCATTAAAATTTATATATGCAGAACTTCCGTTATTTGCAGATCTAATTAAATATTTTCCTTCTTCAATTGCTCTAAATATTGAATGGGAGAAATGTTGATTAAGACCAATTGAGTCACCAAACCAACCGTCCTCTGAAAGATTTAAAATGAAATCAAATTCTTCTGATTTTTTTTTTAAATTACCTGAATAAATTATTTCATAACAAATTAATGGAAGAAAATTTTTATCAAAAATATTTACAACCTCTCTTTTGCTTCCAGGACTAAAAGACTGATATCCTTGTGTAATTTTTTTTAAACCAAATTTAGACAAAAAATTTTCAAAAGGCAAAAACTCACCAAATGGGACTAATTTATTTTTATCATATTTGAATAAAACATTAAGTTCATTATCAAAAACTGCTAGTGAGTTATAAATTTCATCAAATTTATTTTGATTTTTATAACTATTAATGCCCATTACAATTATATGATTTTTTGAAAAATGATTTGAAATTAAGTGTTTATAATTTTGAATATTTTGCAAAGACACACTGGGTAAAATTCCCTCAGGATAAATAAATATTGTTCTTTCGTTTAATTTTGGCTTACTAATTAAAATCAAATCTTTAATTGTTTTTTCAGGATCACTATCTTGTAAAAATCTCATAATACTTATTTTTGGTGATACTATTTTAACTTTAAAATCTAAGTTATTAACTGCGTTTTTACTTTTTTGAAGAATTGAGTTTCCATATATGTGATTTAATAAAAGTATTAAAAATATAATTAGTAAAGAAATTCCTTTAAATAATTTTTTAATTTTTAAAAAAGCAATAGAAGGTATCAAAAATAAAGTTATTGAAAGTAAATTTAATGTATATGTTCCAATATAAGATAAAATTTGAATAGAACTTAAATATTTTGTCCAACTAAAGGCTATTATATTCCAAGGAAACCCTCCGAAAATAAACCCTCTTAAAAAATCAACTAATGAAAAAATTACTGCAAAAATAAAAATTAAAATAATTTCATCATTATTTTTAAAGTAAGAAAATACAAAACTTACGAGTCCATAAAAAGTACCTAAAAATAAAGGAATAACTATAAAAGCAATTGGTATTAAAATTTTAAATTGTGGGTCAAAAGTTAAAGAATTAGTTATCCAATATAAATTTGAACAAAAATATCCAAACCCGAAAGCACAACCTAAATAAAATATTTTCCACTTAGATGAATTAATATTTTTTAAAATTAAAATATAAAAAAATGGTATAGTTATAAAATTTATAAATAAATTATTATAAGGTGGTAAACTAAATGAAGTGAAAACACCTAATACAAATACAAATATAATATTGTGCTTATTATTTAGTTTAAATTTGGTCAATTTTTTTTATGTAAATAATTTAATATTAATTTTTCAAAATTATACATTTTTTTATAATCTTTTATTTTTTTATGATCATAACCAACAAGGTGTAAATATCCATGAATCCACATTTTATCAAATTCTAGTTTAAAATTTTTTCTTTTGGATCGTTTGTTAACTATCTCATAACTAACAGCTATATCTCCTAGATATCTTTTATTTTTTTTAAATGGAAATGAAAGAACATCAGTTGGATTATTTTTCTTTCTAAATTTTTTATTTAAATCTTTCATCATTTTATTATTTGTTAATAATATAGAAAATTCTTTGGATTTATTTTTAAATGGATAAACTTTTGATAATTTATTTAGCTTTTTCTTTAAATATATTTCAGGAGATTTAATTTTTTTTTTCCAAGGAGTATGATCTAGTACAACATTAACTTTAATCATTTTTTTTTTCTGAGTAAGCTTTTACTATCTTTGAGACAAGTGGATGTCTTACTACATCAGAATGGTCAAAATTAACTACGGAAATTTCTTTAATATGTTGAAGGATTTTTTCAGATCTTTTAAGTCCTGAATTATTTCTGTTTGGTAAATCTATTTGTGTTGGATCTCCATTAATTACAATTTTTGAATTTTCACCTATTCTAGTTAAAAACATTTTAATTTGTGTATCAGTTGCATTTTGGGCCTCATCTAAAATTGCAAAACAGTTTTTCAAAGTTCTACCTCTCATAAATGCTAAAGGTGCAATTTCAATATCACCAATTTCTATTTTTTTTTGAATTTTTTCATAATCTAACAAGTCATAAAGTGAATCATAAAGTGGTCTTAAATATGGGTCTACTTTATCTCTCATATCCCCTGGTAAAAATCCTAACCTTTCTCCTGCCTCTACAGCTGGACGAGATAAAATTATTCTTTCAATCTTTTTGTTTAATAACATCGTAAGAGCTACAGCAACTGCTAAAAAGGTTTTTCCGGTTCCTGCGGGGCCCGATGAAATAATTATATCTTTTTCTTTTAATGCTCTTACATAATTTTTTTGTTTTTCAGATCTTGGTATTACTGATTTTTTTGGAGTTTTTATTATATATTCTAACTTACGTTCTGAACTATTTATTTTTTCATCAATCATAAATTTATTTACTGATGAAATTATATCCTTTTTTTCAATAGTTCCATTAATAATAAACTGATCAGTTAAAAATTTTATAGCATTTTTCACTAATTCATTTTTTTTAGACTCACTTTTTAAAATTATAGAATTGCCCCTAGTATATATGTTTATTCCAGTAATTTTTTCTAACTCTTTAATATTGTTATTAAATTCTCCTAAAACACCTAAAAGTAGGTCATTATTTTGAAAAATAATACTAATGGCTTCATTATCTGAATAAACAAATTTTAAGTTTGAGTTTATTTTTTCACGAGCTTTATGAACCAATTTATGCTGCTCTTTCTTTTGTATTATTCAGAATTTTACCAAATAAATTATTTTGATTAGAATTTTCTATTTTAACTTTTGTAATTTTACCAATATTTTTTTCTGATCCTTCAAAGATAACTGAATTCATATATTTATTTCTTCCGAAAAGTTTATTCTGATTTTTTAATTTATTCTCAACTAAAACATCGATTATTCTATTTTCAAATGATTTATTTTTAAACTTCTGATTATCAAATAATTTTTTTTGTATAATTTGTAATCTTTCTTTGGAAACATCTTTATCAATTAGTTTTAATTTAGATGCAACTGTACCTGGTCTTGGGCTAAAAATAAATGAGTATGAATTTATAAATTTTATTTTATCAATTAAATCTAAAGTATCTAAAAAGTCTTTGTTAGTTTCTCCTGGATAAGAAATTATAAAATCACTTGAAATTTCGACCTGTGAATTTATTTTTTTTAAATTATTATATATTTCTATATAATGCTCTACAGTATGTTTTCTGTTCATTAATTTTAAAATTTTGTTTGAACCACTTTGAATTGGCAAATGTAGCAAAGGCATCAATTTTTTATTAGTATAACAAGATATTAAATCATCAGTCATATCTCTTGGATGTGAAGTTATAAATCTTATTCTTTCAATCTCTGAATATTTTGAAATTTCATTTATTAAATTAGATAAGCGATATTTTTTTGAATTTTCTTCAAAATTATACGCATTAACATTCTGGCCTAATAAAATAATTTCTTTTGCACCATTAATGATTAATTTCTCGGTCTCAGATAATATTTTTTTAAAAGGTCTAGAAAATTCAGGTCCTCTTGTATAAGGAACTACACAAAAATTACAAAATTTATCACAACCTTCTTGAATAGTTAAATATGATGAAATTTTATTGCTATTAATATTAATATTGTCAAAATAATTAAATTTGCCAACAGTATCAAAATCTGTTTCTTCAATTTTTAAATTTTTTTCAAAATTCATAATTATTTCATTTATTTTATGATATGCTTGAGGTCCCACTACTGCATCAATAAATGGTTCTCTTTTTATCATTTCTTGATTTTCAGCTTGAGCAACACATCCTGCCACAATCATTATTGGTTTATTTTTAAATTTATAAATTTTCTTTATCCTACCAATTTCATGATATACTTTTTCTTTTGCTTTATCTCTTATATGACAAGTGTTTAAAATATAGCAATTTGCAGCATCTTGTTCACTTGTTTTTTTATATCCAATATTTTTTAAAGAATCGAAAATACGATTTGAATCGTATTCGTTCATTTGACAACCAAATGTCTTAATGTAAATTTTTTTTTCCATTTTATTTAAGATTTTTTTTTAACACCATAAAGTTCTAATTTGTGGTCAACCAAATCATAACCATATTTATCTGCAACTTTTTTTTGAAGTTTTTCTATTTCATCATCGACAAATTCAATTATTTCGCCAGACTTAATATCTATCAAATGATCATGATGACTTTCACTAATTTCTTCATATCTTGCTTTTCCACCTTTAAAATCATGTTTTGCAACTATACCTGCTTCTTCAAATAATTTTACAGTTCTATATACAGTCGCAATACTAATTTTTGAATCAATTTTTGAAACTCTATTATAAAGTTCGTCTACATCAGGATGATCATCAGAGCTCGACATGATTTTTGCTATAATCTTTCTTTGTTCGGTTAACTTTACACCCTTTGCTATACATTTTTGCTCAATACTTTGTGACATAATTTATTTTAACTTAAATAATATGGTTTTATCAAATTTTTTATTAATATCCCTCTTTCAAATAACCTCATTATACTTGAATAATTACTATCTTTTACTTGGTTCGTGTTAAAGCCATATAAATCAAGGTTATTTCCTATACAAATTCCCTTAGCGACAGCTATGGATGCTCTAATACCAGAAAACTTACCAGGTCCTTGATTAATAAATACATTATTTATATCTTGAATTGTCATGTTGCTTTCTTGTAAAAAATCATAAAGTAAAATTACTAGTTTATCAAAATTTTCTCTACTGTTAGTATAGTCGTTGGTATATGATTTGTTTTTACTTATGATTAAAAATAAAATTTTTTCATTAGCTGCATCAATAATTAAGTTATTCATTTTTTTATTTTTTTTTATTCTAAATTCTAATGCACAAGAAAATAATAGCAAATATTATTCTGAAGATTTAGGAATACTTCCTTTAATATATCATCGATTTGATGAAAATAAATATCCCTCAACTAATATTAAAATGGAAATTTTTAAAAAACAGGTTGAGTTAATAAAAAAAAATAACTTTAAATTTTATGATCCTGGCAAACTCGAACTCGAATTTAGAGTACCAAAAAAAGAAAAAAAAATATTACTTACTATAGATGATGCTTTTACTTCTTTTTATAAAAATGCTTGGCCATATTTAAAACAAAATAAAATTCCTTTTATACTTTTTGTATCCACTGAACCAGTAGGAAAAAATGGTTATATGACGTGGAACCAAATAAAAGAAATCTCAAAAGAAGATTTTGTTTATATTGGAAACCATTCTCACTCCCATGAATATATGGTTAATTATAATTTAAAAGAATTTAAAGACGACATTAACAAATCAATAAAAATTTTTAAAAAACAACTTGGATACAATCCAATTTTTTTTTCTTATCCGTTTGGAGAATATAAGCTAGAGCAGAAAAATTATATAAAAAATAATTTCAATCTATCCTTTGGTCAACATTCTGGAGTAATTGATATTAATAAAGACAAATTTGAACTTCCACGTTTTCCAATTAATGAAAAATATGGCGATTTAAAAAGATTTGAATTTTTAATTAATTTTTTACCTTTTCAATATAAAGATATATTACCAGAAGAAAAATTTATAAAGGTAAATAAAAATCCACCAAAATTAGAAATTGAGTTTTTTGAAAATCAAAAAAATCTTGAAAATATAACATGTTATTCAAATGAAGGAAATGAATGGAAAAAATCAAATATTAATATTAAAAATAATATTTTAAAAATTAATTTTAGAGAAAAATTTTTATTTAGAAGAGGTAGAATAAATTGCTCTTTAAATGATAATGAAGGCTGGAGGTGGTTTGGAATACAATTTACGATCGAACAGCTTAAATAGAACTTTTTAATTGTGTAGTTGTTGGCAATATTTTAGCATCATCAAAATCAGTAAGTAAATTTTGCTTAATTATTTGTTTAAGAATTTTTACATAATCTTTTCCAGTTTCAGCATATTTATCTAAATAATCTGCTAATTCTAAACTGTCAAACTTTTGAAAATTATCTCTTTGTTCGGCTCTTACTCTTCTAAAACTCTTATAGCTACGATGAGTATTTAAATTTCTTATGTAAGCCCTAACAGAAGCTTTAAGAACTTTAAATTTCATAACTTTATGTTTTGAATTTGTATCTGCTCCTGATGGTTTTATGCCTTCACCTTCCCAAGTCCATTGACCAAATAAAGCATTACCCTCTAGAGCAAATCTTGACGTTCCCCATCCAGTTTCTTTTGCAGATTGTGCTATAGCTAATGATACGGGAACCATATCCATTCTTATTTTTAGAGTAGATAGATCTTTATTTACAACTCCATATTGTTTAAATTTTTCTTTAATCCATCTTTTTTCTAGATCAGTGTTAATATTTTTATTTAAAATCGAAAATAGTTTGGTTCGATCAATTTTTATTCTTTCATTTTCTTCTAGTATTAATGGTAGCACTATTTGTATAAATAAATTTTTTCTTTTTTTTGTACTTTCAATTTTTTTTATTTCATTAGGCAACAAACTAATTATTACAGGTTTTACAATTTTATTTTTTCTTATTTTTTCTAGATTATATTTTGTATCTTTAAATAGTTCTTCTAAAACTGGCGCAGAAAGTCTAACTACATCACTAGGAATATCTTGGATATCTATAATATCATCATATAAATTTTTTACATTTAATTCTTCATTTTCTTGATATTTTTTCTTTATTTCTTTTCCTTCCAAAACTTTATTAAAATCAGTTTTTGAATTATTTTGAACCACTTTGCTTCTATGAAAGTTTTTATCAATAAAATTAGAAAAAGTTGGAAGAAGATAAAAAAATAAAATTAATAAAGAAGATGATATAATTGTATAATAGAAACTTGAGAAATTATTTTTTTTTTTAAAAATTTCTGTTTTTTTTTTATTACTAAATAATTTATATAAATTCTTTATATTAAATTTTTTTATAATCATATTAATGTATTAATAAACTATTCTATGTAATTGCAACAACTTCTTTTACTTCAGGAATATAATGACAAAGTAAATTTTCTACACCTTTTTTTAAAGTTAAAGTTGAACTTGGGCAACCTGAACAACTTCCTTGTAAAACTACTTTTACAATACCTTTATCAAATTCTTTAAATTTAATGTCACCACCGTCTCTTGCAACTGCTGGTCTAATTTTAGTCTCTAAAATATTTACTATTTTTTTTTCTATATCATTTAAATCAAAATCTTCTAACTTTTCATCTTTATCATATAAAATACTATTACCTTTAGAATAATGATCATTTATAAATGAAATAATAATATGCTTTAGATCTTCCCAGACTACATTTTCCTCTTTATTAACTGACAAAAAATTTTTAGATAAAAAAATACTTTTTACTCCATTAATTGAAAGTATATTTCTTATTGCTTCATTATTAATATTTAATTTATTAGAAATCTCATAACTTGAAAAATTTGAAACTTTTTTTCCAGGAATAAATTTTAGCGAGTTAGGATTTGGCGTATTTTCAGTTTGAACAAACATAATTTAAATATAATATATAATTTTTATTTTTAAAGTACTTTTTAAAAACCAATAATTTTTTTAATTTCTTTTACTTTTTTTGATGCCTCTTCGTTTGCTTTTTCTGCACCATTTTTTAAAATTAGATCAATATGGTCTTTATTTTTTAATAATTTTATAATTTCCTTTGAAATTGGCGAAATTTTTTCTACAACAAGATCAGCTAAGGTTTCTTTGAAGTCAGAAAAATTTTTTCCAGAAAATTCGTTTATTGTTTTTTCAATATTTTGATTATTTAAACTTGAATATATTCCAAGTAAATTTTCTACTTCTGGTCTTTTTTCTAATTCATTTATTTTACTGGGAATAGGCATAGTGTCTGTTTTTGCTTTTTTTATTTTATTTGAAATTTGATCTTTCGTGTCAGTTAAATTTATTCTACTTAGATCTGATGCATCTGATTTACTCATTTTTTTCGTTCCATCTTTTAAACTCATAATTCTTGAAAATTTTTTTTTAATTAAAGGTTCTGGAACTTGAAGAAAATTTGGAACATTAAAATCTGAATTAAACTTTTGAGCTATATCTCGTGATAGTTCTAAATGTTGTTTTTGGTCTTCGCCCACAGGAACGTGAGTTGCATCATATAACAAAATATCTGCGGCCATTAATATTGGATAAATATACAAACCAACACTGGCCTTTTCTTTGTCTTTGCCTGCTTTTTCCTTAAACTGTGTCATACGATTTAACCATCCCATTCTTGCAATACATCCTAATATCCATGATCCTTCTGCATGGGCTGGTACTAATGATTGATTAAATATTATACTTTTATTTGGATCGATACCACTTGATAAAAAAGCAGCTGTAGTTTCTCTTATACTATCTTTTAAAATTTTTGGATCTTGTTTTAAAGTAATAGCATGTAAATCCACAACACAATAAACACATTGGTTTTCTTTTTGATTTTGAAGATCTACAAAATTCTTTATTGCACCTATATAATTTCCTAAATGAAGATTACCGCTTGGCTGGACACCTGAAAATATTTTTTTACTCATTTAATTAATACTTTAAATTAATATCTGAAATTTTAAAAGCTTTTGTAATTATAGAAATAAATAAATACGAAGCAATTGTAATAAGAATAATTATAATCATATAAAATAACTTAGTATTACTTGAATAAAGTATATTTTCGGAAAATAAGTTCAACAAATTTTTGAAAATTATACTCATAAACACACATGAAAATAGTATTTTAAATAGAAAAAAATAAAAATCTTTCAAAAAAATAAAATATTTTTTATTTGCTAAATAAATATACAAAATAAAAGCATTAAACCATGAAGATATAGTCGTTGCTATAGGAATAATTATAAAACCATATTTTTCAAAAAGAGAAACACTTAACAAAATATTGATTGCAACAGATACTACTGAAATATAAAACGGAATTTTTGTATTATGTCTTGCAAAAAGAAAACTTGAAAAAACTTTTATCAATGCAAAAGCAGGTAATCCAAAAGAAAAATAATATAAAGCAAGTCCAGCATTTTTAACACTTGTTTTATCAAATGAGCCATATCCAAATAATGAAGATGTAATTTCATTATATGCAATTATTAATGCAATAGAGGCAGGTAAACTTAAAAATAAACTTAATTCTAAAGACTTATTTTGTATAAAATTAATTTTTTTTATATTTTTTTTTTTTATATATTCGCTTAATTTTGGTAAAACAATTGTTCCAATAGCAATACCGGCTACAGCTAGATTTATTTGATAAATTCTATCTGCATAATAAAGATACGAAACTGCACTAGCTTCAAAGGAAGCAATTATTGTTCCAACTAAAATATTTATTTGAGTTACACCTGAAGAAAAAATGCTTGGTAGAAGTTTACTAAAGAATAATTTTACTTTATTACCAATTTTAAATTTAAATCTAATCTTTGGTGAATAATATTTTTTTACAAAAAAAAATAAAAAAATTAATTGCACAATTCCTGCTAAAGTTACAGCATAAGATAGGTTAAAAACTAATTCTTCATTTTGATATTTTCCAAAAAACAAAACTAGAATAAGAAATATATTTAAAATAATTGGTGCTGCAGAGGCTACTCCAAATTTATTATGTGAGTTTAAAATTGCTGAAAAAAAAGATGATAAACTTACAAATAATAAAAAAGGGAAAGTTATTCTTGTAAGTTGTATTGCTAAATTTAATTTATCTGAATTTTCTTTAAAACCTGGTGCAATCAAAAATACAAACCACGGCATAAAAATTTCAATTACAAAAACTAAAATTAAAAGAAAAATTATAAGTAAATTTAAAACATCATCAGAAAAGATTTTTGCAGCATTTTTACTTTTTAAATTTTCATTTGTGTAGCTAGGAATAAAAGCAGCATTAAAAGTTCCTTCTGAAAACAATCTTCTAAATGTATTAGGTATTCTAAAGGCTACAAAGAAAGCATCAGCAATGGGTCCTGAACCAATGTATATTGCTATAAAGAAATCTCTTAAATACCCTAATATTCTACTTAGTAATGTAAATAAACTAAATGTGCTGGTTGACTTAATTAAGTTCATAAATCATATTAGTCTTAAATTTGCTCTATTTGTATATCTAATTACATAAAATGAAAAAAAATAAAATTGAACATTATTCAGATAAAGAAGCACTAGAATTTCATAATTCAAATAAATCTGGCAAGATTGAGATAATTTCCTCAAAACCAATGACAACTAAAAGAGATCTTGCTTTAGCATATTCTCCTGGTGTTGCTGCGCCAGTCAAAGCAATTTCTCGAAATCCAGATCTTGCTTACGATTATACCACTAAGGGAAATCTTGTAGCAGTTATAAGTAATGGATCTGCTATTTTAGGACTTGGTAATCTTGGAGCGATAGCTTCAAAACCAGTGATGGAAGGTAAAGCAGTTTTATTTAAAAGATTCGCTGATATTAATTCCATTGATTTAGAAATAGATTCAAATGACCCTGAAGAAATTATCAAATCTATTAAAAATTTTTCAAAAAGTTTTGGTGGAATTAATTTAGAAGACATAGCTGCTCCAGATTGTTTTATAATTGAAAAAAAACTTAAAGAGGTTTTAGATATTCCTGTTTTTCATGATGATCAACATGGAACTGCTATAATAACAACTGCAGCATTAATAAATGCAGTTCATATAACCAAAAGAGATATTAAAAAAATAAAAATTGTAATTAATGGTGCGGGAGCTTCAGCAATGGCATGTGCAAATTTATTTAAGAGTAAAGGAGTATCTCAAAAAAATATTACAATGTTAGATAGAAAAGGAGTTATATATAAGGGAAGAAAAAATTTGAGTGAATGGAAGGCTTTACATGCTGTGCAAACAAAAGCAAGAACATTAGATGAGGCGATCAAAAATGCTGATGTTTTTCTTGGTCTATCAAAAGCTGGGGTGTTAAAAAAAAATATGGTTAAAAAAATGGCAAAAAATCCCATAATTTTTGCATGTGCTAACCCAGACCCTGAAATTACACCAGAAGAAATTGAAGAAGTTAGAAGTGATGCAATAATTGCAACAGGAAGATCAGATTATCCAAACCAGGTAAATAATTTAATAGGTTTTCCATATATTTTCAGAGGTGCTCTTGATGTTAGATCAAAAATAATTAATGAAGAAATGAAGATAGCGGCATCAAATGCCATAGCTACGTTAGCAAGAGAAAGAGTGCCAGATGAAGTTGTTGCTGCGATGGGTGGGGATAGACCAAAATATGGAAAAGAATATATAATACCTTCTACATTCGATCCAAGACTAATTAGTGTTATTCCAGTTGCAGTTGCTAAAGCAGCAATTAAAAGTGGTGTTGCTAGAAAAAAAATTGAAAATTTTGAAATATATTCCGAACAATTAAAACAAAGATTAGATCCTTCTGTAACTATAATGCAGGGAATTAATTCACAAATTAAAAAAACTCAAAAAAAAATAGTTTTTGTTGATGGAGAAGATGAAAATACACTTAAAGCTGCTATTTCGTTTAAAAATAGTGGACTAGGAATTCCAATAATAGTGGCTAAAGAAAAAGTTGTTAAAGAAAGATTAAAGGAGATTGGTTATAGTGAAAATTTTAATATTGAAATAGTTAATTCCACAATAAAAGACAAAAGAGAAAAATATTCTAAATATATATTTAAAAAACTACATAGAGATCAAGGAATGCTTGAAAGAGACTGCGATAGAATGGTCAGAAATGATAGAGTTATTTGGGGAGCATGTATGGTTGCCACTGGAGATGCAGATGCTATGGTTACTGGAAATACTAGAAGATATTCACAATCACTTCAAAAAATTAAAAAAGTTGTTGAGTCCAGACCAGGAGAAATTATGTTTGGTTTAAACATGGTAGTTAGTAAAGGAAGAACAGTATTCATTGCTGATACTACTGTACATGAATATCCTTCATCAACTCAATTAGCGGAAATTGCAATATCTTCTGCAAGAGTAGTTAGACTTTTTGGTTTTGATCCAAAAATAGCTTTTTTATCTCACTCAACTTTTGGTCAGCCCATTACTAGTAGGACTAAACATATTAGAGATGCTGTTGATATTTTAAAAAGCAAGAATGTAAATTTTAAATTTGATGGCGATATGCAACCAGATGTTGCTCTTGATGATATATATAAAGATCTATACCCTTTTTCTGATATTGTTGGTAATGCAAATGTTTTAATTATGCCAGGTCAACATAGTGCTGCAATAACGTATAAAACTATGAAAACTTTAGGTGGTGCTAAAGTAATAGGACCTCTACTTATTGGTTTAGGACAAGCTATAGAAATTGCACCATTAAGATCATCAACTTCAGATATTTTGAATCTAGCATCTGTTGCTGCATATTCGGCTGGGGTTATAAATTATAATAAAAAAAATTAATCTTTTTGAATTCTTAAGTCTTCGACTAACAAAATACTTGCAATTACATTTTTAACATCCAAAATTTGCTTTGCTTCTTTAATAACTAGATCACGTTCATCTTTGTTTTGAGCAATTCCATAAATGAATATTTTCTTTTTATAAGTATCAATATTATAATTAGAAGATTTAATTTTTTTATTAACTATAAATGCAGTTCTTAATTGTGAGGTGATAAGAAGATCTTTAGCAGATTGCGAAAAGTTAAAATTTTCTTTTATCTTAATATCATTTCTCACTGATCTTACACCTCTGATTTCCCATGCTAATTTTGTGATTTGCAATTTTTCTTCAGGATTTTCCACTTTCCCAGTTATAAATATTCTACCATCTAAAACTTTTGTCTTTACAGATAAAAGATAACTTTTGTCTCTTAAAACTAATTTTGACATAAGATTTTTTTGCATAATTGAGTCATCAATTTGTGTACCTACTGTTCTTGGATCAAAAGCAATACTTACTCCGGTACCAAAAACACCTTTGGAACCAACACCAGCACAACTATTTAAAAAAATAACCAATATAACGCCTACAGTAAAAAAAAATATTTTTTTCATTTTAAAGATAAACAATATTCGTATATTTTTTTCTTTGAAATACTCTTATTTTTTGAAACTAATTTTACAATATCTTTTACTGACATTTTTTTAAATAATTTTTTTATCATTTTTTTATCTGATTCGTCTAAGTTTTTCGATTTTATTTTCGTTTTTTTTTCTGAAATAACTATTGTAAGTTCTCCTTTTAAAGAATTATCAAAATGCTTAATTTCATTAATAGGAGACCTAATTATTTCCTCATAAAACTTTGTTAATTCTCTACAAATTACAATGTTTCTTTCATTAAAAAAATTTTTTAATTTTTCAATTATTTTATTAATTTTTTTTGATGAGATAAAAAAAATTATACTTGTTTCTATATTAGATAAAAATTTAAAAGTTTTTTCTATTTCATTCAAATTAGAAGGTAAAAAACCATAAAAAAAATAACGATCACTGAATCCTGAAACTGAAATAGCGGCTGTTACTGCGGATGGTCCAGGTATTGAATATATCTTAACTCCATTTTTTATACATTCATTTATAATAATTTTTCCTGGATCAGATATTGTGGGGGTTCCTGCATCAGATATTAATGAAATAATTTTAGAATTTTGAAGTTCTAAAATTATTTTATTAATATTCTTTTTTTCATTAAATTTATGATTTGATATTAATTGAGTTTTAATTTTATAATAATTTAATATTTTTTGTGAAATTCTAGTATCCTCACACAAAATTAAATCAGAATTATTTAAAACTTCGATGGCTCTAAATGTAATATCTTTTAAATTTCCAATTGGTGTGGAAACAATATATAAACCAGATGATATTCGGTTAATTTTTCTTGATGCTTCTTTCATTAAATTAATGTGTATATTAGTATGATTCTTATGAAAAAAATACTGATTTTAAAAATAGTTATTTTATTAAATTTAGTTTTTTTATGTTTTAAGGCATTTTCTGATGATACAATAAAAATAGGTTTGCTTGTGCCCTTAAGTGGTAAAAATGAAGAATTAGGAAAAAATATTGTTAAAGCTTCTTTGCTAGCAATAAATAAAATAAATGACCAAAAAATAATAATAATTCCTAAAGATACAAAAGATAATCCATATTCAACCTTGTTGGCTGCCCAAGCACTTAAAAATATTGGAGTTAAAATTATAATAGGACCAGTGTTCAATAGAAATATAAAAAATTTATATAAAATTAAAGATGTAACTTTTTTATCATTTACAAATAGGATTATTGAAAATCCAAAAAATGTTATTGCTGGAGGAATAAATGCTGTATCACAACTACAAACTATTAATGAATTTCTAATAAATAAAAAAGCTGAAGATTTATTAATTCTTGTTCCAAAATCAAACTTTAGAAATGAAATAGACGAAGCAATTAGTAAAAGTAAAATTAAAAATAGAAGGGTTTATTTTTATAATACAAATCCAACAAAACTAACAAAACAAATCGAAGAAGTAACCAAGTATAAAGAAAGAAAAATAAATTTAGAAAAGGAAATAAAAAGATTAGAAGAGGAAGATAAAGAAAAATATCAAAATTTAATTAAAAAATTAAAAAAAAAAGATACACTAGGAAAAATAAAATATGACTCAATTTTAATTACAGATTTTAATGAAGGATTAAAAAGTGTATTAACTTCACTACTTTACACAGATGTAAATCCAAAAGAAATTTATTTGACTACATTGAATCAATGGTTTGATGAATCTTTAATTGATCTTTCATCTTTGCACCCAATATATTTTCCATCTGTTAACAAAAAATTATTTGATGAATTTGTTAATGATTATAAAAAAAATTACTTTAATACTCCAGATGAAATATCATTTATAAGTTATGATTTAGTAGGTCTAACTTATTATTTAATAAGAAAAAATGGTTACGTTGTAGATGAAAAACTATTTATAAATAAAAATAAATTCAAAGGAAAAGTGGGCGAGTTTCAAATAAGTGAAAATAAAATCACACATAAATTAAAAATTTATAAAATTGAAAATAAATTAGTAGATGAAGTTTTTTAATTTTTTAAATGCTTTAAAACGATGATCAATTTTATATTTTAAGCTTGGTTTTATCTGACCAAAAGTCAACTTTTTTCCTTCAGGAATAAAAATGGGATCATAACCAAATCCTTTTTTTCCTAGTTTGTTTTTAGAAATTTGTCCATCTATTTTGCCAATTGAATATATAAATTTACCATTTGGCCAATATATAGTTAGTGCACATACAAATCTTGCTTTAATTTTTTTATTTTTCCAGATTGGTTTTTTTTTTAATTTCTTGTAAACTTTATCGATTGCTAAATCAAAATTATTTTTCTTTCCTGCCCACCTGGCAGAATAAATTCCTGGTAATTTATTTAAAACATAAATCTCTAGTCCAGAATCATCGGCTAAACAAATTTTTCCTGTTTTTTTAGAGAAGTATTTTGCTTTTAAATAGGAATTTTTTCTGAATGTGTTTCCCGTTTCTTTGGGACTTTTAATTTTAAATTTTTTTGGCGTATAAATTTTTAGCTTTTTTGGAAGTAAATCTTTAATTTCCTTTATTTTTCCGTCGTTATTTGACCCAATCAAAATTTCTTTAATTTTTTTATATTGCATCTAGAAATAAAATATTTACTTACCATATAGAACTAAATGGAAAAAGAAGAAACATTAGAAAAAAACAAAAAACAAGAAGATAATTCTGAAAAGTCAGAATTAGATATTAAACCATCACCCGAAGGTGAGGCAAAAAAAGAAGGGCTATCTTCTGAAGATAAAATTAAAGAATTAGAAGACAAGCTTACTAGAACTTTTGCTGAAATGGAAAATCAAAGAAGAAGATTTGAAAAAGAAAAAGACGAAGCATTTGATTACGGTGGTTTTTCATTTGCAAAAGAGGCACTTAATTTATTAGATAATCTTGAACGATCAAAGTTGGCGCTAGAAAATGATGAAAGTTTAAAAGGCAGTGAGTCTCTTAAAAAAATTACAGAACATTTAAATATTGTCTATAGTGACATGCTTTCAATATTTAAAAAAAATAATATAGAACCAATTAAATCAATCAATGAAAAATTAGATCCTAACCTCCATCAGGCGATGATGGAAGTAGAAGATGACAGCAAAGATAGCGGAACAATAGTTCAGGAAATACAAAAGGGTTTTATCATGAAAGATAGATTACTTAGACCATCGCTAGTTGCTGTATCAAAAAAGAAAAATAAAAAAGAAGTAAAAAACCATGAAAAACCTCAAAAAAATTAATCTTTATACTGACTTGTACTATGAAAAATAACACTTATATGAAGGAGGAAGGATAAATAATAATGAGCAAAGTTATAGGAATAGACTTAGGAACGACTAATTCATGTGTATCCATTATGGAAGGTGCACAGCCAAAAGTTTTAGAAAATACAGAAGGTGCAAGAACAACTCCATCTGTAGTCGCTTTTACAGATAACGATGAAAAATTAATTGGACAACCAGCAAAAAGACAAGCTGTAACTAACCCTGAAAATACAATTTTTGCTGTTAAAAGATTAATTGGAAGAAATTTTGAAGACCCAACGGTAAAAAAAGATATTAATACAGCACCATTTAAAATTGTAAATTCAGAAAAAGGTGATGCATGGATTGAAGCTAAAGGGCAAAAATATTCACCTTCTCAAATTTCTGCATTTGTTTTACAAAAAATGAAAGAAACTGCAGAAAAATATTTAGGACAGGAAGTAACAAAAGCTGTAATTACAGTTCCAGCTTATTTTAATGATGCTCAAAGACAAGCGACAAAAGATGCTGGGAAAATAGCAGGACTTGAAGTATTAAGAATTATAAATGAACCTACTGCAGCTTCTCTAGCTTACGGCTTAGATAAAAAAGCAAACAAAAAAATTGCAGTATATGATTTAGGAGGTGGTACATTTGATGTATCTATTCTTGAACTAGGAGATGGTGTATTCGAAGTTAAATCTACAAATGGCGATACCTTTTTAGGTGGTGAAGATTTTGACAATACAATAGTTGAATATTTACTTGCAGAATTTAAGAAAGAAAATGGTATAGACTTAAAGTCTGACAAACTGGCTCTGCAAAGATTAAAAGAAGCTGCTGAAAAAGCAAAGATTGAGCTTTCTTCAGCTGCACAAACTGAAATTAACTTACCTTTTATAACTGCTGACAAAACTGGTCCAAAACATATAAATTTAAAAATGACAAGGGCAAAACTAGAAGCTTTGGTCGAAGATTTGATTTCAAGAACTATTCCTCCTTGTAAAACTGCTTTAAAAGATGCTGGATTATCGGCTTCAGACATTAATGAGATAATTTTAGTTGGTGGAATGACTAGAATGCCTAAGGTAATTGAAGAAGTTAAAAACTTTTTTGGGAAAGAACCAAACAAAAGTGTTAATCCCGATGAAGTTGTTGCAATGGGTGCTGCAATTCAAGCTGGTGTTCTTCAAGGTGATGTAAAAGATGTTTTGTTATTAGATGTAACCCCATTATCTTTAGGTATTGAAACTCTAGGTGGTGTATCAACAAAATTAATTGATAAAAATACAACAATACCAACAAAAAAAAGCCAAGTTTTTTCAACTGCTGAAGATAATCAGCCGGCAGTATCAATTAGAGTATTACAAGGTGAAAGAGAAATGGCTTCCGACAATAAATTACTGGGAAATTTTGAATTAGTTGGAATTGCTCCATCACCAAGAGGAGTTCCTCAAATAGAAGTTACTTTTGATATAGATGCAAATGGTATTGTAAATGTGTCTGCAAAAGACAAGGGTACTGGTAAAGAGCAAAAAATACAAATTCAAGCTTCTGGTGGTTTAAGCGAAGATGAAATTAACAAAATGGTAAAAGAAGCTGAGGCTAACAAAGATGCTGATAAAAAGAAAAGAGAAGCAGTTGATGCAAGAAATCAGGCTGATACTCTATTACATTCAACAGAAAAAAATTTAAAAGAACATGGAAGCAAAGTTTCTGAAACAGATAAAAAAGCAATTGAAAGTGCATCTGCTAATTTAAGAAATGCACTTAAAGGAACTGATGTTGAAGATATTAAGAAAAAAACACAAGAATTAGTTCAAGCATCAATGAAACTAGGTGAAGCAATTTATAAGTCACAGCAAAGTGCTAAGCCTGGAGATGCGACGGCTTCTAAGGACACCAAACAAGAAGGAAAAAAAGACGATAACGTTGTTGATGCAGACTTTGAAGAAGTAAAAGACGAGAATAAAGAAAAAAGCGCCTAAGCTAGCAACTATTTGTCTATAAATTAGTTATGGCAAAAAGAGATTATTATGACGTCTTAGGTGTTAATAAAAGTTCCACAGCAGATCAAATTAAATCAGCTTATAGGAAATTAGCTGTAAAATATCATCCTGATAAAAACAAAGGTGATAAGGCAGCTGAAGAAAAATTTAAAGAAGCTTCTGAAGCTTATCACGTATTATCAAACAATGAAAGAAAACAGAGTTATGATAATTTTGGTCACTCCGCATTTGAAAATGGAGCTGGTGGCAGGGGTGGCTTTGGTAACTTTGATTTTTCAAGTAATTTTTCTGATATATTTGAAGATTTTTTTGGAGAAGGGTTTGGTGGAGGAAGAAGAAGTAGAAGATCAAACAATAGGGGATCGGACCTTAGGTATGATTTATCAATAACTTTAGAAGAGGCCTATACTGGAAAAAAACAAGATATTAAATTTTCAACATCTGAAAAATGTGATACTTGTAAAGGCAATGGTTCAAAGCCAGGTCATGATGCAGGTTCATGTTCAATGTGCGGAGGTCATGGACAAGTTAGATCAAGCCAAGGTTTTTTTACTGTTCAACAAACATGTCCTCAATGTTCAGGATCAGGTGAGGAAATAACGAATCCGTGTTCTAGTTGTGGTGGACAAGGTAAAAAACAAGCTTCAAAAAGATTATCAGTCACAATACCAAAAGGTGTTGATGATGGAACACGAATAAGACTAGCTGGAAAAGGTGAAGCTGGATCTAGAGGTGGTAGTAATGGAGATCTTTATCTTTTTATTAATGTTGATTCACATGATTTATTCAAAAGATCAGATGAAAACTTATTCTTTGAGTGCCCTATCTCTATTGCAGATGCAGCTTTGGGTACATCTATTGAAATACCGACAATAGATGGTGGAAAAGCAAAAATTAAAATACCATCTGGAACTCAAAATGGAAAACAATTTAGGTTAAGAGGAAAAGGTATGCCATATATGAGAGGAAATGGCTCTGGGGATCTTTATGTGCAAGTAAGTACAGAAGTACCTATATCTTTAAACAAAGAACAAAAAGAATTACTAGAAAAGTTTAGAAAAATTGAAAATGAAAAATCGAACCCAAGTATTAAGAAATTCTTTCAGAAAGCTAAAAGTTTTTGGAAAAATTAAATAATGGGAATAGAAGAAATTGTACCTGCAATATCATTAATAGCTGTTTTAATATTGGTTCTTCCAGCATTTCTTAGAAGTAATTCAAAATTAAATCAGTTCTTAAAAAATTTATCTATTTGGACTATAATTGTTTTGGGCATTATGATAGTTTCATACCTTATCGTAAAATGAAAAAAATTAATTTAGCTATTACTGGATGTATGGGCAGAATGGGTCAACAGATCATTAAATCTGCGAAATCTGACAAAAATTTTAAAATAGTTGCTCTTACAGAAAATAAAATAATTAATAAAAAAATTCACGGAATTAGACCAAGCCTGAATACAGAACAAGCTTTTAAAAAAGCAAATTTAATAATAGATTTTACAGTTCCAAAATGCACTTTTGAAGTTCTTAAAATTGCATCAAAACTAAAAAAAAGAGTAGTTATTGGAACAACTGGATTTACTAAAAGAGAAGAGAATTTAATTAAAAAATACTCTAAAAAAATACCTATACTTAGAGCAGGAAATATGAGTTTAGGAATAAATTTATTGATGTATTTAACTGAAATTGCATCAAAGTCTCTTGGAAATAATTTCTTAAGTAAAGTTTTTGAAATTCATCATAAACATAAAAAAGACCATCCTTCAGGTACAGCTTTAATGCTCGGTAAAGGCATAGCTGTTGGGAAAAATAAAGACTTTTATAAGCTAATGGGGAAAAAATATTTAAACAAAAAAACATTTCCATATGGAGAAAAAATTAATTTTAATTCATTAAGAAAAGGTGAAGTTGTTGGAGAGCATGAAGTAACATTCTCAAGTGGCAAAGAAATAATTACATTAAATCACGAAGCATTTGATAGAGCTCTTTATTCAGAAGGAGCATTTACAGCGGCAAAATGGTTAATTAAGAAAAAACCTGGACTTTATTCAATGAGAGATGTTTTGAATTTCAAATGAATGAAGTTCAAAGATCTAAAATAATATTAAAAATATTAAATAGAATTTATCCAAAAACACCAATTCCTTTAAAACATAGAAATAAATTTACTCTTTTAGTTTCCGTGTTGCTATCTGCTCAAACTACTGATGTTAATGTAAATAAAGTTACTAAAAATATTTATCCAAAATACAATGAACCTGAACACTTCGTAAAATTAGGAAGAAAAAAAATTGAAAAACTTATTAAAAGTATTGGCATATTCAGAGTTAAAGCAAAAAGTGTTTATTTATTATCAAAACAATTAATTGAAAAACATAATGGAAAAGTTCCTGATAATTTTGAAGATCTTGAAAAATTACCTGGTGTAGGTCACAAAACAGCCAGTGTAGTTATGTCGCAAGGTTTTAGTTATCCAGCATTCCCTGTTGATACTCATATACATCGATTAGCTCAAAGATGGGGCCTCACTAATGGCAAAAACGTTATTCAAACTGAGAAAGACTTAAAGAAATTATTTCCTAAAAAATTCTGGAATAAACTTCATCTTCAAATAATCTATTATGGAAGAGAATATTGTAAAGCCAGAGAATGTTATGGTTTAACTTGTAAAATTTGTACTACTTGTTATCCTAATAGAAAATCACCAATAAAAACAAAGAAAGCTTAATTATGAAAATTTTAGGAATAGGAAATGCAATTGTAGATGTTATTTGCAAAGTCGATGATAATTTTATTACTCGAAATGGCTTAACTAAAAGCACAATGAAATTAATTTTTGATGAGACTGAATTTAAAAAATTATTATCTAATCTTAAAATTGAAAAAACTGTTTCTGGTGGATCAGTAGCAAATTCAATAGTGGGTATATCTCAACTCGGAAATAAAGTAGGATTTATAGGAAAAGTATCTGATGATGATCTTGGAAGCAAATATGAAGAAGGATTAAAAAAAGAAAATGTTGAATATTTTTATTCAAAAAAAAAAGAAGAATTACCAACTGGGACATGTTTAATTTTAGTTACTCCAGACTCTGAAAGAACTATGTGTACATTTTTGGGTACTGCAGGAAAAATTAGTGAAAGCGACGTTAGTTCTGATGCAATTAAGAAAAGTGAAATAATATTTCTTGAAGGCTATCTTTGGGATGAAGGTGAACCAAAAAAAGCTTTTGATAAAGCAATTAACAGAGCAAACAAAGTTGCGATGTCATTATCAGATCAATTTTGCGTAGATAGGCATAAATCTCATTTTTTAGATTTAGTGAAAAATAAGTTAGATATTACATTTGCTAATGAACAAGAAATTACATCATTAATTGATGCTAAAAACTTTGACGAAGTAATAAGCTTTTCTAAACAACTTGGAAAATTAATAGTACTTACTAGAGGAGAAAATGGAGCCATTGCAATAAAGCAAGATGAAGTTGTAGAATGTGGTGTCCAAAAAAACCTTAAGATTGTTGACCTAACTGGTGCTGGCGACCTTTTTGCAGCTGGTTTTTTACATGGTCATGTAAACAACTTTTCAATTAAAGAAAGTTTAGAAAAAGGAACTGAAATGTCGTCTAAAGTCATTCAACAAATAGGTGCGAGACTATAAATTTATTTTTTCTTTCTAATAAAACTGCCTTTCCCTTTTTTTGGTTTTATAACTCTAGGTCTATATTTTTTTGACATAAGATCTTTTGCTATAAAATTTTTTTTCTTCATAAAAAATAACCATTATCATCACTTAAAATAAATTTATCATCTTTAAAGGTATCAGATATTTTTTTTCTGAGTCTATATACATGAGTTTCAACAGTATGAGTTTCAATATCATGAGAATATCCCCATACTGTTCTTTGAAGGTCATTAACCTTTTTTGGTAATTTCTCTTTATTTAAAAATAAAATAATCTCTATTTCCTTTTCAGTTAACTTTAATTTTTTATTATTAAAAATTATAATCTTTGAATTTATATCTAAATTATAATTTTTTATTCTTATACTAGATTGAAACTCATACTTATTTTGAATTAAACAGACATTGATTCTATCTATTAATTTGTAAATATTTTCAGGAATAATATTAATTAATAATAATTTTTCTTTTTTAATTCCAATTTGATTTAACCTCTGAATATCTTCTTCAGCAGTGATAAATATGGTGTTATCTAATTTTTTGTGATTTTTGTTATAATTTTCTTCAAATTCCTTAATATTAAAATAAATTAATTTATATGAAAAATTATCATTTATTTCATTTAAAATTTCATATATCGGCTTTATATTGATAACGATTACTGACTGATTCATAATTTACTAATTTATGTTAATAAAATTAAAAAATAAAGAGAAGTTAATTTTTGATGAATTTGAATTTAAATGCGCAATTGGCAAAAATGGATTAAAAAAAAACAAAATTGAAGGAGATAAAAGCACTCCTAAAGGAACATTTAGTTTAGGCAAATTATATTATAGACCGGATCGTGTTAAAAAACCAAATACATCTCTAACTACTAAAAAAATTACTAGAAATATAGGGTGGTGTGATATTCCAAATAATCAATACTATAATCAAGAAGTTTTATCTCTTAAAAATATTGATAAAGAAAAATTTTATAGAAACGATAGTAAATATAATTATTTAATTGTTATTAATTACAATAAAAAAAGAATTAAAAATAAAGGCAGTGCAATTTTTATTCACTTAACCGAAAATTATGAACCAACTAATGGGTGTATAACTGTAAACAAAAATGATTTTTTAATATTAGTCAAACTAATAAATAAAAAAACATATATTCAATTAAATTAATTTCTAGTTCCAAAAATTTTTGATCCGATTCTTAAATAAGTGGATTTAAATTCAATAGCTTTTAAATAATCACTGGACATACCCATGCTTAACTGGTCTAATTTTAATTCATCATTTAATTTTTTAGTTTTAATAAAATATTCTTTAGGATCCTTATTCTCTGGAGGTAAACACATCAAACCAATTACATTTAAATTAAAATCTCTAACTGAAACATTGTATAATTCTTTAAGATTATCTATAGAAATTCCACTTTTTTGATTTTCGTTACCAATATTAACTTGTAAAAAAATTTTAGGTTTTAAATTATTTTTTTGTTGTTCTTTAGCAATCGTTTCAGCAAGTTTTATATTATCAACAGAATGTAAGTAATCAAAAAAGCCAACTGCAAACTTAACTTTGTTTCTCTGAAGTTTTCCAAGCATATGAAGTTTTAATTTTTTATTTTTTTGTTTAGCATTTTGCCATTTGTTTAATGCTTCTTGGACTTTATTCTCACCAAAATGTACATGGCCGTGCTCTATTAAAGGTTCAATTTTCTCTAGTTGAAAAGTTTTACTTACAGCTATTATATTTGGAAAATAATTATTTAAATTTAAACTTGAAATTTTTTTATTTATTTCTGTTTTAATTATAGCTAATTTATTAATAGATTCATGATTCATAAATTATTTAAAATTTATCACTTTATTGAGAAATTTAAAGAAAATGAACTTATAAATCTTAATAAAGATGTAATTGTAATTTTAAGAAATTATAAAAAAGAAATAAGTAAAAAAAATATACTTAAAATAAAAGATTTTCTAAGAAGAAAAGGAAATAAACTTTATCTTTCTAATAATGTTAAGCTTGCACATGAATTAGTACTTGATGGCGCCTACATACCCTCATTTAACAAATCAAATAAGCATAATTGTTATAAACTGAGAAAAAATTTTAAAATTATTGGTTCTGCACATAATTTAAGCGAAATTAGAACTAAAGAAATACAAAATTGTGAAGATATATTTGTAAGTCCATTGTTTAAAACTACATATTATAATAATTTTTTAGGAATTTATAAATTTACTAATCTCACATCAATTACAAAAAGAAACATAATAGCTTTAGGTGGAATTAATAATAATAATTTTAAAAAAATTAATAGAAAATTTATATCAGGTTTTGCTTCTGTTTCTTGGATAAAAAAAAACGGCCTAAATAAAATTTAGGCCGTTTTAAATATTTTAACTTCTTACTAAATTAGAACGAGAATGAAACGTTAACTTCAGACAGTTCTGACTCAGTATTATTCACGAAGTTAGGATTGTCTGTTTCTGTTCTTTGAACTTTAACAGCCATGCTACCCATTGTGTAAGCAGCTTGGATAGAATCAATGTCAACATCAACTGTGTTAGCATCATTACTATCAGCTTCCTTGTTATCTTCATGTGTACCGTAAGAGATTGTTAAATTGTCATTTACGTTAAACGCAATTGACATACCTTCTCCAGTATAGTCAGCACCTGCAGATGCAGCAGCACCATCGTTGTGCTCCCATTCTGCATAACCAAGAGAGAACGCACCAGCACTATATACAGCTGAAATAACTGAGTTTTTCTGATCGTTTCTAGTAGTTAAGATTGAAGATAGTTCTTCATGACCAATTTTAAGAGTTAAACCACCCATGCTAGCATCAATACCAACTGCTAAACCACTATCAAAAGTAGATCTTGCAATAGTAGCAGCTTGGCCTCCATCAGCAACACCTGGCGCTGAATCGTAGTCAACCATAGCTTGGATTGAAGCACCGCCTAAATCAAGAGCAGCTGTTTTGTAAGATATTGAACCATCGTTAGTAGCATCACCAACAATAGAAGCAACGTTAGTGTGACCGTCTGCGTCACTAGTTTCTTCCCATGCTGTTGGTAAAGTATCATCTAAACCTCTAACAAATGAACCAGCGATTTGGTTGAACTGTACAGTTCCCATATCACCTAATCCAATTGTTAATTGTGCAGATGAAGCAGTGTTGTTATTACCTGTATCAACAGCTGTACTTACTGTCCAACCATTGTCCAGTTCTCCACTTGCAGAAAATGACATTCCAACGTCAGCAGATATACCTGCCGCAGCTGAAGCATTTGCTGTAGCTTGACCTGAAGTGTATGAAACACTAGAGTCACCAGTGAAGCTTAACTCAGCAGATTGTGCTGAAAAAGCAGCTAGCGATCCAGCTAATGCTGATACACCTAGTTTTTTAAGTTTATTCATAATTACTCCTTTTTTTTATTCATATATGAATGGCAGATATTTATTTTAAAAATTAAGAAAAATACCCTAAAAAGCCTTTATAATTGAATATTTTTACAATTTGTTGCAAAAATGCAACATATTTTAATCATTTGTTAGTTGTGCAAGTTTGTTGAATTAGTTTAAACATAAAATTTATGAATTTATTTAAAAAATTAGCAATTATTCCTATTTTTTTTATATTTTTACTTAATTCTTGTGGTGGAAAAAAAATATGGGACCCATCTCCAGCTTCAGAAACACCACATCAAGCTGATGAAAGAGTAAGAAGAAACATAGAAGAAGGTAAAGGAATAAAGTTGTTGCGAACTGGAGAAAATAAAGGTGGAACAGTAATGTTTGCTTCAGCAAATCCACTTTGGAAAGCTACAATGGATACTTTAGATTTTATGATTTTAAGTAGCGCTGATTATGGTGGAGGAATAATTATTACGGATTGGTACAGTGAACAATATAATAACGAGGCTATAAAGGTTACAGTTAGATTTCTATCAGATGAAATTAGATCAGATTCTTTAAAAATTTTTGTTCATAAAAAAATATGTGATAACAATAATAAATGTAAAGTTCAAAAATTACAAAACAACATGCCTGATGAACTTAGATTAGCAATTTTAAAAAGAGCAGTTTTAATTGAAAAAGATATACTTAAAAAAAGAAGAAAAGAATTCAATAAAAAATATCCTAGATTAGGCGACAAAGCTAAAACACTGGGTAATTAAAACAAATTAAATTATTGAGTTAATTTTTTTATTTTTGCAAAGGTATAATCATTTATGGAAAGATATAATTTTAAATTAATTGAGTCCAAGTGGCAGGTTTATTGGGAAAAAGAAAAAATTAATAAAGTTCAAATAGATAAAACAAAAAAAAAATTTTACTGTTTAGAAATGTTTCCCTATCCATCTGGAAAAATACACATGGGTCACGTTAGAAATTATACTATAGGAGATGTATTAGCACGACATAAAAAAATGAAAGGATTTAACGTTCTACATCCTATGGGCTGGGATTCTTTCGGTATGCCAGCCGAAAATGCTGCTCGTCAAAATAATTTAGATCCAAAAGAATGGACTGAAAAAAATATAGCAGTAATGAAATCACAATTAAAACAGTTAGGTTTATCAATAGACTGGGATAGAGAAATTTCAACTTGTTCAAAAGATTATTACAAGCATCAGCAGCTTTTTTTTCTTGAATTATACGATAAGGGTCTTGTTTATAGAAAAGAAAATTATGTAAATTGGGATCCAGTTGATGAAACTGTGCTTGCTAATGAACAAGTAATTGATGGTAAAGGATGGAGATCAGGAGCAACTGTTGAAAGAAAAAAATTGAATCAATGGTTTTTTAACATTTCTAAATTTTCTGATGAATTATTATCTTCTTTAGATAGCCTAGACGAATGGCCAAATAAAGTAAAGATAATGCAAAAAAATTGGATTGGAAAATCTTTAGGATGTGAAATTAACTTTGCTATTGAAGGTTATTTACCAATTAAAAATATAAAATGTTTTACAACAAGACCCGATACTCTATTTGGCTTATCATTTTTAGCAGTATCTGTGGATCATCCTCTTTCTGAACATTACAAAAATGACAAAGAATTTATTAACTTTAAAAAAATGTGTTCAAAAACAGGAACTACTGAAGAATCTATTGCGCAGGCTGAAAAGCTAGGATTTAAAACAAATTTAGTAGCAATTAATCCTTTAGATAAAACTAATAAAGTGCCAGTTTATTTTGCCAATTTTGTACTTATGGACTATGGATTTGGAGCAGTTTTTGGTTGTCCAGCACATGATCAAAGAGATTTTGATTTTGCAAAAAAATATAAATTAGAAATTAAAACAGTTGTAAAGCCTGATAATGAAAAAGATACATTTAAAGTTTCAAATGAATCTTATCCTGGTCCTGGAATTAT
>CACCZY010000006.1 GCA_902550635.1 uncultured Pelagibacteraceae bacterium
TAATGCTGAACATGGTTCATCCATTAAGATCACTTCAGGATTAACAGATATAGCTCTCGCTATACAAAGTCTTTGTTGCTGTCCTCCAGATAAACTTGTACCTGGTTCATCAAGTCTATCTTTAACTTCTTCCCATAAAGCAGATTTTTTTAAACTGTTCTCAACAATTTGATCTAGTTCGCTTTTAGTTTCGCCTTTTCCATGAATTTTAGGACCATAAGAAATATTATCATATATACTTTTTGGAAATGGATTTGGCTTTTGAAAAACCATTCCAACTCTTTCTCTTAATGAGACAACATCCAGATCTTTGTCATTAATATTCATACCATCCATTTCAATATTTCCTGTAACTTTACAAATATCGATCACGTCATTCATTCTGTTAATGCATCTTATAAAAGTTGATTTACCACATCCAGATGGACCAATTAATGCTGTAACCTCTTTTTCGTTCAAATCTAAATTCACATCAAACAATGCCTGTTTATCACCATAAAAAACATCCAAATTTTTTGATTTTATTTTGATATTACTCATTTAGTTCCATCGTTTTTCAAATTTTTGTCTTAAATATACTGCAACGAAATTCATTACAATTAAAAAGGTTAAGAGCATCATAATAGTTGCTGAAGTTTTTTCAACAAAGCCTCTTTCTGCAGACTCAGACCATAAATAAACTTGAACTGGTAATGAAGAAGATGGATCAACTGGGCTTGAAGGAATATCAACAACAAATGCAACCATACCAATTAAGATAAGTGGTGCAGTTTCACCTAAAGCTTGAGCTAATCCAATTATAGTTCCTGATAAAGTTCCAGGTAATGCTAATGGCACTACATGGTGAAAAACAGATTGAAACTTGGATGCACCAACAGCGAGAGCACCTTCTCTTATAGAAGGTGGAACAGCTTTTAATGATGCTCTACATGGAATGATAATTCTTGGTAAAGTCATTAACGCTAAAGTTATTCCAGCAACTAATGGTGTTGATCGAGGCAATTGTATAGTAGAAAGTAAAATCTGAAGAGCAAGTAAACCGTAAACAATGGAAGGCACTGCTGCTAAATTGTTTATATTAATTTCAATAAAATCTGTAATTTTATTTTTAGGGGCAAACTCTTCCAAGTAAATTGACGCCAGAACAGCTACAGGAAAAGCTAATAACAAACAAATTAAAATACTATAAAAAGATCCAACTAAAGCTCCACCTATACCTGCTAATTCTGGATCTCTAGAGTCACCATTGTTAAAGAAATAATTGTTAAAATTTTTACTTATCTTTTTATTTTCAACAAAATAATCGTATATAACTAATTGAAAGTCAGAGATTCTTCTTCTTTCTTCGGGGAGATCTCTTGGATAATTACCTTTATGTAATTGATCAATGTCATCTGAGGCTGTTAAATCTAACGTGATTGTTTTACCTATTAAGTTATTATCTTTTAAAAAGGCTTTTTTAATCTCAATTTCAGCGTCACCACTAAATAGCCTCAATAATTCATCTTCTTCATCTCTATCTTTTGCTGGATAAGCCTTTATTAAATTTTCTATCATTAGATCATAAAAATCAGCTTCCATTATATCTTCTTCAGATGCACCATTTTGAATTTCTAGTAACTCCTGATCAAAGAAAATCTCAGTTGTGATTACTGTTTTTTTAAAAGCTGAACTTCCTTTTGAGAAAATATTTTGAACTAAAATAACAACAAATAACAAAGCTACAAAAATAGATGTTAAACCATAAAATCTAAACCTCTTTTCAGCTTGATGTCTTTTTTTTAATCTTTCTTCTTTAGTCATATTTTTCTCTATATTTTTTAACAGCTCTTTGAGCAATATAATTCAATACTAGTGTTGCTATAAATAATGTAAGTCCTAAAGCAAAAGCAGACTGAGTTTTTGGACTATCAAATTCTTGGTCACCAACAAGGATCATAACAATTTGAGTTGTAATTGTTGTGGTAGACTCTAATGGATTTATTGTTAGATTTGCTGCAAGACCAGCTGCCATTACAACTATCATTGTCTCACCTATCGCTCTTGATACTGCTAATAATACTGATCCTATTATACCAGGCAGTGCCGCAGGGATTACAACTTGTTTGATAGTTTCTGACTTAGTTGCTCCTACAGCGTATGAACCATCTCTTAATGATTGTGGTACAGAATTTATTACATCATCAGATAAAGAGGAAACATAAGGTATAATCATAATACCCATAATTAATCCTGCAGCTAAAGCACTCTCAGATGAGACAGTTAATCCTAAATTTTCACCTACTTGTCTAAAAAAAGGTCCAACAGTTAATGCAGCAAAGAAACCATAAACTACAGTTGGTATACCTGCTAAAATTTCAATAATTGGTTTAGATACTCTTCTTACTTTAGTTGAAGCATATTCAGCCATATAAATTCCTGAAAATAAACCAACAGGAACAGCAACTAGCATAGCAATAAAAGCAATGAAAGATGTCCCTGCTATTAACGGAATAAAACCAAAAGCATCTTTCAGTTCTTCATATTCCGCAGCTGTTATTGATGAAGCATCTCTTACAAAAGCTCTTTGAGGACTCCAATTTGTACCAAATAGATAATCAAAAATATTAATGACTGAAAAAAACTTGATACTTTCAAAAAGTAGAGAGAATATTATTCCAAGAGTTGTCAATATTGCTATTAAAGAGGATACAAATAATAAACCTTTTAAAATAACCTCAACATCATCTCTTGCTTTATTATTATTTCTTATTTTTTTTAATGAATAAACTACTGAAGCAATTATTATTCCAAAAATCAATACTACTTTAGAATTAGTAAAAAGATTTATAAATTTTGCATATGCGAGAGCACTTTCTTTTAAAATACTATCAATGTCACCAAAATAAGTTCCTAAATGAATAGCTTTAATCTTTTCATAAATTAAGTTTGCTTCATTTTTGTCATTAAAAACTGCACCTTGATTAGCAGCTGTTTCTATAATTATTGATTTAATTATTGTAGGTTCAAATAACGACCAAACTAATAGAAATACTAATGCTGGTATTGAACACCATAAAACAAGATAATACCCATAAAATTTTGGTAAGGCATTTAATTTAATATTATCTTTTATAGAAATGGTTTTTGTTTTTGATTTTCCATAAAAAAATAAAGAAACAGAAAATATACTAATTAAGAATATTAGAACGATGTTCATTCGCCCTGAGTGATATATTCTTAATGTTACAGAAATATTACAAATTAAATCTAAGATTGAATTAAAAAAAAGGCCAGTAATTACTGGCCTTTTTTTGGGGATAAATGAAAATTATTTTATCTTAATTGTGTTTAAATCTATTGCAGCTGTTCTAGTAACTTTGTATTTATCTGAAGCTAAAGGAACTAATCCTATTTCAGCTAAATAACCTCTACCACCCATAGCCTTTTTAGAAGTAAACTCTTTTAGATATTCTTTAATACCTGGAATTACACCGATATGTGCTTTTTTAACATAAAAGAATAAAGGTCTAGCAATCGGATAAGAGTAATCCTGAATACCTTCTAATGACGGTTGAACGCCATTAATCGCTGATGCTTTGATCTTATCTTTATTGGCTACTAAGTAACTGTAACCAAAAAAACCGAAAGCGTCTGGATTAGATGAAAGTTTTTGTACAATTAAAGTATCATTTTCACCAGCTTCAACTGCATAACCATCTTCTCTCATTTTAGCACATTCTTTTTTAGCTTTTTTTCCAGCAGCATCATAAAGAGATTTTGCTGTTTTTGAGCATCCTTTACCCATAACTAAAGAATTCCATGCATCTCTAGTTCCAGATGTAGGAGGAGCTATTAAGATTTCGATTTTTTTATTTGGAAGACTTGCATCAATATCACTCCATTTTTTATAAGGATTTTCAACAAGTTTACCATCAACATCTACTTTAGATGCTAAAGCTCTCCATAATTGTTCTTTTGTAAAATCTGCATCTGGGGCATTCACTGAGTGTGCAAATGAAATACCATCATTACCTACTACTATTTCAATAATTTCTGCAACTCCATTTTTCTCACATAAAGCTTTTTCTTTAGGTTTAATTGCTCTAGAAGCATTTGTTACATCTGGATGATTAGCACCAACACCAGCGCAGAACAATTTCATTCCACCACCAGTTCCAGTACTTTCAATTACAGGTGTTTTAAATTTACCACTTTTACCGAATTTTTCAGCGACCACAGTCGCGTACGGGTATACTGTAGATGATCCTACAATTTTTATTTGATCTCTTGAGTAACTAGTTGATGTAAAACTAAGAACTAAAAGAAACCCTAATAAAATATTTACTAATCTATTCATATTTCTCCTTTGTTTAGATTCGTTATGCGTAAATAACTAAATCTAAATCTTAAATATTTTATTAAAGAAAAGTTAAAGTTTTGTTACAAAGACTAACTTTTTAGTTGAATCAAATTGAATTGAATTTCAGATCTATTGTAGTCCCTTGATTTTCTTCACTATTAATAATCATTTCACCTCTATGTTGAGAAACAAGGTGTTTAACAATAGCAAGACCTAAGCCTGTTCCACCAACACTACGACTTTTGCTAGGATCAACAGTGAAAAATCTTTCAGTGATTCTATGTATAAATTCTTTAGGAATTCCTACCCCTTGATCTGATATCGAGACAATATTTAAATCACCCTCTTTTTTCGTAGCAATTTTAATTTCTTTACCATTCTCACTATATTTAATTGAATTATCAATGAGGTTAGTAAAAATTTCTATTAATTTATCTCGATCACCAATGATTTTAAAATTCTCAGTTTTTTGTAAATTTAAATTTATATTGTTTTTTTTAACAATATTTTCATAAGTCTTCATTACATAGTTAAGTACTTCAATTAAATCTATTTCATGAGTTGGTCTTATATGTTCTTGTAACTCAATCTTTGAAAGAGATAACAAATCTCTGATTAAATTTTCCATTCTTTCAGATTGGGAGGTCATTACTGGTAATAAATTAGTAACTTCAGAGTTCTTTTTTAAATCTACATTATTTTCAAAAGTCTCAAGTCCCATTTTGATAGATTGCAGTGGAGTCCTTAGTTCGTGGGAAACATTTGCAACAAAGTCAGATTTTAATTGTTGAAATTTATGAAATTCAGTTAAATCTCTCATAAAAAGCAAGCAAGATGGCTCATCAAAGAATAAATTATGATTATCTTGGTAAATTGTTACATTCATTCTAAGAACTGAGGGATTTCTAAGTTCTATTTCAAGATCATTAGAATTTTCTCCATTGAATGCTTTCTCAATTGAATTTAACAAGTCGGGATTTCTTAAAAATCCACTTATATTTTCATTCAACTTTGTTTGAAATCTTTTACTGGCTGAACTGTTGCTGAATATTATTTCCTTAGATTTATTTAAAATTATAATTCCTTCAGGTATATAATTTAAAAGATTATAAATAGTTTCTCTGTATTTCTTACTTTCATCTTCGTCTAACTTATTATCTTCAATTTTAACTTCTGTATTAATGCCTAGAACTCTTTCTTTTTTTAATAAAAGAAACAAAAGTAATGCTATAATTCCTATTAAGATAAAAGTTAAAAGTTCCATATAAAATTATCTCATTTAAATGTTACAGATTTGTTAAAATGTTTTAAGAACTTACTTTTCCTAGATAATTTACAAGAATAACACCTATAATTATTAGAATTATACCTATAGTTCCATAAATATTAGGTAATTGATTATATTTTATAATTCCAAAAATAGTTACTGCGGTAATAGTTAATCCTCCATATGTTGCATAAGTAAAACCTACTGGAATTATATTCATAGCTTTAGATAAGCAAAATAAACAAAGGACGATTGATGTAACACAAAAAATAGTAGGAAATATATTAGTAAAACCATTGGTAGTTTTTAAGAATCCATTTGCACAAATTCCAAGTATTATTGCTAAAAATAGAAAAATATAACCTGATGTAATATTCATTGTTTACTTTATTCTCCCATAAATATCTTGAAATCTTACTATATCAGTTTCTTTAAGGATAGGACCAGTTTGAACTTCGATAATTTTAACAGGTTTTTTGAAATGATTTTCAATTCTATGTATAGCGCCTGTGGGTATAAAAACAGATTCCTCAGGTTTTTTATAAAACTTTTGCTTATTAATAGTAATTTTAGGTTTGCCGTGTGTAATCATCCAGTGTTCAGATCTATGATGATGTTTTTGTAAACTAATAGATGATTTCGAATTAACCGTTAGTTCTTTTACAAGAAAGTTTTTGCCTTCAAATAAGTTAACATACCTGCCCCACGGCCTATAATAAACATTCTTTTTTTTAAAATATTTTGCTTTATCTCTTTTATAAATCTTAGATATTTCTCTCCAGCTTCCAAGATCAGACCAAGGTATATCTAATTTTATTGCATTAATCTTCTTGGTTTTTTCTAAAATTGCATAATCAAAAGATTTTTCTACAGATTTTATAAATGCTCTCTTATTTAAGTAATAAGTATTATTTCTATATTTGGCTTTATTTACTGCCTCTAAACAGCTTTTATAAGTTTTGTTTTGGTATTTTTTAAAATTATTAATTATTGAGTCTTTTCTTAAGTAAAACATACCAGAGTTCCAATAGCCTTTACTTTTTATTATTTGCTTAGCTTTAGATACTTTTGGTTTTTCAATAAATTTTGTAACTTTATTAATATTTTTTTTAATTTTTTTAGATAAAAAATAACCATATTCGTTTGATGGACTTGTTGGTTTGATACCAAATACAAATATATTTTCATTATCCAAATGAATTTTATTTTTGTTTAACGATCTGTTTAAAACACTAGATTTTTCAATCAAGTGGTCAGCTGCAAAAAACATTAAAGGTTGCTCTTGTGGTATATCTTTTATTAATGCTGAAGATAATATAGCTGGAGCGGTATTTTTTTTTGCTGGTTCTAAAACTATTTTATACTTTTTAACTTTGCTTTTTTTTAGAGATTTTCTGACATCTTTTAAGTATTTTAAATTTGTACTTATTATAGGGTAATCAAAAATAGGTTTTTTGATCCTTTCTAAGGTTTTTTGAATTAGTGACCACCCGCCAAAGTCAATAAATTGTTTAGCCTGATGTTTTTTTTGCTTAGGCCATAGTCGAGTTCCAGCACCTCCACAAAGGATAACAGGTCTTATTTTCATTAAATATCTGCGTAAGTTTTTACTTCGTTTTTACCGCCTGGATGAGTTGGAGCACCTAAATAAGCTGGTCCAACAGTTTGTGCGTACTTCCAAAGCGTTCCATTTCCAAAGTTAATTTTCTTTGGTTTCCATTTCTTTCTTCTTTTAGCTAATTCTTTTTTAGATAAACGAACATTAATAGTTCCTTTTTTAGCATCCAAATCAATTATATCTCCATTTCTAAGCAATGCTATTGGTCCGCCCACTGATGCCTCTGGTCCAACGTGTCCTATACAAAATCCTCTTGTGGCTCCAGAAAATCTTCCGTCTGTTATTAGTGCAACCTTTTCTCCTTTTCCTTGTCCATAGATTGCTCCAGTTGTTTGAAGCATTTCTCTCATTCCAGGTCCACCTTTTGGTCCTTCGTATCTAATAATTATAATATCACCATCTTTATATTTTCTATTTTTAACAGCTTTATAAGCTGCCTCTTCTGTATCAAAACATCTTGCTCTACCTGTAAATTGTAATTTTTTTAAACCTGCAACTTTTACTATTGCACCTTCTGGTGCTAAATTTCCTTTCATTCCAACAACCCCTCCGTCTGGAGATAAAGGATTATTATGTTTTCTCATAACTTTTTGTTTTGAATTAAATTTAACATTTTTTAAATTCTCTTTCATAGTTTTGCCAGTAACCGTCATACAGTTTCCATGAATATACCCACCATCCAAAAGTGTTTTAAGCAACATAGGAACTCCACCAGCTTTCCACATATCTTTTGCAACATATTTTCCACCAGGTTTTAAATCTGCAAGATAAGGTGTTTTTTTAAATATTCTTGCAACATCCATTAAATCAAATTTAATTCCAATTTCATTTGCAATAGCTGGTAAGTGTAAAGCAGCGTTTGTTGATCCTCCAGTTGCAGCAACAATTGTAGCAGCGTTTTCTAAAGATTTTTTTGTAACAATATCTCTAGGTCTAATATTTTTTGCCAATAAATTCATAACAGCTTTACCGCTTGCTAAAGCATATTTATCTCTTCTATTAAATGGCGCGGGTGTTCCTGCAGAATAAGGTAAAGCAAGTCCCATTGCTTCAGATACACATGCCATTGTATTTGCTGTAAATTGACCGCCGCAAGCTCCTGCTGTTGGACATGCTTTTAATTCTATTTTTCTAAGTGCATGTGCCGAAATTTTTCCTGAAGAATATTTTCCTACACCTTCAAAAACATCAACAACTGTTATGTCTTTACCATTTAATCTACCTGGTAAAATTGAACCTCCATAAATAAAAACACTTGGAACATTTAATCTTACCATTGCCATCATTAAACCTGGTAAAGATTTGTCACAACCTGCCACCCCAACTAATGCATCGTAACAATGACCTCTTACAGTTAATTCGGTTGAATCTGCAATAATATCTCTTGAAATTAATGAGGATTTCATTCCTTCGTGACCCATTGCAATTCCATCTGTGACTGTAATTGTACAAAATTCTCTAGGTGTTCCTCCTGACATGCTAACACCTTTTTTTACTGATTGAGCCTGTCTCATGAGAGCTATATTGCAAGGTGCTGCTTCATTCCATGTAGATACAACTCCAACAAATGGCTTTGCAACATCCTTTTCTGTTAAATTCATTGCATAATAAAATGACCTTTGAGGTGCTTTATCTGGACCCAATGAAGTATGTCTACTTGGTAATTTTTTTTTATTAAATTTTGGCATTATAAGCTTTTTACTGTAAGTGATATTTTTTTAATATCGTTTTGTAAATTATTATAATTAGTTTTTTCTTGTTCAACAATATGTTTCGGAGCACGTTTAACAAAGTCTTTATTTTTCAATCTTGAATGAATTTTATCCATTTCTGCTTTGTATTTTGCCTGCTTGTTTAATAGATTTTCCTTTATCAAATTTAAATCTATATTTTCTTCAAAATAAAGTTTTAAAACATTGCCTTTTATTACTAGTGATGCAGATGGTTTATTTATATCATCGGATAAAAAGTTAGAAATACGACCAAGTTTTTTTAGAACCGTTTCATTTTTTCTTAAAAAATCTCTATTCTTTTTATCTATCTTGGATGTTGATATATCAATAAAAGAACCAGGACTTATGTTTAGTTCATTTTTAAATGATCTTATTTCAGATATAATATGTATTAAGTTTTCAACATCTTTAAAGCTCTTATCTTTTTGAACTTTTCCATCTGGCCAGTTTGTAAGCATCAGATAGTTTTTGTTTGAATTATCAAGCTTGTTTTTTAACCAAATTTCTTCAGTTATAAATGGTATGAACGGATGCAATAAAACTAATATTTCTTTGAAAACATAGCTTGCCATTTCTTTAACTTCTTCGATATCTTTTTTATTATCGGAATATAAGATTGTTTTTGATAGTTCCAAATACCAATCACAGTAAGAATGCCAAACAAACTGATATATGTTTCTAGCTGCTTCATCAAAACGATAATCCTTTATATTTTTCTCAACGTTTTTTTTTGTATTTAACAACTCAAAATGTATCCATTTATTTATATTAATTTTAGATTTTGGAGTTTTTTTGGTATTTTTAAATGTACATTTATTATGTTTTAAAAAATTATTTGCATTCCATAATTTATTTAAAAAATTTCTATAACCTTTAACTCTTTCTTCGGATAATTTTACATCTCTTCCTGGTGATGCCATTGAAAGTAATGTAAATCTTAAGGCATCGGCACTATATTTACTAATTAAATCTAAAGGATCAATTACATTTCCTTTTGACTTAGACATTTTTTGTCCCTTTTCATCTCTTACTAAAGCGTGAACATAAATATCTTTAAAAGGTTCTTTATTCATAAATTCCATGCCAAACATTATCATTCTAGCAACCCAAAAAAATATAATATCAAAGCCTGTTACTAAAACTGATGTTGGATAAAATTTTTTTAAGTATTCGTTATTTGATGGCCAGCCTAATGTTGCAAAAGCCCATAGGCCAGATGAAAACCACGTATCAAGTACATCTGGATCTCTTACTAAAGTAACATTTTTTTTATAAAATTTGTAAGCATTTTTTTTTGCTTCATTTTCATTAGAAGCTACAAATATTTTTTTATCAGGTCCATACCATGCTGGAATTTGATGTCCCCACCAAAGTTGTCTGGACACACACCATGGTTCAATATTATTCATCCATTGAAAATATGTTTTTGACCAATTACTAGGAAAAAAATTTGTTTTTTTTGACTTAACTATTTTTTTAGCTTTAATTGATAATTTTTCAGCATCAACAAACCATTGTTCTGTTAAAAAAGGTTCAATTATAGAATTTGATCTATCTCCATATGGGACTTTATTTTTTATATTTTCTTCTTTAGCTAATAAACCCAAATTTGAAAGATCTTCTAAAATTTTCTTTCGTGCATCAAATCTGTCCAATCCAAAATATTTGTTTGGTGCGTTTTTATTGATTTTGCCTTCTTCAGTGAAAATATTTATTATTTTTAATTTATTTCTTTTTCCAACTTCATAGTCATTAAAATCATGTGCAGGAGTAATTTTTACTGCTCCTGTTCCTTGTTCTGGATCAGCATAATCATCAAAAATAATTTTTACATTTCTTTCTACTAGTGGAATTATTACATCTTTGCCTTTATATTTTTTATATCTCTTATCTTTTGGGTTTACAGCGATAGCAGTATCGCCAAGCATCGTTTCTGGTCTTGTTGTAGCTATAGTTATAAATTCGTTAGTTCCATTTATTGGATATTTAATATGATACAATTTTGAATTTACTTCCCTTTGATCTACCTCAAGATCAGAAATAGCTGTTTTTAATACGGTGTCCCAATTAACTAATTTTTTTGATTTATAGATAAGTTTTTTTTTATACAGTTCTACGAATACTTTTAAAACACTTTGCGAAAGATTCTCATCCATAGTAAATGCATTTCTTGACCAATCACATGAACAACCTAGTTTTTTGAGTTGATTAATAATAATGTCACCATATTGACTTTTCCATTCCCAAACTTTTTTAATGAATTCTTCTCTTCCAAGATCATTTTTTTTAATACCCTCTTTTTCTAGTTTTTTTTCTACTAGAGCTTGGGTGGCTATTCCTGCATGGTCAGTACCTGGTTGCCACAAAGTTTCAAAATTATTCATTCTATGATAACGGGTTAATAAATCTTGTATCGAGTTATTAAGAGCATGTCCCATGTGTAGACTACCAGTTACATTAGGTGGTGGTATTACAATAGAAAATTTTTTTTTATTTTTTTTTGGCTTAAAAAGTTTATTTTTTTCCCAATATAAATATATGTGATTTTCTACTTCGGAATGATTGTATTTATCAGAACTCATAAGTATTTTTAGTTTATAAATTAATCATTTGAATAAACAATCACCAATTTATGGTGAAAATTTATAGACTAATTGAAAAAAACAATTATATAAACTACTGTTAAATTGATTTATTATCCATTTACAAGGCAACGTGGCGGAATGGTTACGCAGAGGATTGCAAATCCTTGTATCCCGGTTCGATTCCGGGCGTTGCCTCCAAAAATAATAGTTGTTTTACATTAAAAAAAAAGTAAGTTCTGAACTTTACATTCCTCGGTAGCTCAGTTGGTAGAGCAGTTGACTGTTAATCAATTGGTCGCAGGTTCGAGTCCTGCCCGAGGAGCCATTAACCAGTCTTGACGGCTGCAGTTGAATTGATAACTGTTTGTAAATTTTTACTAAATTTAATTTTTTGCTCACTGTTTAATTCAGAATACATTTTTACAAGAAAATTATAATTAACATTTAAATGACCTTCTTTAGATCTATCTATGTTTATTAAATATTCTGAAAAGTCCTCAAAAAAATAATTGATTGGAACTTTTAAATAATTTGATAATTGTAATAATCTGAGTGAACTTACTCCATTTGTTCCTTTTTCATATTTTTGTATTTGTTGAAATGTCACGTTTATTGCTTTTGCAACTTTAGTTTGTGTTAAACCTAAAGCTAATCTTCTAAGTTTCAGCTTGTTTCCAAGATGTTTATTAAAATTTTCTTCCATTAAGACCCCTCTTTAAAATACTAACTCAACACTATCCTGAGGATTAATGCAACCTAAAAAAAAATTATTTTTTCCTTAATTTTGAGGGTTGACAGTGATTTTTAAACCATAATTGATTTATACAAATTCTCTAAAATTGTTTAGAATTATTATAAAATTTGACTTAAAAACAGTTTTGTTCTGTCATTTTTAGGATTTGCAAAAAATTCTTTGGTATTAGCTTTTTCAACAATCATTCCTTCATCCATGAATATTACCTCATCAGCAACTTCTTTGGCAAAACCCATTTCATGAGTAACTACAATCATTGTCATTCCAGCTTTTGCTAAATTGACCATTGCATCTAAAACTTCTTTTATCATTTCAGGATCCAACGCAGAAGTAGGTTCGTCAAAAAGCATAATTTTAGGTTCCATGCATAGAGCTCTAGCTATTGCACATCTTTGTTGTTGACCGCCTGAAAGTTGGCCTGGATATTTGTTAGCTTGGTCTGCTATTTGAACTTGTTTAAGTTGTTTCATTGCCAATTCTTCAGCTTGAACTTTTGGCATTTTTTTTACCCAAATAGGCGCTAGTGTACAATTGTCTAAAATTGATAAATGTGGAAATAAATTGAACTGTTGAAAAACCATACCAACCTCAGCTCTAATTTGTTCAATATTTTTTGTATTTTCGGAAAGTTCTGTTCCATCAACAATTATATTTCCTTTTTGGTGTTCTTCTAGTCTATTTATACATCTAATTAAAGTTGATTTGCCAGATCCTGATGGACCACAAACAACTATTTTTTTATTTTTTTCTACTTCTAAATTTATATCTTTCAAAACTTGAAAATCACCAAACCATTTATTAACATTTTCAATTTTTATTATAGGGTCAGACATTATCTTTCAGTTTTATATTTTAATTCTAAATTATAACTATATTTGCTCATAGCATAGCAAATTATCCAGAAAATTATAGCAGCAAATACGTATCCTTCCATAGCAAAACCTAACCATTTAGGATTTGTTTTTGCCAAATTAAGCATACCAACAATTTCTAAAAGACCCACCACAAAAATTAATGGAGTATCTTTAACAAGAGCCAAAAATGTATTGGCTATTCCAGGTATTACTAATTTTAGTGCTTGAGGTAAAATCACGAATATATGCATTTTCCAATAACCCATGCCTAAAGATTTAGCAGCATCATATTGTCCTCTTGGAAGAGCTTGAAGTCCTCCTCTTATAACTTCAGCAACATAAGCAGCTTCAAATAATGATATTGCAATTATAACTCTAACTAATTTATCCATGAAAAAATCTTCTGGTAAAAACATTGGAAACATTACCGAAGACATAAATAATACAGTAATTAAAGGAACTCCTCTCCAGAATTCTATAAATCCAACGGAAAAATACCTTATGGTAGGAAATTCAGATCTTCGACCCAATGCCAAAAACATTCCTACAGGAAAACAAAAAATCAAACAGAAAAAAGATACAATAAAAGTTAATGATAAACCTCCCCATGCACCTGTTTCGACCCAATTAAATCCGTTCAATTTACCAAGATCAATCGACTCTTCATAAAAAAAGAAATATTTAAGAGCAATATAAAGCAAGATTGGAATAAATGAAAAATAATAAACTTTAAATTTATTTGGAATAAAAAAGCCTATTATAATAGAAATAACAGCTGCAATTATACCGTATGAAAATTCGAAAAAGATTGGTCCACCAGATATAAAAAAGAATATAAATAAAAATGCAATAAGGGGATAAATGACAACATAATATAATGTTAAATATTTTTTGAATTTTTCAGTTGCAAAATATCCTACTGAACCTAACGCAACTAAAGATATAAATGATAAATTAATTCTCCACTGTTCTGCATTTGGATACATTCCATAAACAAATCTTCTTAACCATATTTTTATATAAGTCCAACAAGCTCCAGTGCCAGAACATGCTTCTTTTGTGTCTCCAGCAATATTTGCATCTATTATAAACCAACTTAGCATTGGTGGAAGTGATTTAATTATTACAAAAATTATAAGTAAAGTGAGAATTGCATTAAAATGGTTTGTATTTATATTTTTGTTAATAAGATCTAATTTATTTAAACCTGAAAATTCTATTCTAATTAGATGTAATCCAACGAAACCTAACAACAGGGGCAAAATAAAACTAATAGTCGGTGGCAAAAAGGATGTTAAATTAATACTAAAAAAAGCATTAGTAAAAACATCTATAATACTTAAAGAAAGTAAGAAACAACCAGTAAATAAATAAGTATAAAGGTTTTGATTATCGGGTTTTATAAAATTAAGTTTATTCATTATTTCTCTTTTATTGCTATTTTTTTATTGTACCAATTCATGAGCAATGAAATCGCTAAACTTATTGATAAATATGTAAGCATAGTAATAGAAACTATTTCTATAGCTCTTCCAGTTTGCATTAATGCAGTTCCAGCAAATACTAATACTAAATCTGGATAAGCTATTGCTGCTGCAAGTGAAGAATTTTTAGTTAAATTTAAGTATTGATTTGTAGTTGGTGGAATAATAATTCTTAAAGCTTGAGGCATTATCACTAATTTTAAAATCTGATTAGGATTTAAGCCTATTGAAGCAGCAGCTTCTTTTTGACCTTTGCTAATACCTTGTATTCCAGCTCTTACACATTCTGCTATAAAAGTCGCTGTATATAAAGCTAAAGCTAGTGTTAAAGCTATTAATTCAGGTGGCAAGCCTACTCCCCCTTTGAAAACAAATGCTGTTTTAGCAATTTGTTTAAGAACCGGAACTTCAAATTCCAATGTAACACCACCAATTAAAAACGTTAATGCTGGTAAAATTATTAACAAAGCAAAAGAAATATAAAAAACTGGAAGTTGTTTTCCTTGGTTCTCTTGTAATTTTTTAGCATAAGTTTTAATTGCTAAAATACTAATGATGGCTGCGATAATGGAATAAATAAATATATCTAAATTATTCCAGATGAATGCTGGTACAAATAATCCCTTGATTGTTAAGAAAAATACTCCAAAAAATGGTTCTGCCTTTTCGGGTAAAGGCAATGCTCTAAGAGCAGCAAAATACCAGAAGAAAATTTGAAGTAGTAAAGGTATATTTCTAAAAAATTCTACATAATAGGCCGCTGATCTTTCAATTAAATAGTTAGGAGATAATCTAGCTATTCCTACTATAACACCAATAATTGTTGATAATACTATTCCTATAAATGCAACTAAAAGAGTGTTTAATAAACCTACTAAATATGCTCTAGCATATGAATGTGATCCATCATAATCTATCAATGAAAATTGTACATCAAATGATGATTCTTGTTTTAAAAACCCAAAACCAAAATCAATACCCCGATTATCCATATTATTTTGGGCATTGTATGTAAAAAAACCAAATATCAGTAAAACTACTAATAAAGTTATTATTTGAGGTATTAATTTTCTGATTTTATTATTCATGTCGTTAAAGATAATAAAAAAAAGGGCTAGAAAAATCTAGCCCTTTTTAATCTTTATAATTAAGCAATTATCTTGCTGGAGGAGTATATAATAATCCACCTTTTGTCCAAATTTGGTTTGGACCTCTGTCTGGTAAAATTCCAGGATCAGCTATATTTCTCTTATAGCTCTCACCATAGTTACCAACTTGCTTGATAATTCTTAAACTCCAGTCATTATCTAGACCTAAAGCAGCACCTAATTCACCTTCAGCACCAACAAGTCTCTTAATAGCTGGATTTTCAGAAGTTTTCATAGAATCTGCATTACCAGAATTGATACCATATTCTTCAGCTTCAATCATAGTATTTAAAGACCATCTAACGATATCTTCCCATACTGCATCACCTTGACGTACAACAGGGCCTAAAGGCTCTTTTGAAATAGTTTCAGGTAATACTATATGTTCATCTGGGTTTTGCATTTTAGTTCTTTGCGCAGCAAGACCAGATTTATCAGTAGTGTAAGTATCACATCTACCAGCATCATAAGCAGCTACAACTTCGTCAGCTTTTTCAAAAGCTACTGGCTCGTAAGAAATTCCTTTTGAATTAAAGAAGTCTCTCATATTAAGCTCTGTTGTGGTACCAATGTTTGTACATGCTGAGATTCCATTTTTAAATTGGCTCGTAGAAGTTATTCCAGAACTTTTTCTAACCATGAAACCTTGACCATCGTAAAAGTTTACTCCAACGAAAGTAAGACCAATGTCTGCATCTCTAGAAAGTGTCCAAGTAGTATTTCTTGATAACACATCTATTTCTCCTGATGTTAAAGCAGTAAATCTTTCTTTAGCACTTAGTGGAGTGAACTTAACTTTGTTCGCATCACCTAATACTGCGGCAGCAACTGCTCTACAAACATCTACGTCAACACCTGTCCAATTTCCTGATGCATCAGCATTAGAAAATCCTGGTAGACCTTGAGATACACCACATCTTACAAAACCCTTTTTTATTGTATTCTTAAGAGTTTTAGATTTCTTTGCAGCCATTGCTTCTGTAGTAAAAGTAAACAGAACGGCAACTAAAGCTACGAAAGAAGTTAGTTGTTTAATGTATTTTAACATGTTTTTTCCTCTTATTTATTTGTTAACAAATAATTCAAATGTATTTTGAATTATGATTAATTATGTATTAAAAAAATTTTCTATCAATAAAATTATATTTCTAAAAATTACTACATTTAGTCTAATAATTTATTGTAATATCAATATATTGTGGAAATAAAATTATTATTTAATCAGGATATTTTTGCTAGAGCCGTATGGAATATTAGATGCAAAATAATGAATATCATTAATTTTCATAAGACTGCTTATATCAAAAAACGAATAGTTATAAGATTTTAAAATTTTGATTAAATCATCAAGCGAATAGTTATTTTCTTTATATAAATAAGGAGCCAATTCCATAATAATTGGTATTTTATATTTCTTTAAAGTATTTTTTGCACTTTTAAAAACAAAAAGCTCATTTCCATCTACATCAATTTTAATTAATGAAATATTTTTAATTTTCTTATTTACAATAAATTCATCAAGAGAATAAGCTTTAGCAAATTTTGTAGATTTATATGATCCAAAATGATTTTTATGAAAATTTTTACTTTTTAAATTCCAACTTGAATAAACTTTAGAAGGTTTAATTTTTTTATTTGTAATAAATAATTGAAAAATTTTAATTCTTGAACTTAATTTTTGATTTAAATCTACATTTTTTTTTAATTTATTAAAAGCAAAATCAGTTGGTTCTATCGCATAAATTTTATTTTTTTTGAAAGCATGTGCAAACTGTAATGTTTGAATGCCTGAATTGGCTCCTATATCTATTATAGATGAATTATTTTTAATATTTAATTTTTTAGATGAATTAATTATTTCATATTCGAATTTTTTAAAAATATATAGATTTAAATCAATACCTTCATTTAAATCAAAATTCCATTTAATTCCATTGACCTCACGAATAAATTTAGAGCTGGTAATAAATATATTTAAAATTTTCAAAATTATTTTTGCAACGAAAATTTTATATTTGGTTTTCAATTTGATAAAACTTTTTTTAATTTTAAATAGTGTCTGAATTTTGTATACTTCATTGCATTTTTTTTTGCTAAAATTTTAGAATTTTTATAATCATTTATATTAAAATTAACTAATTTATTTTTAAGTTCATTTTTAAGATTTGTTTTAAATAATATTCCAGCTTTTCCATTTTGAAGAAACTCTTTTGGACCATTTCGACAATCAGATGAAATTACAAACAAATTATTTACTGCAGCTTCAACGATTACAAAACCAACTTCTTCCCATAATGAAGTTAATATCAAGAAACTTGCTTTTTTCATGTATGAATAAACTTTATCGGAATAACCTAATATAAATATTCTATCATTCATATTTAAAGATTTTATTTGTTTTTTTAAATTATATTTCTGTTCTCCATCACCTATTATGTAAAGATCAAAATTTTTATTTATTTTAAAAAAATTTGAGATTTCACTTATTAAATATGAATGATTTTTTTGTTTAGTAAGTCTTCCAACAGCTAGTATAAATTTTTTATTTGTTTTCTGACTAATTGGAAGATTGTTGTATAATGAAACTTTTTTAACATCAATTATTGCATCTGGTAAGAAAAATAATTTGTCTTTAGTAAATCCTCCTTTAATTAACTGGTCTAAAAGTTCTTGTGTTGGACATGTGATTTTATAAACTTTTTCTGCAAAGTATTTCCAATATACACGTCTAAAAAAATGTAGTTTTGGATATCCTGATATTCTCAATATACATTTAAATTTACCATTAAAAATTTTATTTATTAGTAGTGGTAACGAAGTGATTAAATGAGCAATAACAAAATCTGGTTTATTTTTTTTGATTAAATTAATAAGAGGAAAGAACGATAATATAAAAATTATTGTATATGAAATTCTACTTAAAAAAATTCCTTTATATGGTAACAATTTAAAATATTTTAAACCTAGATCTATTAGTTCAATATTATTGTCTATTATTTCATTTTTATAATCATCCCATTCACCACAAGAGTTAATTATTGCAACTTCATTATTTAATGAATCATATTTTTTTAATGAATAAGCTGAATTAAGTGTTGATTTAATTGTTCCAACTTTTCCCAGACATGGGGACCAATAATAAATTTTTCTCATTTTAGAACTATTACAATTATTAAACAATTAAAATGGCGCGCCCTGAAGGATTCGAACCTCCGACCCACGGTTTAGAAAACCGTTGCTCTATCCAGCTGAGCTAAGGGCGCTTAATATTTAATATAATTACAATTTAGTATTTTATAAAGATTTTTTTTAAAAAAATCACAATTGTTAACAGCTCAATTCTTCCTAACATCATAAAAATTATAAGCAAATATTTTGAAAATATACTTAGGTCAACAAAATTAATTTGAGTTGAAATATAATTGGTTGAATTAACTGTATTTAATAATGTTAATATTGCTATTTTTATTGAGTTTTCAAAATTAAAATCATGAATTGACAGTAAAATACTTAATATAAAAACTGATATTATCAAAAAAAGCAATGTTAAAAAATATTTATTAATATCTTCATCCTTAATTTTGGCATCACTTAAAAAAAGCTTATTTATATATATGTTTTTAGGCTTAGCATGTGAAATTAATTCATTAATTGAAAAAATAAAAATACAATAAACTTTGTACAATCTTAAACCAGAGCTAGTTGAAAAAAAAGATCCACCAATGATAACAAGTGTTATAAAGAAAAATTCTAAAAAATAATTTTTATCACCAATTGATAAACCTATATTCGACACACTACTACATATTGAAAAAAATATTGTACTAAAATTGTAATCTTTTGCAAAAAGTAAATATGATATTGAAACAACAAATAATAAGTACAAAAAAAGATAAAAATCTTCTAAATAAAAATTAAAAGATCTTTTTTTAATAAATAGGTTATAGCTCAAGAAAAGACTAAAATAAGATGAAAGCATTAATAAAGAAAAAACTATTATTTTAATTTCCGAATTCAAAATTACTGATATATCATTAAAAGGTAAAAAACCTCCCGAAGACATTAGTGTCATTGATAAATTGAATGAATCGAATGTTCTAAAATTAAAAATTTTTAATATTAAAAAAATAACTAATGTTATTGAAAAATATAATAATATAATTTTTAAACCTTGTTTAATAGTTTCAGATAAATTTAGTGATAGAAAATTTGTTAATGTTTTTTTGAAATTTTCATCGAAAATATCAATTAATAATATTATTGAAAATAAAAAATATAATCCACCTATCCATTGTGAAGTTGATCTCCATATTATTAAACTTTCATCTATATGTTTAATATTATTAAAAATTGTAAAACCTGTTGATGTAAAACCAGAAATAGCTTCAAAATATGAGTTTAATAAAGATAAATTATATATGCTTAGATAGAATGGAATACTAATTATTAGTGGTAAAAATAAGTACCCTATAATAACAGTTAAAATTTTTTGATAAATATTTAATTTAATTAATATATTTTTTTTAAGTAATAACAAAACTCCAAACACTAGTGATATTATCAACGTATATAAATATGTATCTAAATTTAAATATAAATTAAAATAATATGAATAAATAATATTAAAAAAAGATAAAATTGATATTAAAATACAAAAAGTTCCGATGTAAAAAAAACTAAAATTATTCATTAATTATATACCGCTAATACGGAATATATTTTCAACGAGAGGTAATTCTTCTCTTTTAGCAAGGAACACAACTGTGTCGTTCTTTTTGAAAACAAAACTTGACCTAGGAATTATTATTTTATTATCTCTTAAAACAGCTCCTATTCTAAATTCATCAGGAAGATTAGAATTTTTTAGTTCTTTATTTATTAACTCAGATGTTTCAATTATATCTGCTTCTATAATTTCATACTCTCCATTAAGTATAGTATAAGCATCTTCTATTGTGCCTTTATGAACATGTTTTAAAATGCTTGAAACTGTATTCATTCTTGGATCAATTAAGTCATCAATTTTTAGGGATGATTGTAATAGTGAATAGTTAGCTTTATTTATCAAAGCCATAGTTCTTTTATTTTTTGAAAATTTTTCAACTACAACACTAACCATAAGGTTATCTTCATCATCATTTGTAAGAGCTAGAACTGTTTCAACGTCTTCTAAATTTGCTTCTGATAGAACCTCTTCGTCAAGGCCATTCCCATTTATAACTATTGTATTATTCAGTTCTTTAGCAATATATTCAGCTCTATCTTTGTTTTTTTCAATAATTTTAATTCTTGCTTCATCAAAATTTTTTTCAATATTTTTTGCTAAATTAAAACCTATATTTCCTCCACCAATTATTAATATTTTTTTAGATATTTTTTCATTATGGCCAAATGCCTCTAATGTTAATTGCATTTGTTCAGAATTTATTATTACATAAGCTTTATCATTTACATTCATTACATCATTTTTTTTTAACATTACAAATTTTTCATCTCGAATAACGCCCATTATATTAGCTTCTAAATTTGGAAATTTTTTTGTTAATTGGTTTAGTTTAATGTCAACTAAAGGGCAATTTTTACCAACTAAAATTTCTAAAAGTCTTATTTTATTATCTGCGAAAGGTACATTGTCTATAGCTCCTGGAGCTTCAAGCTTTCTTAATATGGATTTTGCTATTTCAAGTTCTGGTGAAATAATAACATCTATAGGTAGGTTTTCTTTGTTATATACTTTTGAAAATTTTGGATTTAAGTAATCTTGTGATCTAATTCTTGCTATTTTTTTAGGAATATTAAAAACTGTATAAGCAATTTGACAAATTAACATGTTAATTTCATCATTTTTAGTGACGGCTATAATCATATCGGAATTCGCGGCATCTGCTTTTTCCAAAACTGATGGATAAGTGGCTTTTCCAACAATTGCTTTAACATCAAGGGAATCTGTTATTTTTTGTATATCTTCGCTTGATTGGTCAATCATGGTGATTGAATGATCTTGAGCAGCCAGCATTTTAGCAATAGTAAAACCAACTCTTCCTGCTCCACAAATAATTATATTCATAATTTTAGTTTAAATCTTTAACACCTAATAATTTTAACTTTCTATGAAGGGCAGATCTTTCCATTCCAACAAATTTAGCAGTTTTAGATATATTTCCACCAAATTTTTTTACTTGGTTTAATAAATATTCTTTTTCAAAATTTTCTCTTGCTTCCTTAAGTGGTATAGAAAGTGAATCGTTTAAAGAAAAATCTTCTGATCTAGAGTCTTTTAATGATTCTTTTATTATTTCCATAATTTTATATTTGTCATTTCCTGGTGATAAAATTGCTATTCTTTCTATTAAATTTCTTAGCTCTCTTACATTGCCTGGCCAGCTATAATTTAACAAATAATTATTATCTTCAATAATAAATTTTTTAATATTATAATTTTTAGATATTTGCTCAGAAAAATATTCAATTAATAATGGGATATCTTCGATTCTGCTAGATAATGGAGCTATATCTATTTGAAAAACATTCAATCTATGAAACAAATCTTCTCTGAAATTTCCATTTTTAATTTCATTTTTAACATTTTTACTTGTTGAACAAATAATTCTAACATTAACTTTTATATAATGATTTCCATTAATTCTTTTAAACTTTTGATCTATCAAAACTCTCAAAATTTTTGATTGTGTTTCTAAAGGTATTTCTGTTACTTCATCTATTAAAAGAATTCCCCCACTTGCATTTTCTAATGCACCATATGATATGGACCCGTCATTTTTTTCTTCACCAAAAAGTTCTTTTTCGTATTTTTTTACATCCAACAATGCTCCATTTAAAATAATAAACGGATTTTTAAATCTTTTAGATTTTTTGTGAATTTTTCTTGCTATTAACTCTTTTCCAGAACCAGTGGGTCCATAAATAAAAACTCTACTTTCGGAGTTTGAAAGTTTATTTATTTGTTCTTTTATTGTTAAAATATTTTGGCTTTTGCCTACAAGCTCAAATGAATGAAAAAGTTGTGTTTTAAGACTTTTGTTTTCTTTAATCAAATTGATTTTTTCTACAGCTCTATTTACAAAATTCATTAATCTTTCTCTGTCAAATGGTTTTTGTATAAATTCAAATGCACCTGATTTTAAAGACTCAATTGCCATTTCGATATTTGCATGTCCTGATATAATAATTACTGGAACATCTTTGTTTTTTTGTTTTAAATGATTTAGCAACTCTATTCCATCATTATCTCCTTTATCTAATTTAACATCTATGATTGCTACATCTGGAATTTTTTTATCTATCTCTGAAAGTGCTTGATTATAATTTGCCGCAAGTCTAGTTTTAAAACCTGCATCTTTGATCATATCATCTAATATGATACGTATATCTGCATTATCATCTACTATAAGTATTTCTGTTGTGTTCATAAATATCTAAATAGGCAATAATATTTCTATCTTAGCTCCATCATCGCTTTTTAAAAAAGTCATATTTCCATTATGATCATTTATAATTTTATTTACAATTGGAAGTCCAAGACCTGTTCCATTTTTCTTTGTTGTAAAGTAAGGTTTCGTTATATTTTCTATATTTTTTTTTGGAAAACCAATTCCATTATCAGTAATTATAACTTTTATATAATCTTTATTTTTAAGAAATTCTATATTTATTATCCCTTTAAAATCATGGTTTTTAAAGGCTTTTTCTTTAATACTTTCTACAGAATTTTTAATTAAATTAAAAAAAGCACGATTTAATTGTTCAAGATCACAATTAATGAATATATCTTTTTGACCAATAATTTTTATTGAAATTTTTTGATCAACATTTCTTAAAATAGATATATTTGAATTAATCAATTCATAAAGATTATTTTTTTTCATAATAGGTTTGGGCATTCTGGCGAAGTCAGAAAATTCATTAACTAAATTTTCAATTTGCTTAATTTGTTTATAAATTGTTTTAAGATATTCTTCATACTTATTTTTTTCATTTTCAGGAAAATTTTTAATATATTTGCTTCTTAATTGATCTATAGTTAATTGAATTGGAGTAAGAGGATTTTTTATTTCATGAGCAAGTTTTCTAGCAACATTCTCCCATGCTTCATGTCTTTCTGTTAATAAGAGTTTATCTTGTTGGTTTTTTAACCTATCAATCATAGAATTAAAATTTTTAATTAAAATTTCAAGTTCTTTATCAGTTTTAATTTCTGGGACTTTAACATCAAGTTTTCCTTTACCTATATCATCTGATGCTGATATTAAATTATTAATTGACAAAAAAAATCTAGAAGAAAATCTTATAGCAATAGTTATGGAAAGGAAAAGTAGTAACGCAACTACAATAATATAAATTAAAGCAAATGAATATTTAATTCCTGAGCTTTGACTTTCTACTACATAATAAAAATCTATAGCTTCTTCTGATTCTTTAAGATAATTTGAAATTTTTTGGTCAAGAAATTTTACTACATATAAATAAGTATCAACATACTGATTAAGTTTAATTATGGCTGCTGATGAATTTTTTGGTGTATTAATAATTTTTAAAGGTTTATCTTGATTAAAAACCATTTCCAATGCTCTTTTATCTGGAGGGCTATATTTGTTATCTAACGAAGATGATATTATTAAATTTCCATTGCTATCTATCAAATAAATTTCATCAATTTCTCTAACTAATTTTTGAGTATTTAATATATTCATAAATCTTTTTGGATTTTCATAGAATACATTTACGCTTTTATTTAAATCTAAGGACACAAGCAAAATATCAGATTCTATTTTGTTTCTTAAATCTTCTACATAGCTTTTTGCAATTTCATAAGAATTATTGACTGCAACAGTGATTTTTTTATCAAAATATTTTTCTAAGGCAAATGAAAATAAAAATAGAGAAAAAACTGAAATTAATATTGATGGTATTAATGTAAATAAAGAAAAGAAAGTTATATATTTCTTGTTAGCTATAGAGCCTTTAACGTTAATATCTTGTTTTAAAGATTTCTTAATATCTAAAAAGATTAGTAAGAAAAATAATATTAAGAGTGCTAAATCTACAATTAATAGAATCTGCAAATTGAATTCATTTAATTTTATAAAGCTTTTTTCAATAAAAGTTAAAAATGTTACAAATCCTACTGTTAAGGTAAAAATAAATATGATTATTAAAAAAATATTTCTTTTAATGAATGCTAGCATAAAATAAATATATATTTATTTAATTATAAAAAAATACATGAATAATTGCTTTATAATACTAGCTGCAGGGAAAAGTAAGAGATTTAAAGGTAAAAAACCTAAACAATTCAATTTTTATAATGGAAAATGTGTAATTCAGCACTCAATTGATAAAGCTAATGAATCAAAATTATTTAAAAAGATTGTTTTAGTTATTAGTAAAAATCATAAAAAATACCTTAATGATTTAGTGCTAAAAAACACACTTATAGCTTTTGGTGGCAAAGAAAGACATATCTCATCTATTAAAGCTCTTAAAAAAATCAAAAAATCGAAATTTAATAATGTATTCATTCACGATGCTGCAAGACCAGATTTTGAAATAAGTCTACTAAAGAAAATAAACAAATATCTAAAAAATTATAAAGCAGTTATACCTTACGTAAATACATCTAATTCAACTAAATTAATTCTTAAAGGAAAAATTAAAAATTATGATAGATCAAAAATTTTGCTTACACATACTCCACAAGCTTTTAAGTTTAAAGAATTGTATAAAAGATCTTTGTTAAATAAAAAAAAAATTACTGATGAATCATCACTTTATATAGATAATAAAAAAGAAATTAAATTTATAAAAGATACTCAAAATAATTTTAAAATTACAAAATCATCTGATATTAAAAACAATATAATTACTTATGGAATAGGTTTTGATATTCATAAGCTTGTTCCTGAAAGAAAATTATATTTAGGTGGACTTAAAATTAAATCAACTTTAGGTACATTGGGTCATTCTGACGGAGATCCAGTTTTACATTCAATTATTGATGCAATTCTTGGTGCATGCAAATTGGGTGATATAGGTCAAAAATTTTCTGACAAAAGTATAAGATTTAAAAATATAAGATCTACAATTCTTTTAAAAAAAGTTGTTAAACAAATAAAATTAAAAAAGTATTTTATTAATAATATAGATATAAATATAATTACTCAAAAACCTAAAATACAAAAATATAAAAACAAAATGATAAAAATAATTTCAAAACTTTGTAATATTTCAGAAAGTCAAATAAATATAAAAGGTAAAACAACAGAAAAGTTAGGAATTATTGGAAAAGAAAAAGCTATAGCTTGCGAAGTAATTGCTTCCGTTATTAAAAATGTTTAAAAAAATTAATTTTTTATTTGTTACCTTATTTGGTATTGGAAAAATTAGTAAAATACCAGGTAGTATTGCATCACTAGTAACTACTATGCTTTTATTTTTTTTGTTTCATATAATAAATATATCGCCGAACATTATTTTAATTATTATTATTATAATTTTTTTTCTATCAATTTTTGCTGTAAATATTTTTATAAAAGAATTAGATAATAAAGATCCAAAAGAAGTTGTTATTGATGAATTTATCGGTCAATCTATACCTATATGTCTTTATGAAATTGCACATGAAGGAATTAAAGATACGAGTCAATTATTAACATTTTATTTCATAATGTTTATTCTGTTTAGAATTTTTGACATCGCTAAACCCTACCCTGTTAGTTATTATGATAAAAATTTTAAGAATAGTTTTGGTGTTGTTATGGATGATGTCTGTGCTGGATTGTATGTAGTAGCTATTCTTGTTTTATATATGGTTATTACTTCATGAAAAAATTATCAAATAAAATTGTTAAATTATTAATCAAAAAAAAATTAAATATATCTTTTGCAGAATCTTGTACTGGTGGTTTACTTTCTAGTTCAATAACTTCTATAAGTGGATCATCTAAAGTTTTTACACTTGGACTAGTTACCTATTCAAATAAAGCTAAAATAAATATTCTTAAAGTTCCTAAAAAATTAATAACAAAATATGGAGCTGTTAGTTATGAGACTTGCTTATCCATGGTTAAAAATTTAAACAAAATTTCTAAAACTAATATTTCTATATCAATTACTGGCATTGCTGGACCCAAAGGCGGTACTAAGGAAAAGCCTGTAGGTTTAGTGTTTATTGGAATTAAAAAAGGTAACAAAACTCTTGTTAAAAAGTTCTTTTTTAAAAATAAAAAAAGATCATCAATTCAAAAAGTTACTGTTAATAAAGCTTTAAATTTAATTTTAAGTTTTATTAAATAGTTCCTCAGCTCTTTTTTCAAAAGCATCAGCAATTTTATCTAAACCAAATTGAAATGATTTAGTCATAATCATATTTAAAAAATCATTTTTTAATTCAAAATCAACTTCAAAAGTAACCTCGGTAGTTTTATTTAATTGTTTAAAATGCCACCTGTTTTCTAAGTGTTTTAATGGTCCATCAAGATTAGTTACAAATATAGTGTCATCTTTTTTATTATATTTAACATCGCTTTTATAAGTGTCTTTTAATGGACCTTTACCAATAGTAAGGTCTGCTATCATCAATATTAAATCACCTTGTTCTTTTTTTTCGTGAACTTTGGAACCTAAGCAAAAAGGAACAAAAAGTGGATATTTATCAACATCAAGAACTAAATCAATTAGCTGTTTTTTTTTACATTCAATTGATCTTTTAACTGATGCTTTGGGCATTAGTTTGAGCTATTCTATTTTTTTGTAATTTGGCAAAATCTTCATCAGCATGATAAGAAGATCTTGTTAATGGTGATGATGATACTAGTAAAAATCCTTTTGCTTTTGCTGCAACTTCTAATTCCTCAAACTCTTCAGGATTATAATATCTTTCTAAAGGATGATGTTTGACAGATGGTTGTAAATATTGACCTATAGTTAAAAAATCAACTTCAGCAGATTTTAGATCATCCATTACTTGTAAAATTTCTTCTTTATTTTCTCCCAAACCAACCATTAAGCCAGATTTTGTAAAAATATTATTATCAATTTTTTTTGCATTCTTTAAAAGTTCTAATGAAGCAAAGTATCTGGATCCTGGTCTAACTTTTCTATAAAGTCCTGGAACTGTTTCAATATTATGATTAAAAACATCTGGTTTGGCTTCTATAACTTTTTTATAAGAATCTCCTTTTCTTAAAAAATCAGGAGTTAAAACTTCTATTGTTGTATTGGGATTATTTTTTCTTGTTTCTATTATAACATCATGGAAATGGTTGGCTCCACCATCATTTAAATCATCTCTATCTACTGATGTTATTACAGCATGTTTTAAATTTAATTTTTTAATAGCAGAAGAAATTTTAGTTGGTTCTAGTGGATCTAAAGGTTTAGGTTTACCAGTAATAACGTCACAAAAAGCACAAGCTCTTGTACAGGTATCACCCATAATTAAAAATGTTGCGTGTCTTTTGCTCCAACAATCGGTAATATTAGGACAATTGGCTTCTTGGCAAACAGTTTTAAGTTTGTATTGATTAACAATATTTTTTGTTGAAAAAAATTCTCTACTATTAACAATCTTTGATCTAATCCATTTTGGTTTTTTTTTAATTGGATTGATAGGTTTATTAACTTTTTCAGGATGTCTAATTGTCATTATTTTTAATTATATAAGTAGTTTCTCCTTTTTTACCATAATGAAATTTGTCTCTTATTAATATTTCAATATAATCTAAGTCTAGATTGTCTGCTAAGAGTGAATTTTTATGCTCAATATCAGACATTTTATTAATTAATTTTTTTTCTTCAATTTCAAGATTTTTAAGATCATTCTTTTTTTTAGTGTAAGATATTAAGCCTCTTTCTCCACCTAAGAGATTAATAATAAAATACAAAAATAAAAAAGATAAAAATATTTTTACATAGTTTTTTTTTACTTTTTGAAACATATCTAAATTTTATGCATTTTAGCTTTTCTTCCAAGGCTTTCTTGGATTCTTAATAATTGATTATATTTAGCTACTCTTTCTGATCTTGCTAGAGAGCCAGTTTTAATTTGACTAGAATTTGTTCCTACTGCTAAATCGGCAATAAATGTATCTTCACTATCACCGGATCTATGAGAAATAATTGTTTTGTATCCAATAATTTGAGCAAATTTGATAACTTCCAATGTTTCAGAAACTGTACCTATTTGATTTAATTTAATCAATATTGAGTTGGAAGAACTATTTAAAAATCCAACTTTTAATCTTTCTAAATTTGTAGCATACAGATCATCACCAACTATTTGAACTTTTTTTATAGATTTCATAAGATCATTCCATGCCTTCCAGTCGTTTTCAGAAAAAGGGTCTTCTATAGATTTAATTTTATATTTTTTAATTAATTTTAAATATTTTTTAATACTTTCAGAAACACTAATAAATTTTTTAGAATGAATAGAATAATAATTTTTTTTAATTAACTCATTGGCTGCAACATCAAGACAAATCGAAATATGTTTTCCATTAATAAAACCAGATTTTTTTATTGCTTGAACTATTAATTTGAGAGCATCTTCATTATTAGAAATCATAGGAGCAAAACCTCCCTCGTCGCCTACAGAAATTGAAAAACCTTTTTTATAAATTATGTTTTTTAAATTTTGTATAACTAAAAAACACATTCTAATAGCTTCAGTAAAATTTTTAGCACCATCTGGTCTAATCATAAATTCTTGAATTCTAAGGCCGTTATTTGCATGTACTCCACCATTAATAATGTTCATTAAAGGGTGAGGTAGTTTAAAATTTTTTTTTTCTAAAAAACATTTATATAAAGGTTTTTTTTTGATTTTTGCAGAAAGTTTTTTGACAGCCATTGATACAGCTAATATTGAGTTTGCCCCTAATTTTTTTTTTTGTTTAGTTCCATCTAAATTTATTAAAATACTATCAATTTTTTCTTGGTTATGAATATTTTGATTAATTATTTTTTTTGAAATTTTTTTATTTATTAATTCAACAGCTTTTAAAACACTTTTACCTAAATATTTTTTATTTGATTTATCTCTTTTTTCAAAAGCTTCGAATGATCCAGTGGATGCTCCTGATGGACATATTGCTGATGCGCTTAAGCTGTTTGAAAATACCTCGGCTTCAATAGTAGGATTGCCTCTGCTATCAAAAACCTGTCGAGCTTTGACTCGAAATATTTTATTCATCTATTTTTTAACTAAATTATCAATTTCAAAGAGTTGATTAATTAAATTTTCTAATTTATTTAACGGAACCATGTTTGGTCCATCTGAAGGCGCATTGTCAGGATCTTGATGTGTTTCTATAAATACACCTGCCACGCCTACAGCCACAGCTGCTCTTGCTAAATGTTCAACAAATTCTCTTTGACCTCCACTTTTCTCGCCCATACCTCCAGGTTGTTGCACAGAATGAGTTGCGTCAAAAATTACTGGATATCCATTCTTTGCCATTATAGGTAATGATCTCATATCTGATACTAGAGTATTATATCCAAAACTTGCACCACGCTCAGTGACTAAAATATTATTATTTCCTGAATCAGAAATTTTTTTAGTTACATTAACCATATCCCAAGGAGCTAGAAACTGACCTTTTTTAACATTTATAATTTTTTTTGTTTTTGCTGCTGCTACTAAAAGATCAGTTTGTCTACATAAGAAAGCAGGTATTTGAAGTACATCTACATGTTCAGCAACTTGTGAACACTGTTCCTCATTGTGAATGTCTGTTAAAATTGGAACATTTAATTCTTTTTTAATTTTATCAAATATTGGTAAAGATTTTTCAAGTCCCGCTCCTCTTTTTCCTTTTATGCTTGTTCGATTTGCTTTATCGAAAGAAGTTTTATAAATGAAGCCGATTTTAAATTTATCTGCAATTTCTTTGATTTTTCCTGACATATCCATAGCATGTTGTTCGGATTCTAGTTGACACGGTCCTGCTATCAAAGAAATTTTCTTGTTATTAGAAATTTCTATGCCATTACAATTAATTATTTTGTTTTCCATTAATAAAATTTTGCAGCCTTGATAAATGAAGAGAATAAAGGATGTGGATTTAAAGGTCTAGATTTAAATTCTGGATGAAACTGTACACCAATAAACCAGGGGTGATTTTTAAGCTCAATTATTTCAGGAAGTTTATTGTCTGGTGACATTCCAGAAAAAATCATACCTTTTTTTTCAAAACTATTTACAAGTTGATTGTTCACTTCGTATCTATGTCTATGCCTTTCAAATATAGATTTGGATTTATATATTCTTTGTATCAAAGAATTATGTCTTAATTTAGCTTCGTATAACCCTAATCTCATAGTTCCTCCCAGATCTATATTTGTGCCTTTTATTAACTTTCCATTTTTATTCCATTCATTTAAAAGACCAATTACTGGATAACATTTCTTATCAAGTTCACTGGATCCGGCCTTTTTAATTTTAAGAACATTTCTTGCAAATTCTATAACGGCCATTTGCATACCAAAACAAATTCCTAAAAAAGGAATTTTGTGATTTCTAGCATAATTAATTGCTGATATTTTGCCTTCAGTTCCTCTTTTACCAAAACCTCCTGGAATTAAAATTCCGGATGTATTTTTTAGTAATTCTTTAACTTGAAATGGTTTTAATTTATCAGATTCAATTCTAATTAAATTTACTTTTACATTGTTGCTAATTCCGCCATGAATTAATGCTTCATCTAATGATTTATAAGCATCTTTTAAATTTACATATTTTCCAATTATAGCAATATTTATTGTCTTTCTTTTAGTCAAAACAGATTTTGTTATTTTTTTCCATGGTAACAAATTAATTTTTTTTTTTGGTTTTAATTTAAAAAATTTTAAAACCTGTTTATCTAATTTTTCATTATAAAAACTTATTGGGGCTTCATATATAGTTCTTACATCAACAGTTTCTATTACATTATCTATCGAAACATTACAAAATAAAGATATTTTTTTTCTTTGGTCTAAAGGTATAGATTTTTGAGATCTACAAATTACTATATCTGGTTGAATACCTAGGCTTCTAAGTTCTTTAACAGAATGTTGAGTAGGTTTTGTTTTTATTTCGTCAGACGATTTTAAAAAAGGTACAAGTGTTAAATGAATAAACAAACTTTTGTTTTTTCCTACTTCGTTAGAAAATTGTCTTATCGCTTCAACAAAAGGTAAACTTTCAATGTCACCGACAGTTCCTCCTATTTCGCAAATAACAAAATCTTCATTAGATATATCACCTTTTATAAATTCCTTAATTCTATCTGTAACGTGAGGTATGACCTGGACTGTTTTCCCTAAATACTTTCCCTTACGTTCTCTTTTAATGATATCGCTATAAATTTTTCCTGTAGTGATATTGTCAGATTTTTTTGCAGATATATTTGTAAATCTTTCATAATGACCTAAATCTAAATCTGTTTCTGCACCATCGTCTGTAACAAAAACTTCTCCATGTTGAAATGGACTCATAGTACCTGGATCTACATTTAAATAAGGATCCATTTTTCTTACTCTAACTTTGTAACCTTGTGATTTTAATAGATAAGCTAAAGATGCAGATGATAAACCCTTACCGAGTGATGAGACCACGCCGCCTGTCACAAATATAAATCGCGCCATGGAAGTATCTTATAGACTTAATTTATAAAAAATAAAAGTAATTAATTATTATTTTCTGGTATTTTAGGAACTTCGTTTGAAGAATCTTCAGTTTTATCAATTACAGAAGTGCTTGAAGGTAAATCTTGTCTTGAAATAATAGTTAAGCTTAATGTGCAAATTATAAATAATGTTGCAACAATTGCAGTAGCTTTTGTGAAAAAATTTCCTGCTGTACGAGAAAACATAAAATTGTCTTGTGAAACGCCAATACCTAGTGCCCCTCCTTCAGATTTTTGAAATAAAATCAATACGACTAAAATTATAGCAAGAATTAAATTTACAGTTAAAAGAATATTTTCCATGTGAGCTAAATATATGATTTTTTTATTATATCAATAAATTTGTTTGGTTTTTGTGATGCGCCGCCAATTAGAAATCCATCAATATTTTTAATTTTACTTAATAAATTAATATTTTTATCATTAACAGACCCGCCATAAAGAATTTTAAATTGATGGCGATTTTTAATATTTTTTAATATCAGCCTTATAGACTCAATATTTTTAAATAATTCTTTTTCTGATTGGATTTTGCCGGATCCAATTGACCAAACAGGTTCATAAGCAACGAATATTTTATTAAAATTTTTTACTTTGTTTAAACCCTTTTTGATTTGATAAGATAATATTTTTTTAGTTAAATTTTTTTTTTTTTGTTTTAAATTTTCACCGATGCAAAAGATAACATTTAAATTATTATTTATTGAAGATAATATTTTTTTATTTATTTTGATGTCTGTATCTCCACTTTTTCTTTGCTCAGAGTGACCAATAATTACATATTGGGAACCGATTTGTTTAATCATTTTAGAACTGACAAATCCTGTGTAAGGTCCTTCGCCGTCTATAAAGTGGCAATCTTGAGCACCGACTTTGATATTGGTATTTTTAAATTTTTTTATAAAATCACCTAAAATAGTATAAGGTGGGCAATATACAATTTTTGCTGTTTTAAATTTTGACATTTTTGAAAACTTAATTACTTTTTTTAAGGAATTAACTGATTTTTTATTGCCGTACATTTTCCAGTTTGCAACGAAATATTTATATTTATTTGTCATATAAAGATTTTTAATCTATAGATTTGATTTTATACATCAACTATTAAAAAATGTTAGATAAAGTTAGGAAATTTTCGGGAAGTATATTTGCCAAAATAATATTGGTAATTGTAGCAGTACCATTTATTTTTTGGGGAATGGGTAGTTCTTTCAATCAAGGGGGAACAAATACCTTGGCAAAGATAAATAATGAAAGAATATCAACTGATGATTTTTTAAATTTTGTTAATTCAAACAATTTAAACAGGCAAATGATTCAAGAAAAAATAAATGAAAATATAATTGAAGAATTATTAGCAACACAAATATCTCAAAAATTGCTAAAATTAGAAATGAATGAATTGAATCTTAATATTTCTGATGAAATTCTAGCATCAATAATAAAAAGTGACTCAAATTTTCATGATACACAAAATAATTTTTCTAGAATTAAATATGAAAAATTTTTGTTAGAAAATAATCTAACGGCATCACAATATGAAAGAAGTATAAAAGAAAATAAATTAAGAAATAAACTTTTTTTGTATATTAGTGGAGGGTTAATTTCACCAAATCTATTTGTTAATAAAGTATTTTTAAACGATAATAAAAAAATAAATTTAGTTTATATAAACTTAGAAAAAAATTATAAAAAAAAGGAAAAATTCACACAACAAGAAATAGATGATTATATCAAAAAAAATTCAGAAGAATTAAAAATTACAAAAATAGATTTTAAATATGTCAAAGTTGGACCAAATGACTTAGTTGAGTCTGGAGAATATAATGAACTTTTTTTTAAAAAAATTGATGAAATAGATGACAAAATTAATAACAATTTTTCAATAGAAGATGTTGCTAAACAATACAATTTAAAACTAGTAGAAGTCAAAAATTTTGATAAAGATCTAAATTCAAATAATGAAGATAAAATTCTAGATGAAATTTATAAGAATAAAGAAAATAAAAATACACAGTTAGTTGAAAAAAAAGACTATTTTTTAATTTATCAAATTAAAAAATTAATAAAAATATTACCAAATATAGATAATAAAGATTTCTTAGAAACTGTTAAGGGTAAAATTTACATTGATGAAAAAAATAAATTTAATATGAAAATTTTTGAAAAAATAAAAAAAAATGAATTTACCGATCAATATTTTAATCAATTAGCTGAAGTCTCAAAAAAAAAAGAAATTATGCTAAATTCAATTAGTGATAATACTATATTTAATATAGATTCAGTTAAACTTATTTATCAAATGCCATTAAATTCATTTTCATTAATAGCTGATGATAAAAATAATATTTATATTTCAAAAATTTTAGGTGAAAAAAATGAAGTATTAGAAAAAACATCAGATAATTTTAATAGATATTTTGATAAATCAAATAATTTACTAAAAAATAAAATGTACACTACTTACGATTATTATCTTAATAGAAAATATAAAATTAAAATTAATGAAAAAACTTTAGAAAGAGTAAAAAATTATTTTAAATAATGTTAAATTATAATTTGAAGCAATTTCAAAGTCTTCACAAAAAAAAGAAAAATATTGTTTTTTTTTATTCCAAAAAATCAAAAGGTGTAAATGAAATCAATAATTTGATTAATAATCTATTAAACCAAAAAAATTCATTTATTTTTGAATCTGTTGAGAAAGGTATTATAAAGGGAAGATATACAATATTTGGAAGTGACCCAGATAAAATTTGGGAATTTAACAAAAATAAATCATTTGTAATTAATAAAAAAGGAAAAAAAAAATTTAAGAAAGGAAGTCCAAAAAAAATTATCGAAAATATAATAAATAATTTTAAATTTGAAGTTCCTAAAACTTTACCACCAATTAGTTCACTTTTGTCTGGATATTTTTCGTATGATATAATTAGATATATAGAAAATATTCCAGATAACTGCAAAAATGATCTAAAAATACCAGATGCAAGAATATTAAGACCAAAAACTTTAATTATCCATGATAATTTAAAAAAAAAAATATTTTACATAGTTAATTGTTTTGCTGATCAAAAAATTATTAATTATAAATCTGAATATTTCAATATAAAAAATAAAATCAATAGTTTAATTTTTAAATCAAAATATAATTTTAATTTTTTTCAAGAAAATTTTGTTAAAAAAAAAATTATTGTAAAATCAAATATTTCTAAAAAAAAATATATAAGTATTGTTAAAAAAGCTAAAAAATATATTAAAAAAGGTGATATTTTTCAGGTAGTTTTATCACAAAGATTTGTGACTAAATTAAATAAACATCCTTTAGAGATTTATAAAAAACTCCGTCATACAAATCCATCACCATTTATGTATTTTTTTAATTTTAAAGACTTTCAAATAATAGGAGCAAGTCCTGAAATTTTAGTAAGATTAAGAAATAATCAAATAACTATAAGACCTATAGCAGGTACAAGGCCTAGAGGTAAAAATAAAAAGCAAGATAATTATTATAAAAAAGAGCTGTTAAATGACAAAAAAGAACTATCTGAACATTTAATGCTTCTCGATTTAGGAAGAAATGATACTGGAAAAGTTTCAAAAATAAATTCTGTTAAGGTGACTGACAAATTTAAAATAGAAAAATATTCTCATGTCATGCATATTGTTTCAAATGTTACTGGAAAATTTAATAATAAATATACTAAATTTGAAACTTTATTGTCAGGTTTTCCAGCAGGCACAGTATCTGGAGCACCAAAAATACGTGCTATGGAAATCATCGATGAATTAGAAAAATCAAAAAGAAAAGTATATGCAGGAGGTATAGGATACTTTTCTGCAAATGGTGATTTTGACACTTGTATTGCTTTAAGAACAGCTATTGCTAAAAAAAATAAATTTTATGTTCAAGCTGGAGCTGGAATAGTTGCTGATAGTAAACCTTTAAATGAGTTTAAAGAAACTGTTAATAAAGCTAAAGCTCTTATAAAAGCACTAGAATAATTATGAAGATAATATTAATTGATAACTACGATAGTTTTACATTTAATTTGTATCATTACATTTCATCTTTTAATGTTGAAGTGGATGTTTTGAGAAACGACAAAATAAACTCTAAAGAAATACTTAAAAATAAATATAATAAAATTGTTATATCGCCTGGTCCTGGCAATCCCTTACAATCTGGGAACTGTATTGAAATTGTTAGAAAGTTATATAAAAAAATTCCAATTTTAGGTGTTTGTTTAGGTCACCAAATTATCGGTCATGTTTTTGGTTCAAAAATTGTACAAACAAATAAATTAATGCATGGAAAAACAAGCCTAATCCATCATACAAATAAAGGTATTTTAAAAAATATAAAAAATAAATTCGAAGCTACAAGATATCATAGTTTAATTATTGATAAAAAAAGTTTGTCCAAAGAACTTAATATTACAGCTGAAACATCTGATGGTATAATAATGGGTATAATGCATAAAAAATATAATGTACATGGTGTTCAGTTTCACCCTGAAAGTATAAAAACTAATGTTGGAATTAAAATTATAAAAAATTTTTTGAAAACTTAACTATGGAAAAAATTCTTAAAAAGCTAAAAAATAAAGAAGATTTAACTTTTGCTGAAAGTGTAAATGCATTTGAAATAATAATGGCAGGTAAAGCTAATGATCAACAAATGTATGACTTTTTAACATTATTATCTGCTAAAGGTGAGCAAGCAAGTGAAATTGCCGGTGGTGTATATGTTCTAAGAAATAAATCAAAAAGAGTAAAAATAATAGATGCTATAGATACATGTGGTACAGGTGGAGATGGAAAAAATACCTTAAATATTTCAACTGCTTCAGCTTTGTTGTTATCTGCTCTAGGAATTAAAATTGCGAAACATGGTAATAAAGCTGTTTCTTCTAAATGTGGTTCTGGAGATGTATTGGAAAAATTAAAAATAAATATAAATTTAGAACCGTCTAGTGTTGAAAACAGTATTAATAAGAATGGTTTTGGTTTTATGTTTGCGCCAAATTTTCATAGTGCCATGAAATATGTGGGTCCAATTAGAAAAAAAATTGGCAAAAGAACTATTTTTAATATGATTGGCCCCTTAAGTAGTCCTGCACTAGTTACTAGGCAAGTAGTTGGAGTTTTTGATGAAAAACTTTTAAATATATTTGCAGAAGCATTAAAAAATTTAAAAATAAAATTTGCCTGGATTGTACATAGCAATGACGGGTTAGATGAAATTTCTCCTTATGATATAACAAACGTTTGTCAGTTAAAAAATGGAAATATAGATAAAATAAAAATAAATCCAAAAGATCTTGAAATTAATGCTACCAATTTTGAAAATTTAATAGGAAAAGAATCTGATTATAATGCGGAAAAAATTATTGAAATTTTTTCAGGAAAAGACAATGATTTTTCTACTGCAGTATGCTTAAATGCAGCCGCAGGGTTGATTGTTTCTGAAAAATTTACTGATTTTAAAAAAGCTTATATTCATTCAAAAGAATTTATTTTATCTGGTAAAACTTTAGTTCATCTTAAAAATATACAAAATGTCTGATAATAAATTACTTGAAATAATTAATTTAAAAAAAGTTCAAATAGAAATCTTAAAAAAAAAAATATCTACTGAAGAATTAAATAAAAAAATTTCGAAATTTGATAATTATCTTAATTTTAAAGAAAAAATAAAAATGAATATTAAAAATGATAAACTTTCTTTAATTGCAGAAATTAAAAGAGCAAGTCCTTCAGCTGGTATAATTATTGAAGATTACCGACCTAAAAAAATTGCAAAAATATATAATGATAATAATGTTTCATGTCTTTCTGTATTAACTGAGGAAAACTTCTTTTTAGGAAAGTTATCTGATATTTCTGAAATTAAACAAGAAGTAAATTTGCCAATATTGTGTAAAGATTTTTTTATCGATCCTTTTCAGGTAAAACTATCAAAAAGTTTTGGTGCTGATGCTATTTTGTTAATATTAGCTGGAATTAATGATAATCTTGCATTGAAAATTTATAATGAAGCAATAATTAACAATATGAGTGTTATAGTGGAGGTACACAACAAAGAAGAGGCTCTGCGATCTAAAAATTTTAAAGAAGCAATGATTGGAATTAACAACAGAAATCTTAAAACTCTCGAGACTAATATAAATACAACTTACGATTTATTCCACATATTAGCAGATCATACTGAACCTTTAATTTCTGAAAGTGGAATTAAAAATGACAAAGATATAATGAACATAAAAAATAAAACTAATATAAAAACATTTCTCATCGGTGAATCGTTGTTAAAAAGCATTGAATCAAATCCTATATTTGATTGTTTTGCTTAAAAACACTTAATTTATGGGCTTTTTTAATGGTTGAAATTTAAGAGAACTTTTGTAGAACATAAATGTACGATATTTGTTCTATGCTAACTAAAAAACAAAAAAACTTATTAATTTTTATTAATAAAAAAATTAGAAGTAGTGGTGTCTCTCCTTCTTATGAAGAGATGAAACATTCTTTAAATTTAAAATCTAAATCTGGAATTCATAGATTAATCAGTGCATTAGAAGAAAGAGGATTTATCAAAAGATTAGCACACAAAGCAAGAGCTCTCGAGGTAATAAAATTACCTGAAACTGCATCAGCTAGTGATATTTATAATAGCTTTTCGCCTAGTGTTATAAAAGGTGGTTTAGACGAAGATAATAAAAATCAAGATGGTGATATACCAGTTTTAGGTAAAATAGCAGCTGGAACGCCTGTTGAAGCAATTCAAAATGAAGTTTCAAGAATACCTCTACCAAGCAATATTGAGAAAAATGGGGAATTTTTTGGACTTAAAGTTCAAGGAGATTCAATGATAGAAGCTGGTATTAATGAAGGTGATACAGTTATAATTAAAAAAACTGAAACAGCAGATAATGGAAAAATAGTAGTTGCTTTAATTGATGATCATGAAGCAATGCTCAAAAGAATAAGAAGAAAAGGTAAAACTGTTGCTCTTGAAAGTGCAAATAGAAATTACGAAACTAAAATCTTTGGTCCTGACAGAGTAAAAGTACAAGGTGTATTAGTATCTTTATATAGAAACTTCTAAAAAAATAGTCTAAACATTATTTATGTCAAAAGTAGCAACAAGATTTGCTCCATCACCGACGGGACCTTTACATATAGGTGGTATAAGAACAGCATTATTTAATTGGCTATATTCAAAAAATCAAAAAGGATCTTTTTTTTTAAGAATTGAAGATACAGATAAAGAGAGATCAAAAGTTGAATATAAAAATCAAATTATACAATCTCTTAGGTGGATAGGTATTGAAAACGATGGAAAAGAATACATACAATCAAAAAAAATAGATGACCACATTAAAGTTGCTAACGAATTACTAAAAAATGGTCATGCTTACAAATGTTATTGTTCAAATGAAGAAATAGAAGAACAAAAAAAAAGAGCAAAACAAAAAAAAATTCCTTACATATATAATAGAAAATGGAGAGATAATAGTGAGGCTGATGTTCCAAAAAATGTCAAACCAGCTATAAGATTTAAAAGTAAAATCGATGGATCAACTATATTAAAAGATTTAGTTCAAGGTGATATTGAAATAGAAAATAATACTATTGAAGATTTTATCATATTAAGAAACGATGGATCGCCAACTTATAATTTATCTGCTTCAGTTGACGACCATCAAATGAATATTACTCATATAATTAGAGGTGATGACCATAAAATTAATACATTTAAACAAATGCAGATTTATTTGGCTATGAAATGGGAACTACCTTCTTTCGCTCATATACCTTTAATTCATACTACAGAAGGAAAAAAACTATCAAAAAGAGATAGAGCTTCAACATTAGATGATTATTCAAAGATTGGTGTAATGCCGGAAGCATTAAGAAATTACCTTTTAAGATTAGGCTGGTCATATAAAGATAAAGAAATTTTTACTTTAGAAGAGAGCATACAGCTCTTTAGTTTAGAAGGTATAGGCAAATCACCTTCAAAATTAGATATAAATAGAATCTTATCAATGAATGAACATTATATTAAACATATGAATGAAAATGATCTATTTGATCATTTAACAAAATACTGTGAAAATTATAAAGATAAAATTGATAGTAAATCAAAAAATATTAAAAAATCCCTAAGTTTTTTAAAGAATAAAGCTAAGACACTTGAAGATATATATAATAACGCACAATATATTATAAAAGATAAAATAAAAATATCTTCAGAAGATCAAAAACTTTTAGATAATTTAGCAAAAACAATCTTGAAAAATTTTTTAAAAGAATTTGTGAATTTAAACAATATAAATAAAGAAAATTTGGAGAAAATCATAAACAATTTAATAAAAAATAATAAAACAAACTTCAAAGGAGTTGGTCAGCCTTTAAGATTAGCTTTAGTAGGATCAAAATTTGGCCCAGGGATATATGACATAATAATATCACTAGATAAAAACGAAGTAATTGAAAGGTTAAAGGCTGCTAGCTAAAACAGAAGCTGCAATTTCTGAAGACTTATTTGTTTTAAAATCTTTTACAATTTTTTGATATTTATCAACTTGATTTAACATTAATTTATTATCATCTAAAAAGGTTGTTACTTTATTAAATATATTTTTAGAATTACAATTTGATTGAATTAATTCAGGTATTATTTCATCATCAGCCGCTATATTAATAATATTTGCATATTTTACTTTTACTAACATCTTAACAATAAAAAAATTTATAAAATTCATTTTATAAATAATAATAGAAGGAATTTTTGCATTACAAATTTCTAAAGAAACAGTACCTGATTTAGCTACAGCAAATATAGATGATTTTAAAATTTCAGATTTAATTTTTTCATCTAATATTGAACCACAATTTTTAAGATCTTCTTTAATTAATTTATCTTGTATTGGCTTGTTAAATTCAGTGGTAGAATGAAAAACATAAAATATATCATTATATTTTTTGTTCATCATTCTTATAAAGTCAATTAAAATTGGTAAATGAATATCAATTTCAGACTGTCTGCTGCCAGGAAAAATTGAAATAATTTTTTTATGATTTTTGATTATTTGACTTATATCAATTTTAGATTTTTCTTCAGTTTCTAATAAAGGATGTCCTGTGAATGTTGATTGAATATTTTCTTTTTGAAAATATTTTTTTTCAAATGGAAATAATAGTAAAACATGGTCAAGAAAAGATTTAAATTTTTTAACTCTACCTTCGCGCCAAACCCATACTTGAGGTGCAACAAAATGAATTGTTTTTATATTTGGATTGATTTTCTTAACTTTTTCAGAAACTCTTAATGTAAAATCAGGACTATCTACACTAAATAAAATATCAGGTTTAAATTCAATTATTTTATTTACCGTTTCATCAATCTTTTTTTTTATTTTAAATATATTTAATAAAACACTAGTAAAACCTATATAAGTGATTTCTTTAATATCATAAATTGATTTTATACCTAATGAATTTAAATGTGCCCCACCTACAGACAAATATTCAATATCGGTATTACTTTGCTTAAGTTTAGAAACTACTTTAGAGGCTAATTTATCTCCGGAAGGCTCTCCGGTTAATATAAATATTTTTTTCATATTACTGTAACAAACATCTTATTTTTGTTAGTAAATTTAATGCATTTATTTTTATCAAGAAATATATTTTGTTTATTTTTTAAAACTATTCCATTCAATCCAGCGGTTTTACATTGTTTTAACGTTTTTAATCCTACTGTAGGTAAATCAACTCTAAGGTCTTGTCCTTTTTTTGGTAATTTTACTAAAACTCCACTATTTTTATATTTTTTGCTCTTACATTTTCTGAGCATTTTTTCTGTTCCACCCTTGCCTTCTATCGCAATAACTTTTTTATTTCTAACAATGGTTCCTTGACTATAATTATACTTACTTAGTTTATTTAATGTTGTTATAGCTTTCATAATATCTTTTTTATCTTCTTTATTTGGTTTTATTTTAGAATAATTTCCTCTTTTAAGTGATAATTCAGGATTAAAGGATATTGAGCTAATTGTTTTGATTGTTTGTTGTTTTAATATTTTTATTATTTCTTTCAAAATAGCAGCATCACCAAGTTTAGAAGATTTAATTATTCTAGGCATGTAATATATGCCTTTAAAGTCTAATTTAATTTTTGAAAAATTTGGTCTTGTAACTTTTCCTGCAAATAGAACTTTTTTACAATTATTATCTTTTAAAATTTTGATAATTCTACCAAATTGTCCAATCGAAATGGAATGTGAATTTCTATCTTTTTTAAATTTTTTTGATTTAGATAGGTCTATTATTAAATAATTAAGTCTTTTTTTTCTAACATTTTTTAGAATTTCGATTGGAAAACTTGTGTCGCCAAATATTAATCCTATCATTTTACGAAAATGGTGTACAAATAGACCTTTTTTTATCCTTTGTTATAAATTCGATTACATTTTTAACTAAAGGATTTTTTTTGAATTCTCCATTTAATTTGTTTATGTTTTCTGTAAGGTTTTTTGTTGCAAAAATTTCCTTGTATGCTTCACTTAAACCCAAAATATCTTTGTTATCGAACTTGGCTCTTCTTAACCCAATTAAATTAAGTCCGTTCAATGAATTTCTATTGCCAGTCGATAAACCATAAGGAATTACATCGTGCAGTACACCTGTCATTCCACCAATCATTGCCATTTTTCCTATTCTTGTAAATTGTTGGACAGCTGAGTTTCCACCTATAACAACATTATCTTCTATTGTTACATGTCCACCTAATGGAACATTATTTGCAATAATTACATTACTACCAACACAACAATCGTGAGCAATATGTGAAGAAATCATAAACAAACAATTGTCTCCGATTTTAGTTAATCCACCACCACCTTCAGTTCCTGGATTAATAGTTACATACTCTCTTATTTTATTATTTTTTCCAATTTCTAATTTTGAATTTTCACCTTTAAATTTTAAATCTTGAGGAATAGTTCCTATACTTGCAAATGGAAATATAACTGTACCATCTCCTATTTTGGTGTTTCCTGCAATATGAACATGTGAATAAATTTCTACATTTTCACCAATTTCTACATCTGGTCCAATAACTGTATATGGTCCTATTTTAGCTGATGCAGAAATTTTAGCTTTTTTATCTATATTTAAATTATTAGCAATCACTTATTCAATTTTAATATCAAAATGAATTTTATTGTCTTATCAAGAAATATTGCTGATTATTTCCTATCAACTATTGTGGCTGACCATTGGGCATCTGCCATCCTTTTACCATTAACAAAGGCTTCACCTTTATATTTCCATACTCTCCCATGAGATCTTATTGCTTCAATATTAAGTTCTAACCTACAATCAGGTAACACAGGACTTCTAAATCTTGCTTTTTCAACACTCATTAAAAAAACTAATTTATTTTGGTATACAGATTTATCAATACCATGAGCTGTCAATGCTGCTGCGGCTTGTCCAAATGCTTCCACTATTAATACACCGGGCATAACTGGTTCTCCCGGAAAATGACCTTTAACGAAAAAACTGTCTTTTTTTACATTAACTATTCCAGTAGCAGACGTTAATTTTTTTATATTTATCAGTTCATCTATAAGAAGCATTGGATCTCTATGTGGAAGCAAATCTTCAATTTCTTTTTTACTTAAACTGTTTGACATTATTTTATTTCTTTTAAAAAACTTCGTAAATCTTTAGCAGGATATCCCATAACTTTAGTATTGTCAGGTATATCATTAATTACTCCACTGCCACCACCTATATGTACGTTATTACCTATTTTCAAATGTCCAGAGATACCTGCTTGTCCACCAATCATTACATTATTTCCTATAGTAGAACTTCCAGCAAAACCTACTTGCCCAGCAATTATGCAATTTTTTCCAATTTTCACATTATGAGCTATATGAACTTGGTTATCTAAAAATGTATTTTGGCCTATTATAGTGTGTGACATAGATCCTCTATCAATAGTGCTTCCAGAACCAATCTCACAACCATTTTCAATTATAAGAGATCCAATATGAGGGTATCTAATATTAGATATACTTGATGGGTAAAAACCAAAACCTTTTTTCCCTAAAACGCATGAATCTAATATGTGAACATCATCACCAATAATAGAATTTTTAATTATTACATTAGATGAAATAATACATTTTTTTCCAATAACAACATTGCTTTCAATAACAACATTATTTCCTAATATTGAATTTTTTCCGATTGTAACATTTTTTCCAATTAACACATTGTGTCCATATTTAATTTTATTTTTAAGTTTAGTTTTTTCAATTTTTTTTAAATTAGCATCTGGATAATCGCTAACAGAATCAGGATAAAAAACTTTTGTTAGTTTTGCCATTGATAAAATTACATTATTAGTAATTATTATTTTACAAGTTTTTGGCAAATATCTTTTTAATTTATTTGTAGTAACACAATATGATGCTTTTGTTTTTTTTGCTAAATTTTCGTATTTACTAGAATGAAAAAAAGTAATTTCATTATTAGTAGCATTGGTCAAATCACTTACATTTTTAATTAAATCTGATTTAAAATTATCTGAATTTTTTATCTTTGATAGACTAAGTAATTTATCAATCTTAAATGGCCCTTTATTTTTAAAAAAAGGATTTTTCATGAAATATTTAGTCAATTTTTTTTATTTTCTTATCAATTAAATCCATTATTTCACTAGTAATATCAAGTTCTGTTTTGCCCATCACAATATTTTTTTTTTGGATAATTAATGAAATAGATTTTTCTTTAGCATATTCTGCAATAAGTGGATTAATTTTTTTTAAAAATTTTTGAGATATTTCAATTCTTTTTTCTGTCAGAGTATCAAGGGACTTTTTTCTATCGTTTCTATAATTTCTGACTTCAATTCTTAAATTATTAATTTTTTTTTCATATTCTTCATTTGAAAGAATATTTTTTTGAGAAATTATATCTCTTTCCTTTTTTTTTAAATTTTCCTCAACTTTTTTAAAATTTTGTATTTTTTTTTTATGATTATTTTCTAAGTCAGCTACAGCTTTCTTTCCTACATTTGAATTGTTTAAAATTTGTTCCATATCAATATAGGCTATTATGTTGCTTGCTAAACTATAAGATGAATAGGATAAAAAAATTATAAATATTAGTAAAATAAATCTTTTCATTAAAATGTTGTTCCGATATTAAATCTAAAAGATTCAGTTTTATCAGTACTATCTTTACTTATAACTTCTGATAATGAAAATGTTAACGGTCCAATTGGTGTAAACCAATCAACAGCTATACCCGTCGATGATCTTATTTTACTAGATTGTGCTATCGTTCCACTATAATCAACTCCCCAAACATTTGCGGCATCAAGAAACCATTTAATATCTACATTTTGCAAAGTATTAAAAAAATAAGGAACTTCACTGTTAAAATTTACTGCTGCTGCATAATTTCCACCTACATGATCGCCATCATCAACAGGTCCTACTCTACCTGATTCAAATCCTCTTAATTTTTTTGATGGTAAAAAAACTCTTTTTGAAACTCTAACATCATCATTACCAATTGAATTTATAGCTCTTCCATATAAGCTAAATGATGAAACTGTATCCTCTACTATTTCAAGATAATTAGTAAATTCATAGCCATTTAAAATTGAAGCATTGTCAGAGACTAATGGTATTTGTTGCAAAAATTTACTTCTATAACCAGATGTGGTCTGAAATCTCTGATTCCTTTTATCATAATCAAATTCATAAAATAAGTTTGCATCAAAATATTCACCTTCTTGCTTTTTTAATGCATCAGAAGCTGTGTCATTTGTTAATAAATTTTCATGGGAAATACTAAAAATTGGTTTAAAAAAAACATCTTCATATTGCTCATATCTAGTACCTAAACTAAATGATTTATCCTCAGTTTTGTA
>CACCZY010000007.1 GCA_902550635.1 uncultured Pelagibacteraceae bacterium
TTCAGCTTTGCATGCGATGATGCAAGGAGTTCAAATATTAAGAGTTCACGATATTAATGAAGTTAATCAAAGCATTAAAGTTTTTCAATCTATAAATCATTAAATAATGTATAAAAAATATTTTGGCACAGATGGAATTAGAGGAAAAGTTAATGAACAAAAAATTAATGGAGAAATGTTTTTTAAATTTGGTTTAGCTACAGGTACATATTTTAAAAATTTAAAAAAAAAAAAACAAACAGCAATAATTGCAAAGGATACAAGGCTATCCGGTTATTCTTTGGAACCAGCATTAGTTTCTGGGCTAACATCAGCAGGTATGCATGTTTATACTTTAGGACCTCTGCCAACAAATGGTCTTGCGATGTTGACAAAAAAAATGAAAGCAAATTTAGGTATTATGATTACAGCCTCTCATAATCCTTATTATGATAATGGTTTAAAATTATTTGGTCCCGATGGACTTAAGCTATCTGATAAAATTGAAAAAAAAATTGAAAAATTAATTGATTCAAAAATTATTAAAAATTTATCTAAACCCAAAACTCTTGGCCGAGTAAAAAGATTAGAAGATGCTAACGAAAAATATATACAAATTTTAAAAAGTAATTTCCCCAAAAATTTTAATTTAAAAGGAATAAGAATAGCTATAGATTGTGCTAATGGAGCTGGCTATAAATCTGGACCAAAACTTTTAAAATCTTTAGGAGCCAAAGTGTATACTGCTGGCACATCTCCAAATGGATTTAATATTAATTATAAGTGTGGATCTACATTTCCTAACAAAATCAAATCTTTAGTTAAAAAACATAAAGTAAATATAGGAATATCTTTAGATGGGGACGCAGATAGAATTATTTTGTGTGATGAAAAAGCCAATATAATTAATGGAGATAATATTATTGCAATGCTTGCTAACAGATGGAAAAGAAAAAAAATTCTTAAGGGAGGTGTTATAGGCACCCTAATGTCTAACTATGGATTACAAAATTATTTTAGAGAAAAAAAAATTAGATTTATAAGAGCAAATGTTGGTGACAAACATGTTAAAGAACAGATGAAAAGAAATAAATTTAATTTAGGAGGAGAACAGTCGGGACATATAATTCTAGGTAAATTTGCAACTACAGGAGATGGTTTGTTAGTTGCTTTAGAAGTATTATTCTCAATGAGAAAAGGAAAAAAAGCCAGTGAGTTATTTAATTTATTTAAATCTACACCACAAATTTTAGAAAATATTACAGTCAAAGATAAGTCAATTGTTGATTCAATAAAATGTAAAAAAGCAATAAAATTTGCTTCAAAACTAATTAAAGATAAAGGAAGGATATTAGTTAGAAAATCTGGCACTGAATCCAAAATAAGAATTATGGCAGAATCTGATAACAAAAAAATATTATCTCAATGTGTAAATATAATTAAAAGGGCTATTTTATAAATTGAAACCTAAATCCACAGTATTAATAATTGCAGGCTCTGATTCTAGTGGAGGCGCAGGAATACAGGCAGACATAAAAACAGTTACAGCATTAGGATCTTATGCAATGACAGCAATTACTGCGGTTACATCACAAAATACAACTGGGGTTATCTCTATAACACCGATTTCACATAAAGAAATATCGAAGCAAATAGAATTTACTGCTAAAGATATAAAACCTGATGCTATTAAAATTGGCATGCTACACTCAAATAAAGTAATAAATTCAGTTTTAAAATCTTTAAATAAAATAAAAGTAAAAAAAATAATTTTAGATCCAGTAATGGTTGCAAAAGGAGGAGCAAAACTTATAAATAATAATTCGATTAAAGTTCTAAAATCAAAATTAATTAAAAATGTGAGTCTTATTACACCAAATATTCCTGAAGCTGAAATTTTAACAAAAACAAAAATTAAATCAGTTCACGATATGGTTTATGCATCGAAAATTTTGCTTAAATTAGGAGCGAAAAATGTTTTAGTAAAAGGAGGGCATTTAGACAAAAAAATAATGCAAGATGTTTTATTGACTAAAAATGAAATTATAATTTTTAAGAATAAAAAAATTCACACAAAAAATACTCATGGTACAGGATGTACTTTGTCGAGTGCTATTGCAACATTTTATTCATGTGGAAAAACATTAAAGAAATCTTGTGAGATGGCAATTAAATATGTTAATCATGCAATTGGTACAGGGCCAAAATTTGGAAAAGGCTGCGGTCCAATAAACCATTTAAACACAATAAATATAAGTAAAAAATTTAAATGAAAAATGTTGTCGTTATAGGGTCTCAATGGGGAGATGAAGGAAAAGGTAAAATTGTCGATTGGCTTTCAAGCGAAGCTGATGTTGTAATAAGATTTCAAGGTGGGCATAATGCTGGACACACTTTAGTTATAGATGGCACTACATACAAGTTGAGACTTTTACCATCTGGAATAGTTAGACAAAATAAAATATCAATAATTGGAAATGGTGTAGTAATTGACCCATGGGCTTTGATGGATGAGATTGAGGAAATTAAATTAAAAGGTGTTACAATAACAGCAAAAAATTTAATTATTTCAGAGTCTGCAAATTTAATTCTTCCGTTTCATAAAGAATTGGATGAAATAAGAGAAGATTCTGCTGGAAAAACAAAAATTGGAACTACTAGACGAGGAATAGGACCTGCATATGAGGATAAAGTAGGAAGAAGATCTATAAGAGTTATGGATTTGGCTTCAGAAAAAGATTTAGATCATAGATTAGAGGAAGCTTTAAAGCATCACAACGCAATTAGGAGAGGTCTTAAAAAAGAAATTTGCGAAAAAAATCAACTTAAGAGGGATTTACTTAAAATAGCTCCAAAAATACTTGAGTATTCAAATCCCGTGTGGAAAAAAATTGATGAATTTAAATCAAGTGGAAAAAAAATACTTTTTGAGGGCGCACAAGGAATTTTACTTGATGTTGATCATGGAACATATCCTTATGTTACATCTTCAAATACAGTAGCTTCGGCAGCAGCTACTGGAAGTGGGTGTGGTCCAAATTCAATTAATTATGTTTTAGGAATAACAAAAGCATATACAACAAGAGTTGGTCATGGACCCTTTCCAACCGAATTAAATGATAAAATAGGAGAAGAACTTGGAACAAAAGGAAAAGAATTTGGAACAGTTACAAGTCGTAAAAGAAGATGCGGTTGGTTCGATGGCGTTTTAGTAAGACAAACAATTAAGATTTCAGGAATTAATGGTATTGCACTAACTAAACTAGATGTTTTAGATGGGCTTGAAGAAATTAAGATGTGCATAGCTTATGAAATTAATGGAAAAAAAATTGGCTATTTACCATCCTCAACTAATGAACAATTAAATGTTAAGCCAGTTTACAAGAGCTTCAAAGGATGGAAATCTTCTACTAAAGGTATAAAAAAATTTGATGATCTTCCAGATAATGCAAAATTATATATTAAAGAATTAGAGAAATTTTTAGAAACTAAAGTTTCAAGCATATCAACAAGTCCAGAAAGAAATGATACAATTTTAATTGAAGATCCTTTTAAATCTTAGTTTGCTGTTAGAAGATTTTTGGATTTTGCAGAATTTATCATGTGTTTTTGAAGTTTTTCAAATGCCTTGTTCTCAATTTGCCTAATTCTTTCTCTGCTAATTTTATATTTTTTACTTAATTCCTCTAAAGTTGAAGGATCATCAGTTAATCTTCTAGAATATAAAATTTCTTTTTCTCTTTCATTTAAAATTTTTATTGATTCCTGTAATAAATCTTTTCTATGTTTCATTTCTTCCTGCTGAGCAAATTTTACTTCTTGATCCATATCTTTATCTACAATCCAATCTTGCCATTCATCACCATCTTCGCCAATTGGAGCATTTAATGACTGTTCTTTTCCAGATAATCGTCTATTCATTGATACCACTTCGTTTTCACTAACATCAAGTCTAGATGCTATTTCTTTTACATGTTCATCTTTTAGATCACCTTCAGTTTTTGGAGAAATTTGATTTTTTATTTTTTTTAAATTAAAAAATAATTTTTTTTGTGCTGTTGTTGTTCCTATTTTTACCAAACTCCAAGATCTTAATATATACTCTTGTATTGAAGCTTTTATCCACCACATGGCATAAGTTGCTAGTCTAAAACCTTTTTCTGGTTCGAATTTTTTTACTGCTTGCATCAATCCTATGTTGCCCTCAGAAATCATTTCACTTACGGGTAATCCATATCCTCTATAACCCATTGCAATTTTTGCTACTAATCTTAAATGACTAGTGACAAGTTTTTCTGCAGACTTTAGATTTCCAGTTGACCTCCAATTTTTTGCAAGCATATATTCTTCCTCTGCTGCAAGCATTGGGAATTTTTTGATTTGTTCAAGATATGCAGACAGCCCACCTTCATTAGAAAGAATAGGCAGGTTATAATTAATAGTTTTGCTCATACTGCTACTTTATTTAATAAAGAAAAAAAATATTACAATCCTTTTATTTATTAGTGTTTTTAAGCTTTTTTAAAATTAAATTTAGATCAATAGGTAAATTTGATGAAAATTCAAGTTCTTTTCCACTTTTTGGATGTCTAAATCCCAAAGTTTTTGCATGTAAAAATTGTCTATCTAGATTTAAAATTAATTTTTCTAATTCTTTATCTATATTTTTAAATTTTTTAAATTTTTTTTTATATTTTCTATCTCCTAAAATATTATTTCCTTTATAACTCATATGAACTCTTATTTGATGGGTTCTGCCTGTTTCTAGTTTGCACTCTACAAAACTAAATAATGGACATTTAGGATTTTCAAAAGTTTCAAGAGTTTTATAATTTGTAATAGCTTTTTTACCTTTTGTTATTCCTATCTCCATAAGCTGTCTATTTTTAGAACTTCTCGTTATCAATGTTTCAATTTTTCCATTTCTAGGTCTTAACTTCCCCCAAACTAATGCTTGATAAGTTCTGTTTATTGAATGTTCATTAAATTGTTTTGACAATGCTTCATGTATAAAATTATTTTTAGCTATTACAACTAGACCAGAAGTATCTTTATCTATTCTATGAACTATTCCTGGCCTTAATTCATCACCTATATTTGATAAATTTTTACTATCATAATTTATCAATGCATTAACTAATGTATTGTCATAGTTTCCTGCGCCTGGATGGATTGCTATACCAGCCGCTTTGTTTATGACAATTAAATCGTTATCTTCATACACTATATCTAATTTATAATTATATGGTTTAAGAGAAGCTTTTTTTGGCTTAGGGATTTTAAGATTTATATTATCTCCAGGAGAAATTTTTTTAGCAGGATTTTTAACAATTATTCTATTAATTTTTAAGTTTTTATTTATGATTAAATTTTTAATTCTTGTTCTGCTTAGATTTTTTTCTTTTTTTGTTAAAAATTGATCAACTCTTTGATTATGTTCGTTGTCTGCAACAATTAAATTAATGATATTTTTCATAAATTATAATAATAATACTATATGCGCTCGTAGCTCAACTGGATAGAGCGCCAGATTTCGGCTCTGGAGGTTCAGGGTTCGACTCCTTGCGAGCGCGCCAATATGAAATTTTCATTCTCCTATATTTATTAAAGTACCCCTTTTTCTTGCTTGTCCAAAAGAATAGTAAAATAAAGATATTGCTATTATTAAATAAACTGCATTAAAATAAAAAGCATTAATTATATTCTGATAGTTAACTGTTTGGTTAATCAAAATATTTCTGGCTTCTTCAAAAATATATACAAGAGGTAGACAATATGCAATTTTTTGAAAAATTTCAGGCAAAATTTCAACTGGATAATAAATGCATCCAAAGGGAGCCAAAAGAAACATTGTTGACCAAGCTATATTTTCAAATGAAGGACCAAATCTTAGCAGTCCGGCCGACACTAATATTCCAAGTGTAATTCCAAATATATATAAACTTAAAAAAAGAAAAAATAAATAAAAGCCAAGATCTAATATTGATATTCCAAAAAGTGGAGAAGTAAGTAAAATTGCTGGAATAAGTCCAATTAAAGCCCTGATTAAAGCTGTAAAAATCAAAGAAATAATTATTTCGCTGATTTTAATCGGTGCAATAAATAAATTTGTAAAGTTTCTGCTCCAGATTTCCTCTAAAAATAACATATTAAAACCAATACTTGTTCTAAAAAGAAAATCATAAAGAATTGCACATGTTAAAATTACACCAACAGCATTATTGTAATATGCACTATGTGATGCAAAAAAATTAGATATAAAACCCCATAAAGTTATTTGTATCGATGGCCAATAAATTAGATCTAAAATTCTAGGAAAAGATCTAGTAATTAAATAAAAATGCCTTAAAAAAAGACCAAAAATTCTATTTAGGTTCATCTTCACTCCTTGAAAGTTTTAAAAAAACTTCTTCTAAGTTTTTTCTACCGTGTTTTGTAATTAATTCTTTAGGATAACCTTTATCAATTATTATGCCATCTTTCATCATAAGAACATTTTTGCATAATCTAGTTACTTCATTCATATTGTGTGACGCGAGAAGAATTGATATTTTTTTTTCTTTTTTATAATTTTCTAAAAAACCTCTAACAAAATCGCCAATTTCAGGATCAAGCGAAGCAGTTGGTTCATCGAGAAATAAAACAGTTGGATTATTTATCAAAGCTTTAGCTAAACTTACTCTATTTTTTTGTCCTGATGAAAGTTCTCCAGTTATTCTATTTAATAAGTCATTTAATCTTAATTTTTCTACAAGGTATTCTATTCTATTTTTTATATCCGAAACATTGTACAATTTGCAGTAAACAATTAAATTTTGCTTTACAGTTAGTTTTTTAGGCAATTCAATATAAGGAGAAATGAAATTTATTTTTTGAAGAATTTCTATTCTATTATTCTCAATTTTCTTTCCATTTATTAATATTTCACCATTTGAAGGTTTCAGTAACCCGAGCATCATTCCTATGGTTGTTGTTTTTCCACATCCATTAGGACCAAGTAGTCCAAGTATTTCATTTTCTTTTATTTCAAATGATATATTTTTTACAGCTTCTTTTGAGCCATATTTTTTTTTTAAATTTTTTACTTCTACTAAGTTTTTCATTAAAATTTAGATGCTCTTATTAACCGGTCATTAATTGCCTCACCAAACCCTGTATTTGGAATTTTTTCTACTGAAATACTTTTAAATTTTTTTTTTTTTATTATTCTTAATGTTTTATATAATTTTTTTGCTGCTTCTTTAAGGTTTCCTTTTTTACTTAAATAGTAAAAATTTTTACTAAATATTTTTCTTTTTTTAATTAAAATAAATGCTTCACTTAATTTTGGTTTTTTTACATTTAATCTAATTGGAACACCAGGCGAATAGTGAATTTTTCCTTGTCCAGGAACAATCATTTTTTTATTTTTTTTTCTGAATTTAAGGCTAGTTTTGAGGACTTTATTTATTTGACTTATTTCAATTCCTCCCAATCTAAGAATTTCAATTTTGTTTACCAAATTAATTATTGTTGACTCTAAACCAACTTTTGAATTACCTCCGTTAAGTACAAATTTAATTTTTTTACCAAATTCATCTATAACATCTTCTTTTGTAACAGGACTAATTCCAGTTGAAATGTTAGCGCTTGGAGCAGCAAGTGGATATTCTAGTTTTTTTAAAAGTTTTCTTGTTATCGAATGATTTGGAAATCTTACTGCTAAAGTTTTTTTATTATTTGTAACGTTTGTAGAAATTCTACTGTTTTTTTTTAATTTTAAAACAAATGTAATCGGTCCAGGACAAAAATTTTTAAATAATTTAAGAAAGTTAGAATTAATTATACAGTCTCTTTTTAGCATCTCTAAATTATAATAATGAACTATAAGAGGATTTTTTTTTGGTCTTTTTTTTAATTTAAAAATCTTAGATGTTGCTTTAGAAGAATAGGCATTTGCTGCCAATCCATATACAGTTTCTGTTGGCATCCCTATACATTCATTTTTATCTAAATAATATTTAGATTTTTTAATATTTGAAAGATTGTTTTTCATGTAATAATACCAACTATTATATGAAAGATAAAAATTTTCCAGATGATATTAAAAACAAATCCTTAAATGAACTTACAGAATTAGCAAATAATATTATTAAAAATCTTGAGAGTGAGAAAGATCTTGAAAATTCAATCGATGAATATCAAAAATTAATAAAATTAAATAATTTGATTGAAAAAAAATTTCAAACTACATCAAAAGAAATATCTCACATAACAAAATTAAAAATAAATGAAATATTGAAAAAAAAATGAAAAAAAAATTAAATAAAATTGCAAAAGATGTAAATCTTTTTTTAATACGATTTCTACTTAAACAAAAACATACAGACCTAATTAAACCTATGAAATATGGTTTACTTCCAGGTGGTAAAAAAATTAGATCAAAATTAATTGTTGATATAGGAAAAATTTTCAAATTAAGATACCAAAATCTTATTCAAATAGGGGCGGCCGTTGAATGTATACATGCATATTCATTAATTCATGATGATCTTCCTTGCATGGATAATGATTCTTTAAGAAGAGGAAAATTATCAACTCATAAAAAATTTGGAGAGTCCACCGCAATACTGGCGGGAAACTCATTACTTATAATTGCATATGAAATCTTAAGTAACTCAAATTTAAATCTAGATAGTAAAATAAAAATAAAATTAATAAATTTAATATCAAAATGCTCTGGTCATTCAGGGATAGCCGGCGGACAATATTCTGATTTAAGTTTTGAACATAAAAAAATTCCTTTAAAGAAAATTATTGAAATGCAAACAAAAAAAACTGGTAGACTTTTTAGTTTTTGTTGCATAGCACCAGTTATTATAAGCAAAAAAAAAAAATATTTTAAAGAATTTGATAAAATTGGATCTGATATTGGTTTATTATTTCAAATTGCAGACGATTTAATTGATTATAGCGGCAAGACAAAAAAAGTAGGAAAAAAAACAAAAAAAGATTCAAAAAAAGGAAAAGCAACATTAATTAGTTTGCTAGGTTACAAAAAAACTATTAAATATAAAAATAAATTAAAATTAAATATATTTAAAAAAATTAGAAAATTTAGAAATAAATCAAATGATTTAAAAAACACAATTAATTATATTGCAAATAGAACTAAATGAAAAAAAAATATAAATTTCTAGATAATATTAATTTTCCATCTGATATTAAAAGTATTTCACAATCTGATTTAAAAATATTAGCAAATGAAGTTAGACAAGAAATGATAGAAGCAGTTTCAGAAACAGGAGGCCATTTAGGAGCTGGCCTTGGAGTTGCAGAACTAACAGTAGCTTTGCATTACGTATTTAATACTCCTAATGATAAATTGATATGGGATGTAGGACACCAAACTTATCCTCATAAAATATTAACAGGAAGAAAAGATAGAATTAGGACTTTAAGAAAAGGAGGTGGCCTATCAGGTTTTACAAAAAGATCTGAGAGCGAATACGATCCTTTTGGTGCCGCACATAGTTCAACCTCAATATCATCTGCCTTAGGAATTGCAGTTGCAAACAAATTGTCAAATAAATCTGACAATGTAATTGCGGTTATAGGAGATGGAGCAATCAGCGCAGGTATGGCATATGAGGCAATGAATAATGCTGGCGCCATCAAAACAAAAATTATTGTAATTTTAAATGATAACGATATGTCGATTGCAAAACCAGTTGGAGCAATGAGAACATATTTAGCAAAAATTTTATCAGGCAAACTCTATTTTAGTTTTAGAGAAACTATAAAATTAATAATTTCTGCTTTTTCAAAAAGATTTAGCAAGAAAGCCGGTAAAGCTGAAGATTTTTTAAGATCTGTAGTTACTGGTGGAACTTTATTTAGTTCATTGGGTTTTTATTACATGGGCCCCATCGATGGTCATGACATGAATGATTTAGTTTCAGTTTTAAAAAATGCTAAAGAAATAAATTACGATGGTCCAATTATGATCCATATAAAAACAGAAAAAGGGAAAGGCTACAAATTTGCAGAAAAATCATTAGATAAATATCACGGAGTTACAAAATTTAATGTAAACACTGGAGTTCAAGAAAAATCTAAATCTAATATTCCTTCCTACACAAAAGTTTTTGCCAATACACTTGTAAAACATGCAGAAAAAGATAGTAAAATTATTGGAGTTACTGCAGCAATGCCTTCAGGAACTGGAATGGATATTTTTGGCGAAAAATTTCCACTAAGAATGTTTGATGTTGGAATTGCTGAGCAGCATGCGGTTACTTTTGCAGCAGGCTTAGCAACAGAAGGTTATAAGCCATATGCTGCAATTTATTCTACATTTTTACAAAGAGCATACGACCAAGTTGTGCATGATGTTGCAATTCAAAGTTTACCTGTTAGATTTGCAATAGATCGAGCTGGATTAGTTGGTGCAGATGGACCTACACATGCTGGTTCATTTGATATAACATATCTATCTACTTTACCTAATTTTGTAGTAATGGCTGCAAGCGATGAATCAGAATTAGTAAAAATGATAAACACTTCAGTTGATATTAACGATAAACCTTCGGCATTTAGGTATCCAAGAGGAAATGGAGTAGGAGTAGAATTACCAGAAATTAATGAAAAAATAGAATTAGGAAAAGGAAGAATAATTAAAGAAGGTAAAAAAATTGCTTTAATAAGTTTTGGAGCAAGGTTGAATGAATGTTTGATTGCATTTGAATCTTTAAAAAAAAAGGGAATTAATATAACAATCGTCGATGCTAGATTTGCAAAACCAATAGACGAGAGTCTTATATGGCAACTTGCAACTGATCATGAAGCAATTATCACAATAGAAGAGGGTTCAATAGGAGGATTTGGTTCACATGTTGGTCATTTTTTAAATGATAAAAATTTGTTGGATAACAAATTAAAGTATAGATCTATGATTTTGCCTGATAGATTTATCGAACATGATAAACCAGATTTAATGTATAAATATGCTGGTTTAGATTCTAAAAACATTGAAACAAAAATATTAGATACTTTAAATTCAAAAATAATAATAAAGAAAACTAACTAACTATTGCATTGGGCATTGTGCATTAAATAATGGTCCAAAATTACGCAGTGCATCATTGCTTCACCTATAGGAACAGCTCTAATACCAACGCATGGATCATGTCTTCCTTTGACTGATATAGATGTGTTTTTTCCAAATTTATCAATAGTTTTTCTTGAAGTAAGAATTGAAGAAGTTGGTTTTACAGCAAATGATACAGTTATATCCTGTCCAGTAGATATCCCACCAAGAATACCACCTGCATTATTTGATTTAAAATTAGTTTTTTTTCCTTTTTGAAAAATTTCATCAGAATTTTGTTCACCAGTTAGTTGAGCAGAATTCATTCCTGAACCAATGTTTACTCCTTTTACAGCATTTATACTCATCATTGCTGCAGCTAGATCCATATCAAGTTTTGAGTAAATTGGAGCTCCTAATCCCACAGGAATTCCTTTAGCTCTTATCTCAATTATTGCTCCACAAGATGAGCCTGCTTTCCTAATACTTAATAAATATTTTTCCCATATTTTTACAATTGATTTATCGGGACAGAAAAAAGGATTCTTAGAAATAAAATTATCATTCCAATTTTTTAAGTCACATCCAAGTATTCCTAATTGTGTAACTCCTCCGATAACTTTATATTTTTTTCCGATCTTCTTTTCCAAAATTTTTTTTGCTATAGCGCCAGCAGCTACTCTTGAGGCCGTTTCCCTTGCTGATTGTCTACCTCCACCTCTATAGTCTCTAATTCCATATTTTTTAAAATATGTATAGTCAGCATGACCAGGTCTAAATTTATTTTTTATTGTTTCATAATCTCTTGATCTCATATCTTTGTTGTAAATTATTAGTGATATAGGTGTTCCTGTAGTTTTTCCTTCAAATACACCTGATAAAATATTTACCTTATCATCCTCTTTTCTTTGAGTTGTAAACTTTGATTGGCCAGGTTTTCTTTTATTTAATTCTATTTGTATGTCTTTTTCTCTAATATTTATATTTGGTGGACACCCATCAATCACACACCCAATTGCAGGACCATGAGATTCACCCCATGTTGTGAAACGAAATATCTTTCCAAATGTATTAAATGACATTAAATATATTATATAATTTATTTTGTTGAAATTATGAATCAAAAAAATTCATTTGGTCTGGATTATTGCTTTAAGGATTTAGAAAATCCAATAGATCTCTTTAAAGAATGGTTTAATGAAGCAAAAAAGACTGAAATAAATGATCCAAACGCATTAGCTTTATCTACCTCTGATAGCAAAGGAGTATCTTCATTAAGAATGGTTTTATTAAAAGATTTTAACAAAAATGGATTTATTTTTTATACAAATTTAAATAGCAAAAAAAGTAAAGATATGAAAATTAATCCAAATGCATCAATGTGCTTCCACTGGAAAAGCTTACTAAGACAAATAAGAATTACAGGATTAGTTTCGAAGGTTACCGACAAAGAAGCAGATAAATATTATCATTCTAGAAATTATGGTAGCAAAATTGGAGCATGGGCATCAAATCAAAGCTCTATTTTACAAAATAGAGATGAATTATTTAGATCAATTGATGACTACAAAAAAAAATATCCTGAAGAAGATAAAGTTCCAAGACCAAAGCATTGGTCAGGTTGGAATTTAAAACCTTATGAAATTGAATTTTGGTTACAGCGTAAAAATAGAATTCATGAAAGATTAAAATATAAAAAAAAAGAAAATGATTATTGGGAACGATTTCTTCTTAATCCTTAAAAAGTTCTTTCTAAACTAAATGAGGTTAAATTTTGTAGAATATCTTTTTCTTTGGAGTCTTCAAATATACTTAAAGAATTAGATGAAAGATTTATAAAATATTCAGCTTTTTTATAACAGGCAAAAATTATATTATATTTTTTAATCATTAGTAAAACTTTTTTAAATTCATTTTCCAATCTTTCTTTTTTTTCAAAAAATTCTTTAAGTTTCTTTTTTTCGATGGTGTTAGCTTTTTGATAAAGCAATATTATTGGTAAAGTAATTTTGCCTTCGTAAAAGTCATTTCCAATTTCTTTACCAAAAAATTTTATTTCAGAATTATAGTCTAAAGTGTCATCAGCTATTTGAAATGTTAAACCAAGATTTTTTCCATAAAATTCTAATGCTTCTTTAATTTTACTTTCTTTGTTTGTCAGCATAGAACCAACTTTTGTTGCTGCTGAAAACAGAGAAGCAGTTTTATCGGATATAATTTTTAAGTATGTTTCTTCTAGCATATCAATTTCTCCTTTATGTTGAAGTTGTAATACTTCTCCTTGAGAAATTTCTGCAGAAGTTGATGAAAGAAGTTTTAATATTTCTAAGCTTCCATCATCTACCATCATTTCAAAACATCTACTTAATAAATAGTCCCCAACTAAAATTGAAGATTGATTTCCCCAAATTTTATTTAATGTTTTTTTTCCTCTTCTTGTGTTAGCATTGTCAATTACATCATCATGCATTAATGTTGCTGCATGAATCAGCTCTATGCATGCTGCAAGATTTACATCTCTGATGCCTTTTGAATAACCGCATAGTTTTGCTGATGCAAGTGTCAATAAAGCTCTTATTCTCTTACCACCTGTTCTAAGGTGATATTTTGTCATTTCATCTAATAATTCTACTTTACTTGATAATTTTGTTTTAATTTTTTCTTCAACTAAAATTAGCTTATCTTCAAAAGAATGTTTTAGTTCTGAATATGAATTATTTATTCGTTTTTCTAAATGAACTACTGTTCCCATTACTTTAAAGTAGTACAATTGAGACAATATTATACTTATCAATTGACGCACCCAAAACTTCAACTATAAGGAGACTTTATATTAAATAAAAAATTTTATAAGCATTTACCATGTTATTATTTTTCAAAAAAAAAAAAATAATTCCCCACATTAAACTTAGTGGCGTAATAGGAAACGTAGGCAAATTTAAACAAGGAATAGACTTTGCTGGTCAAGAAGAAATAATTAAAAAAGCTTTTTCTATAAAAAAAGCACCTGCAATAGCAATATCAATTAATTCTCCAGGAGGATCTCCAGTTCAATCACATTTGATATATGATTTTATTAGGAGTCAAGCTGTAAAAAATAAAAAAAAAGTAATTATTTTTGCAGAAGATGTTGCGGCATCTGGTGGATATTTAATTGCTTGCGCAGGAGATGAAATTTATGCAAACAGCAGCTCGATTGTTGGTTCTATAGGAGTAATATATTCTTCATTTGGTTTTAAGGATTTGATTGCTAAAATAGGAGTACAAAGAAGAGTTTACACAGCTGGGAAAAATAAAAGTACATTAGATCCTTTCGTTGAAGAAAAACAAGAGGATATCGATAGATTAAAAAATATTCAATTAGATTTGCATAAAGATTTTATTAATGTAGTAGAAAAAAGCAGATCTATAAAATTAAAAAAAGATACTGGAATTGAATTATTTTCTGGTGAATTTTGGTCTGGAAGAAAAGCTAAAGAATTAGGTTTGATAGATGGAATTGGAAATGCAAACCAAATTCTAAAAGAAAAGTTTGGAGAAAATGTAATTATTAAAAAATTTGAAAAACCAAAAGGTTGGTTGGCCAGAAAGTTATCAGCATCAGAAAGTAACACAGAAAAAGTTATAAGCATTTTAGAGGAAAGAGCTATCTGGCAAAGATATGGTTTCTAAAAAAAAAAATAAAAAACCCAAATTTCACACATTCCAAGATACTATACTAAACTTACAAAAGTATTGGGATAAAAATGGCTGTGTTATTTTACAACCATATGATATTGAGGTAGGAGCTGGAACATTTCATCCAGCAACAACCTTAAGATCATTAGGAACTAAACCTTGGAAGGCTGCTTATGTGCAACCGTCACGAAGACCAACGGATGGAAGGTATGGTAAAAATCCTAATAGATTGCAACATTACTATCAGTTTCAAGTTATAATTAAACCATCTCCAAATAATATAAAAAAACTTTATTTGAATAGTCTTGCATCTATTGGAATCAAACATCAGGATCATGATATTAGGTTTGTTGAAGATGATTGGGAAAGTCCAACACTTGGAGCAGCTGGCTTGGGCTGGGAAGTTTGGTGTGATGGCATGGAAATAACACAATTTACTTATTTCCAACAAGTGGCAGGAGTAGAATGTAATCCAATATCAGTAGAACTAACTTACGGTCTTGAAAGATTATGTATGTTTACCCAAGAAAAAAAAAATGTATTTGACTTAGTGTGGAATAAAGAAGGTGTTTTATATAAAGATGTTTTTCATCAAGCAGAAGAGGAATTTTCAAAATATAATTTTGAATTAGCCAATACTGAAAATTTATTTAAAAATTTTGACATGTTGGAAAAAGAAGCCAAAGCATTAATTGAAAACAAGCTTTCGTTACCAGCATATGATCAGTGTTTAAAGGCTAGTCATTTATTTAATATACTTGATGCGAGAGGGGTAATTAGCGTTGCTCAAAGAGCTGAATATATTTCAAGAATTAGAGATATTGTTAAAGGAGTTGGTAAAGTTTGGCTTGAGAGCCAAAAATAAAATGTCCGAATTTTTCTTAGAACTTTTTACAGAAGAAATTCCAGCAAGCTTACAATCTTCAGCTAGAGAAAATTTATTATCAAGTTTTACAGAATTTTTGGATAAAGAAAATATTGATTATAAAAATAACGGGAAAGTATTTTCAACACCGAATAGACTGGTTATTTATTTTAAAAAAATCAATAAAGAAATTGTTCAAAATTCAGAAGAAATTAGAGGACCCAATATAAATGCACCTGACAAAGCAATAGAAGGTTTTATTAAATCAAATAAAATTGATATCAAAGAAGTTTATAAAAAAAAAACTGATAAGGGAGAATTTTATTTTTTTAAGAAACCTTATAAAAAACTAAAGACAATTGAAATTCTTGGCGAAAATATTCCTCAAATTCTAGAAAAAATAAAATGGAAAAAATCAATGAAATGGGGTGATTTTAACTTATATTGGGGTAGACCGCTTAAATCTATTCTGGCAATTTTTGGTGAAAAGCCTATTAAATTTAAATTTCATCATTTAACTAGTTCAAACTTAACTTTTATAGATAAAGATTTTGAGGAGAAAACTAGACCTTTTAAAAATTTTAAATCTTATTTGTCATATTTTAAAAATATAAAAGTTATAATTGATAATGAATTAAGAAAAAAAAATATAGAAAATGAATTAATTAAATTATCAAATAAAAAAAATTTAAAAGTTGATATAGATAAGAAGTTATTAAAAGAAGTTTCCGAAATAGTTGAAAAACCTAAAGTAATATCTTGTTCTTTTGATAGAAGATTTTTAGAAATTCCAAAAGAAATAATAATAACTGCAATGAAGCATCATCAAAAATATTTTCCAACTTTTGATAACAAAGAAAATTTAACTAACAATTTTTTTGTTGTAGCTAATACCCCTGACAAAAAAGGTTTAATTAAATTAGGAAATGAAAGAGTGGTAGAAGCAAGATTAAGCGATGCTGAATTTTTTTGGAAAAAGAATAAGTCTCAAAGTTTAGTTAAGCAGATTGCAAAACTTAAAAATATGAATTATTTCAAAGGCCTTGGAAGTTATTTTGATAAATCTCAAAGAATTAGAAAATTAGCAGGATTAATTTCTGATGAGTTATTAATAAGCAAAGAAAAAGTAGAAATTTCAGCATCTATATGTAAAGTAGATTTACTTTCAGATTTAGTTGGTGAATTTCCAGAATTACAGGGTGTGCTCGGAGGACATTTTGCTGGAGCACAAGGTTTTGATAAGGATATATGTTTAGCAGTAAGTGAACATTATTTACCCATTGGAATTAACAGCAAAATACCTAAAAAACCATATAGCATAGCATTATCTTTAAGTGACAAAATAGATTCTCTAGTTGGTTTTTTTGGAATAAATTTAAAACCAACAAGTTCAAAAGATCCTTATGCTTTAAGACGTTTGGCAATAGGAATGATTAAAATAATTTTAGAAAATAATAAAAAAATTAAATTGAAAGATTTAATTAACTATTCACTTCAGTTGTATACTGAGCAAAATTTAGATTTTGATTCAAAAAATGTTTCAACAGACCTAATTATATTTTTAAAAGAGAGGTTTAAAAATTACATGAAAGAAAAAAATATCAGACAAGATATTGTAGAGAGCTCAACATATTCATATAACATAGATGATATTTTAAAAATTTATAAAAAAGCAAATATGTTAAACAATATAATCTCTAAAGAGATTGGGTCTGATGTTATTTTTATTTATAAAAGAGCATCAAATATTTTAGTTAATGAAACTAACAAAAATAATTTTGAAATCTCAGATTCTGCAGATCCAGGACTTTTTAAAAATGATTTTGAAAAAAAATTATATAAAAAAATTCACGATATTAGAAAAGAATTTTCAAGTATTAATAGAGAAAATGATTATAAAGGTTTATTAAAAAGCTTAGCCTCAGCAAAACTTGAAGTTACAGAGTTTTTTGAAAACGTTAAAGTGAACGATGCCGACGAAACTATTAAAAAAAATAGACTAGAACTTTTGAAAATGTTGTGTAAAACCTTTGATAATTATTTTAATTTTTCAAAGATAGAGAATTTATAGTGAAAAAATTTGTTTTTAATTTTAAATCTAGCAAAATAAAAAATATAAAATTTCCGAAAAATATTCTTGGAGGAAAAGGAGCAAATCTTGCTGAAATGGGAAGATTAGGTTTTCCTGTTCCTTCAGGTTTTACTATATCTACAGAAGTATGTGAATTGTTTTATAAAAATAAAAAAAAACTCAAAAAAAATATATTAAGACAAATTAACAAAGAAATAGGTACAATTGAAAAAGAATCAGGAAAAAAATTTGGAAATCAAAGCAACCCTTTGTTAGTTTCAGTAAGATCAGGTGCAAGAGTATCCATGCCAGGAATGATGGATACAATATTAAACCTTGGTTTAAATGATAAAACTGTAGAAGCATTAGCACAAAAAACATCTAATGTGAGGTTTGCGAAAGATAGTTATAGAAGATTTATTCAAATGTATGCCAATGTTGTAATGGGTGTTGAAAATTATCATTTTGAAGACCTAATTGAAAATTATAAATTAACAAAAGGAGTGCTTTTAGACACTGAATTAGACTCAGACGATTGGAACGGTTTAATAAAAGATTTTAAAAATGTAGTTAAAGAAAAAGCAAATAAAAGTTTTCCTCAGGATGTGAATGAACAATTAATTGGAGCTATATCAGCAGTATTTTTATCTTGGGATAGCAACAGGGCAAAAGTTTATCGAAAACTTAATCAAATACCATCACAATGGGGAACTGCTGTAAATGTTCAGTCAATGGTTTTTGGAAATATGGGTGATGATTGTGCAACTGGCGTTGTATTTACAAGAAATCCATCAACGGGAAAAAAAGAAATATATGGTGAATATTTAATCAATGCACAAGGCGAGGATGTAGTATCTGGCTCTAGAACTCCTCAATACATTACCATGAAAGCAAGAAAAGAAGCAAGATCGAAAGATAAATCTATGGAAGAGTCAATGCCTAAAGTATTTAAACAATTAGATAAAATATTAAAAACTTTAGAAAATTATTATAAAGATATGCAGGATGTTGAATTTACAGTAGAAAATCAAAAGTTGTGGATTTTACAAACTAGATCAGGAAAAAGAACGGCCAAGTCTTCAGTAAAGATAGCTGTAGATATGGTTAAAGAAAAATTAATTTCAAAAAAACAAGCAGTTTTAAGAATTGACTCAAATGGCCTTGATACACTTTTGCATCCAACATTAGATGAAAAAAGTAATATAAATGTAATTGCTAAAGGTTTACCAGCATCACCAGGTGCTGCAAGTGGAAAAGTAGTTTTTTCATCTGATGAAGCGGAAAGACTTAATGGAATGATGCAAAATACGATTTTAGTAAGAGTTGAAACATCTCCAGAAGATATTCATGGAATGCATGCTGCTAAAGGAATACTAACTTCAAGAGGCGGAATGACAAGTCATGCAGCAGTTGTAGCAAGAGGAATGGGAAGGCCGTGCGTTTCTGGGTCCAGTGAAATTGAAATAGATTATCAAAATAAAATTTTTAAAACAAAAGAACATAAAATAGAAGAAGGAGATATTGTTACAATTGATGGCTCAACTGGAAGAATAATTTTAGGAGAAGTTAAAACTATAAAACCCGAAATTTCTGGGGATTTTTCAAAAGTTATGAATTGGGCAGATAGTTTTAGAAAATTAAAAATAAGAACAAATTCAGAGACTCCAATTGACAGTAAAACAGCCAGAGAATTTGGTGCAGAAGGAATTGGTTTGTGCAGAACAGAACATATGTTTTTTGATGAAGAGAGAATTTTGTCAGTAAGACAAATGATTTTATCAAAATCTAAAGATGATAGAAATGCAGCTCTAAGCAAGCTTTTGCCCCATCAAAAAAATGACTTTATAGAAATATTTAAAATAATGAACGGTTTGCCAGTTACAGTAAGATTGTTGGACCCTCCATTACATGAATTTTTACCAAAGAATAATGTTGAAATAGCAGATGTAGCAAAATCACTAAATTTGACAGTTAAAGATGTTGAAATAAGAATTTCCGAACTTCACGAACATAACCCAATGCTTGGTCATCGAGGTTGTAGACTTGGAATTTCTTATCCTGAAATTTATGAAATGCAATGTAAGGCAATTTTTGAAGCTTTAGTTGAGTGCAAAAAGAAAAAATATAAATCTATATTACCAGAAATAATGATTCCTTTAGTTTCGACTGAAGCAGAAATAAGAATAATGAAAGATTTAGTAATCAGAGTTGCAAGAGAAGTTCAAGATACAAATAATACAAAAATAAATTTTTTAGTTGGAACAATGATTGAGCTTCCAAGAGCAGCAATAAAAGCAAAAGAGATAGCAAAACATGCAGAATTTTTTAGTTTTGGAACTAATGATTTAACTCAAACTACATTTGGAATAAGCCGAGATGACAGTGCAAAATTTTTAAATGATTATATTGAAAATAAAATATTTGATATAGATCCTTTTATATCAATAGATGATGGTGTCGGAGATTTAATAGAAATAGCCAGCATTAGAGGAAAAAAGCAAAATAAAAAAATTAAACTTGGAATATGCGGAGAACATGGAGGCGATCCAAAAAGTATACATTTTTGTTCTAAGACTGGATTAGATTATGTTTCTTGTTCACCTTATAGAGTGCCAGTTGCGCGTCTTGCGGCTGCCCAAGCAGAATTAAAAAAATAAATTAAATTTCTAGTTTAAGATCTAATATTGAAGAACTATGAGTAAGTTCTCCTATTGATATTCTATCAATACCAGTTGCTGCAATTTTTCGAATATTATTGACTCCTATGCCGCCCGAAGCTTCAGTTTCATATTTTTTACCTACAAACCTTACTCCTCTTCGTAGAGTTTTATAACTCATATTATCAAACATTACTCTGTCAAATTTTAGACCCATTATTTTTTTTAATTGATCGAGATTATCAACTTCTACTGTAATAGTTCTTCTTTTTTTATTTCTAATTGCTTTTTTTACTATATCCACAATACTTTGATTGCCTCCTAAGTGATTGTCTTTAATTAGAAATTCATCGCTTAAATTAAACCGGTGATTTGTTCCGCCACCAAGTTTAACAGCATATTTTTGTATTACTCTCATATTTGGAATAGTCTTTCGTGTACAACAAATTTTACATCTTTTATTCACTAATTTTACAAACTTATTCGTCTTTGTTGCTATTCCAGATATATGAGATAAAAAATTTAATGCCACTCTTTCTCCTGATAGAATATTTTTAATATTACCATTAATTGTAGCAATTATGTCATTTTTTTTAATTTTTGATCCTTCTTTTTTTTTAGTTTTAAATATTATTTTTTTATCAATTAATTTAAAAGTTTGTTTAGCAAACTCCAGTCCACCGATAATTCCATTTTGATTAGAAATTAGTTTAATTTTTTTTATATTATTGTTTAGAAGTTTTGATGTAATATCACCTATAGGATACAAATCTTCATTTAATGCTAATTTGCAAATACTTTTAATAAAGTTTTTACTTAAAATTATTTTAGACACAGATATTATCTGCCTATTTCCGTCATTCTTTCAACTGATTTTCTTGCTTTTTCAATTATTTCACTGTTCATTAAAATTTCATTAGTTTCATTTTCTAGACAGTGTAAAACTTTTGGAAGAGTAATTTTTTTCATGTGAGGACACAAATTACATGGTCTTATAAATTGAACTTTTGGATTATCAATTTGAACATTGTCACTCATTGAGCATTCAGTAACCATCATTACTTTTTTTGGTTGATTATCCTTTACATACTTTATCATTCCACTTGTTGATCCCGCAAAATCACTAGCATTAATTACGTCTGGAGGGCATTCTGGATGAGCAATAATTTTAATTCCTGGGTTATTTTTTCTTATTTCGTTTATTTCTTGATCATTAAACTGTTCATGAACTTCACATGTTCCTTTCCACGAAATTATTTCGACATCAGTTTGTGAAGCGACATACTTTGCTAAAAAATCATCAGGTAAAAATATAACTTTTTTAACCCCTAATGATTTCACAATTTTAACAGCATTAGCAGATGTACAACAAACGTCAGTTTCAGCCTTCACATCCGCTGAAGTATTTACATATGATACCACAGGTACACCTGGATATTTCTTTTTTAAATTTCTAACATCTTCACCAGTAATTGAAGATGACAGCGAACAACCTGCCTTCATATCTGGAAGCAAAACCTTTTTTTCTGGACTCATTAATTTTGCTGTTTCAGCCATGAAGTGAACTCCACACATAATAATTATATCTGCTTTTGTTTTTGCTGCCTCAACAGCTAAAGCAAGTGAGTCAGCGGAAAAATCTGAAATCCCGTAGTAAATTTCTGGAGTTTGGTAATTATGTGCAAGTATTACAGCATTTTTTTCTTTTTTTAATTTATTAATTTTATGAATATAAGGAGCATGAATCGACCATTCAATTTCTGGAACAACTCTAGAAATTTTTTGATAAATTGAGTCGGTTGCTTTTCTTATTTCAGGGGTAAATTCCATAATCTAAATTTACCAACTTGCAAGATGATTGTCATTCAATTAATCTGTCGCATAATCTACAGCGGCCATGCTGAAATTGGTAGACAGGCACGGTTGAGGGCCGTGTGGGCCTAGCCCATGAGAGTTCGAATCTCTCTGGCCGCACCAAAAAGCACTAAATCTTATAATTTATAAAAAGTTGATTTATCAATAAAAATAGCAATACATTCTAATAAAATTTATTTTAACCAAATTGGTTTTAAAACTTTTATAGAGGCCGACCCACAATTAAATTTTTTATCAAAATCAAAACTTTCATCTTTGAATTTTATTAATCCAAAAGGGTATTTTTCACTAATTAAAACTTTTCCAATTTTTTTTTCATTTATTGATATTTCATCATTAGTTTTTATAGCACCGTCCAAAACTTCTATTGGAAGTAATTTTTTTGAAAGTTTATCTTTTAGTTTAATTCTTGCTGTATTTTCTTGTCCAACATAGCAGCCCTTTTTAAAATCTATTCCATTTAGTTCTTCAAAATTACACTCAATCCCAAAAATTTTATTTTGTAATTCACCTGTATTTAATTGAGCTATTCCTATTTTATGACTATAGCTATAATATTCATTATTTTCTTTTGAATCTAATTCTAGTTTTTTAATTGAAAGATTAAGCTTTTCTAAATTTATTATTAGTCTACCACCTAATTCTTTATTTCTTGGATCCAATACCACAGGATCTTCATTATATTTTGTAGTAAAACCAGGTTCGTTATTTGTATTTTGTAATGAAAGAAATTTTTCTTTACTAATGACAGCTACCACAAATTCATTACTTAAATTCAATATTTCAACATTTGATCTTAATTTGTAAATATTAAGTTGCTTATAAAGTTGATCAATTTGTTTTTTTTCACAATCCAAAAAATACCCATTTTTATGTTTTATAATAATAAAATCGAAAAGGTATTTCCCTTGAGGTGTTAATAATGATGCAAAACAACTATAATTTTCTTTTACCTTATAAATGTCGTTAGTAATTAAATTTTGAAGAAACTCCAGGATATCTTCTCCATGTAAATAAAGTATTCCTCTATCTTCGAGAGTATAAATGTTATTTTTATTCATAATTGATTATTATTAATTTATAATATAATTACTTTTTCAGTAAATGTTAGACCTCATAATTAAAAATGGAGCTTGTTTTATTGATGGAAAGTTAGAAAAAACTGATATTGGCATTACTAATGGCAAAATAATCAATATTAATAAATCAATAAAAGACTCTTCCAAGGAAACATATGATGCAGAAAATCTAATAGTTCTTCCAGGATGTATAGATACTCAAACACATTTCAGAGAACCTGGATCAACTGATACAGAAGATCTTCATTCAGGCAGTAGAGCTGCGATTGTAGGAGGCATAACAAGTGTATTTGAGATGCCTAACACAAATCCCCCAACTTCTAATATGAAAGAGTTTCAAAGAAAATTAGATCTCGCTAAAAATAGAATGTATTGCAATTATGCTTTTTATTTTGGTGCAACAGCTGACAATTTGGAAGATTTAGCAAGTTTAAAAGATTTAGAGGGCTGCTGTGGTATCAAATTATTTGCAGGGTCATCAACTGGTAATTTACTAGTTGCTAAAGAGGACGACATCGATAAGGTTTTTCAAAATAGCTCAAAGGTTGTAGCAGTACATTCTGAAGATGAAGCAATTTTAAATACAAATAAAAAATTAATCAAAAAAGGAGATGTTCATACTCATCCAGTTTGGAGAAGTGTAGAATGCGCAATAGCATCTACTAGAAGAATTGTTAAAATTGCGGAACGCTATAATAAAAAAGCGCATATCCTTCACATTACAACAAAAGAAGAGATTGATTTTTTATCTCAACACAAAGGAAACATTACATTTGAGATTACTCCTCAGCATTTAACTTTGTTTGCTCCAGACTGCTATAACAAACTTGGAACTTATGCTCAAATGAATCCACCCTTAAGGGATAAATCTCATTACGATAGATTATGGTATGCAGTGAGAAATAATTTTAATGACACAATTGGTTCTGATCATGCTCCACATCTAAAAGTAAATAAGGATAAAGAATATCCTAATTCACCATCAGGCATGCCTGGTGTGCAAACTTTAATTCCAGTAATGTTAAACCATGTAAACGATGGAAAGCTTACACTAAATCAATTAGTCAATCTTGTTTGTGAAAATCCTGTAAAAATTTTTGGAATTAAAAATAAAGGATATATCAAGAGGGGTTTTGATGCTGATTTTACTATTGTAGATATGAAAAAAATAATAGAAATTAAAAATGAAAATATCGAGAGCAAATGTAAATGGTCACCATTTGATGGATATAAATTTAAAGGAACTCCTGTTACAACAATTATCAATGGAGACATCAAGATGAAAGATGGAAAAATATTAGGTGAACCCTCTGGTAATCCTATGAATTTTAAATAGTTTTACCAGAGAAAGTATTTACCAAAACAATTCCAATAATAATAACAAAAAGCCCCAAAATTGTTTGCCAATTCAAAGTTTGTTTGAAAAATATGTATCCTAATATTGCTATAGAAAAAATACCAAGACCACTCCACGTTGCATAAACTATAGCTATTGGAATTTTATTAACAACAAAAGTTAGTAAGTAGAATGCTGACATATAACATATAGCAAGAATTATTGATGGAGTTATTTTTGTAAAATTTTGTGTTACAGGTAACAACATAGTACCTGCCACTTCACAAATTACTGCTCCGAATAAAAAAATATATGTTTTAATCACTTTAATATGCCATTTTTAATCAAATCTTCTTTGATTTCCTTTAATATTGCTGGATCGTCAATTGTTGCAGGCATTTTATATTCTTCTTTATCTGCTATTTTTCTAACAGTTCCTCTCAATATTTTTCCAGATCTTGTTTTTGGTAATCTTTTTACAACAATTGCTGTTTTAAAAGCTGCAACAGGACCAACTTTGTCTCTCACCATCTGAATGCATTCTTTAGATATTGTTTCATTATCTTTTTGAACTCCAGCTTTAAGTGCTATTAAACCAATTGGCAATTGTCCTTTTAATTTGTCTGCAATACCAATAACAGCACATTCAGCGACTGACTGATGTTCTGACAAAACTTCCTCTATTGCTCCAGTTGAAAGCCTATGACCAGCAACATTAATGATATCATCAGTTCTAGACATGATCCAAATATAGCCGTCATCATCTATGTGACCTGCATCGTAGGTTTGATAATATCCTTTGTAGTTTGTCATATATGTTGTTTTATATCTTTCATCGGCATTCCATAAAGTTGGAAAAGTTCCAGGAGGCAAGGGAAGTTTAACAACTATATCACCCATTTCATTTGGTTTAGCTAAATTTTGATCTGGCTTTATAACTTTAACATCATAACCTGGTACAGCTTTACAAGCAGAACCATATTTTGTTTTCATCATTTCTATTCCTGTACAATTAGAGCTTATTGCCCAACTAGTTTCAGTTTGCCACCAGTGGTCAATAACTGGAACCTTTAAAAGAGATTCTGCCCATTTTATAGTATCCGGGTCCGCTCTTTCTCCTGCTAAAAATAAACTTTTAAAAGTGCTTAAATCATACTTAGAAAAAAATTTACCTTCGGGATCTTCTTTTTTAATAGCTCTAAAAGCAGTTGGAGCAGTAAATAAAGATTTTATTTTGTGTTCTGAAATTACCCTCCAAAAAACACCTGCATCTGGTGTTCCAACTGGTTTACCTTCAAAAAGTACAGTCGTACAACCTTTAAACAATGGTGCATAAACAATATAAGAATGACCAACTATCCAACCAATATCACTTGCTGACCACCACACATCACCGGCATCAATATTGTAAATATTTTTCATAGTCCACTTTAAAGCAACGATGTGTCCAGCAATATCTCTTACTATTCCTTTTGGCACACCAGTAGTTCCTGATGTATATAAGATATATGCAAACTCATTAGAATTCATTTCAACACAATCAATGTTTTGAGCGTTAGATAAAGATTCTTCCCAACTGATTTCAAAAGGAGGGTTTAACTTTACTTCATGACCTGATCTTTGGAAAAGTATCATTCTTTCAAGCTTATGAGATGCAAGTTTTATAGCTTCATCGACCAGAGGTTTATATTCAACAGTTCTTCCTGGTTCAAATCCGCACGAAGCAGTTATCAACAACTTTGCTTTACTGTCATCGATTCTGCTTGCTAATTCATTAGAAGCAAACCCACCAAATACTACTGAATGAATTGCTCCAATTCTACCACAAGCAAGCATCGCAATTACTGCCTCAGGTATCATCGGCATATAAATTATTACTCTATCACCTTTAACAATACCTTGATTTTTTAACACTCCAGAAAATTTCGAAACTTTCTGTTTTAATTCTTTATAAGTAAATTTTTTTTTATTACTCGTAATTGGACTATCATAAATTAATGCTATTTTATCACCCCTACCTTTATCAACATGTATATCTATTGCATTATAGCAGGTATTGGTTTTGCCATCTTCAAACCATTTATAAAATGGAGGGTTTGATTTATTTAAAATTTTAGTTGGTTTTTTAAACCAAAATATATCATTAGAAATTTCTGACCAAAATTCCTCAGGTTTTGTTATTGATTTTCGATAAATATCTTTAAAATTACCACTCATAAGCTTTGATTCACTTTTTTGATTTTTCACCTAAAATTTAGTCTTAAATTGTATTTAATTTTAAAAACCTAGTAAAATCAACATAAAATAGGGCTAAAAAACTCTTCAATAAACTAATTATATTTGATATTTAACCCCCTAACTTTGGTCTTATTGCGGAATAAGACTGTAGTTTAAATTTAAACTAAAAAAAAACTAACTAAAGAGGGAGTTTTTTATGAAAAAACTTAAAATGTTTGCTTTAGCAGCTGTAGCTCTATTGGGCTTTTCAGGTGCTGCAAACGCAGAAACTGTCCTTCTAGCATCTGACGACTTTGTTGGAATTTCCTTTTGGGTAATTTCAATGGGTATGTTAGCGGCTACTGTATTCTTTTTCATGGAAAGAGGATCAGTTGCGGCTGGCTGGAGAACTTCAGTAACAGTAGCGGGACTTGTAACTGGTATTGCATTCATACACTACATGTATATGAGAGGTGTTTGGGTTCAAACTGGAGATTCACCAACAGTATATAGATATATTGATTGGTTAATCACTGTACCATTACAAATGGTAGAGTTTTATTTAATTCTAGCAGCTGTTAGAAAAGTAGACGGCGGAATATTCTGGAGATTATTAATTGGATCTTTGGTAATGTTAATCGGTGGATACTTAGGAGAAGCTGGATACATCAATGAAATGCTTGGTTTCATAATCGGTATAGCAGGATGGATCTACATCTTATATGAAATATTCTCAGGCGAAGCTGGTAAAGCGGCAGCTAAAAGTGGCAACAAAGGTCTTGCTACTGCGTTTAGCACAATGAGAATGATCGTAACAGTTGGTTGGGCGATTTACCCATTAGGTTATGTATTTGGTTACTTAACAGGTGGTGTAGATGCTAACACGTTAAACGTTATTTACAACTTAGCTGACTTTATTAACAAAATCGCATTCGGTTTAGTTATATGGTCTGCTGCGATGGCAAATACATCAGCTAGATCAAGATAATTTTATCTTAATATTTATAAATAGGGCGAGTGTTACACACTTGCCCTATTTTTTTTTGTGTTTATAAAAGATCCATGGCAAAAATAACATATATTGAACATAATGGTAATTCGCACACAATCGATGTTGCTAATGGCTTAACTGTTATGGAGGGAGCAATTCAAAATGATATTCCTGGAATTGATGCTGATTGTGGAGGCAGCATGGCATGCGCTACTTGCCATGTTTATGTCAAACAAGAATGGTTTGATAGAATTAATAAAAAAACAGAAGGCGAAGATGATATGTTAGATCAAGCTTATGAACCAAAAAAAAATAGTAGATTAAGTTGTCAAATTTCTGTTAGTGATGAAATAGATGGCCTAATTATAAATTTACCAGAAAAACAGGTTTAATGATTAAAACTGATGCATTGATAATCGGAGCTGGTCCAACAGGTTTGTTTACAGCCCATCAATTAAAATTAATTGGATTAAATTGTGAGATTGTCGACAATCTTGATAAAATTGGCGGTCAATGTATTGAACTTTATCCTGACAAACCTATTTATGATATTCCGGCTATACCTGAGTGCACTGGTGAAGAATTAACAAATAATTTAATTGATCAATTAAAACCTTTTAATATTAAATTTCATTTAAATGAAAGAGTGGAAGAAGTTAAAAAAACAAAAGATGAATGGGAAGTTAAAACAAACAAAGGAACAGAATTTATTACTCCCAATATTATTATAGCTGGTGGAGTTGGTTCATTTGAACCAAGAAAATTTGCACCAAAAGAGTGTGAAAAATTTGAGAACATATCAATATTTTATTCTGTAAAGGATAAAGAAATTTTTAAAAATAAAACAATTTCAATTTTTGGAGGCGGAGACAGTGCATTAGATTGGGCAATTGAACTGTCAAAAAATTCAAAAATTAATTTAATACACAGAAGAGATGAGTTTAGAGCAGCAAAATTGACAGTTGATAAAATGAATAAATTAGCAAAGGATGGAAAAATTAACCTATTTACCAAATATCAGCTTAAAAATGTTAAAGGTAAAGAAAATCTGGAAAGCATTGAAATTGAAAATGATGATAAGCAATTAAAAAATCTTAAAACTGATTTTGTTTTAGGTTTTTTTGGCTTGATAATGCAGCTTGGACCAATAGCTAATTGGGGACTTAATTTAGATAAAAAAACTATAAATGTAGATACAGAAAAATTTGAAACTAATCAAAAAGGTATTTATGCAGTTGGGGATATTTGTACTTACCCAGGAAAATTAAAATTAATTTTGTCAGGATTTCATGAAGGAGCACTTGCTGCAAGAGGGTGTTTTAAATTGGCAAGACCTAATGAAAAATATAGATTTGAATTTACCACTTCATCAAAAACTATTAAAAGCAGACTAGGAATTAAAGGTGATTGAGCTTTTTGCTGCGGATACTCCAAATGGAAAAAAAATTTCAATAATGTTAGAAGAGATAGGTTACGCATATAAAGTAACTAAAGTTGATCTTAGTAAAGATGAACAGTTTAAACCTGAATTTAGAAAGATTAGCCCTTTTAGTAAAATTCCTGTGGTTATTGATCATGACAATAATAAAGAGACTATTTTTGAGTCAGGATCAATACTCATCTATCTTGCTGAAAAAAGTAATAAATTTTATGATCAAAAAAATAAATTAATAATTAATCAATGGCTTATGGCTCAAATGGGACTGATTGGCCCTTTAATTGGACAACATCACCAATTTCATCATTACAATCCTGGAAAAAGTGATTTTGGTGAAGAAAGGTATTTTAGGATTGCTAAAAGACTTTACCAAGATTTGGACGAAAGATTAGGTGTTTCTAAATTTTTAGCAGGAGAAAACTATACAATAGCTGATATTGCAACTTGGCCCTGGATAGCTAGACACGAATGGCATGATATAGGATTAAAAAATTTTAATAATTTAACTCGATGGTATCTTGAGATTTCAAAAAGAGCAGCTGTAATAAAAGGATATAGTTTTATGAAAAAAGGAGAAAAAATTCCTTTACCTTAATCATCAGCAAAAACTTTTTCATTTTTTTCATGTTTCTCTTGTGCTGCAATACAAAGTGTTGCAACGGGTCTTGCTATTAATCTTTTTAAACCAATAGGTTCGCCAGTATCTTTACAAAATCCATAAGTACCATCTTTAATTCTTTTTAATGCAGAATCTATTTTAGATATTAATTTAATCTGACGGTTAATTGCTCGCATTTCAACATTCTTTTCTGTATATGAGCTTGCTTGATCAACTATATCAGCAGAAGTGCTATTATCATCCAATGAACTATTATACAAAGCTTGATTATTTGCTTTTACAAGTTCTGCTTTCCAGTTAGTTAGTTTTTGCTTAAAAAAAATTAAATGTTTTTCGCACATGTACTTTTCTTTTTCTTTTGGTACATATGTTTTTGAGATTCTCACCATAACCTAAATTTTGAAGACGCTGAATATAGCCATGAATTAAATAGTGTCAAGAAGCTATTAATTGTATAAATTAAGCAAAATGGCCTTAAATAAAAAAAATTTAATAAATTTATTTTACATTTTTGTTACATTTCATTTAATTGTTTGGACTTTAATTCCATCCATTACAAATAACAATCTACCATTAGATACAATAGAAGCTTTAGCATGGGGAAGTAATTTGGATTGGGGATTTAATAAACATCCACCAATGAGTGCATTTGCTGTTGAATTTTTTTACCAAATTTTTGGGTCACAAGACTGGGTTTATTATTTATTAAGTCAAATTTGTGTAATTATTTCTTTTGTAGCTGTTTT
>CACCZY010000008.1 GCA_902550635.1 uncultured Pelagibacteraceae bacterium
GACTGAAGTTCAGTTGTTAAAGAATTATTACTGCTCAAATAAGTTGGTATTATTAAATTTGATAATGATGCTAAAATTTCATTTGAAAACTGAAATTTAATATTTTGATTAGTCAAATTAGCACTATTGCTATTCCTTCTTAACCATTCCATACGATTTAATACTGGATAGGTAGTGTGCTGTATAAGTTCTTTTGCAGATTCAGTTTGGACTTCAACAGATGCTACATCATCTTTATCAGATGTTGGATCCATACAATTAACAACACCATAGTAACAAGATAAAGTATATTCATTAACATCTTCACCAGCGGCACCCACAACAAACATCTTAGCTGCATCTGAACTAAATGCTAAAGCTGCTGGGTTTGCATCTTCAGTAGCTACACTAAAACTACCTTCAAAAGATGCGGTGGAGACATCAAAAGCTGTGCTTAAAGTATATTCATTTATGTCACTACCGTCCCAGCCAACAACATACATTTTAGTTCCATCTGAATTAAAATCTATATCTATTGGTATTGAATCTTGGCCACTAACTAAAAATCTCTCACTATCCCCTGCATAAGATGCAGTTGAAAGATCAAAACCTTTACTTAGTGTATATTCATTAACGTAATCAGCATCTTCACCCACAACATACATTTTGGTTCCATCCAAATTAAATGCTAAACCATTTGCTTCTTCCTCTTCAGAAGTTACGCTAAAATTATTAATAGAAGAGGAAGTTGAAATATCAAAGGCCGTACTTAATGAGAAAGCATAAACTTTATCACTACCTCTACCCAAAACAAACATTTTAGTTCCATCTGGGTTAAATCTTACATCTCTTCCATCGGCGTCTATCCTACTTGTACTATCTACAAAAGAGGCTGTAGAGACATCCCAAGCTGTACTTAATGTATATTCATTAACATCATCACCCCTCCAACCAATAACAAACATCTTGGTACCATTATTGTTAAATGTTATTCCTCTTGGTTCATCCTCTTCAGAGTTTACACTAAAACTATCAACGAATGTAGGTGCGGCTGAAACTTCAGAATACAATAAAACCAGAACCACGATCCCTAAAAGTTTTTTCATATCTAAACGTTATCAAAAACTTTGGCACACTAAAATTGGAAATTCCTTGGCACACATATGACTCACTGCGTTAGAATTTTTATTATTTTCTTAACGTTTTGTGGTATAAAAACGTAGAGAAAGGGTGTAGCGCGGGACTCATAAGCCCGAGGTCAGTGGTTCGATCCCACTTCCCGCTACTATTTTTTTTTTACTACTTTATTGAATTTAGAAATATTCATGGTTGAATTTAGTGGAAATTGTTTTTGCTGAGATTTACTAGCAAAAATTTTTTTTACTTTTGAATTATATTTTTTGGCAAAATTATATACAGATTGTATTTCACCACCAACATTAATTATTCCTTTCAAATTTAGTAATTTATAAAGATTTTTTGCTAAGTTTTCTTGAAACATAAAATTAGTTTTCATATTTGCAAAAGCTTTTTTATGAACAAAAGGTTTTTCAGTCATACATATTCTTAGAATTAAAGAATTTTTATACATTTGAACTGCTGACTCAGCCCCTAATTTTGACCATGCATAAGTATTTCTTGGAAGGACACTATCATTTTCATTATAAATTCCTGATTTAGATGGATAAACATAATTTGTAGAAAAAAAAATTAATTTAATTTTTAGCTTCGAACATATTTTAACAATGTTACATGTTCCAACTATATTTATATTAATACTTTTATTAATATTTTTTATCATGAATACTCATTGGTCTTGATAACGCAGCAGCATGAATAAGAAATTTAGGTCTTATTTTTTTTATATAATTAAAAGATTTTTTATAATTAGTTATATCTAATTGTTTTTTTTTTGGAAAAAATACTTTATACCCAGTTTTTATTTTTTTTAAAACCTTCCCAAATCTACCACTTCCGCCGGTAAAAATTACTTTTTTATTTTTCATTATTGGGCCTTAAAATTTTATATCTTTAAATTTTGATGCTAATTTATCTTTTTTGGAAATTATTGGGTTTTTTATTCCCCATTTTATTTTTAGATCTTTATCATTCCATAAAATAGACTTTTCACTTTGAGCATGTCTATAATTTGTACAGCTATATAATACAATATTTTCTTTACCGAGACCTAAAAAACCATGGGCAAATCCTTTAGGAATAAATAAAAATTTGCAGTTATTTTCATCAAGTATTAGCTTATAATGTTTACCAAAAGTTTTTGATTTTTTTCTTAAATCAACAACTACGTCTAATATTTTGCCTTTTAAAACTGTTATGTATTTATCTTGTGATTTTTTTGTTTGAAGATGTAAACCTCTAAGAACATTTTTTTTTGAACTTGAAGTTACAGAGAATATTAAGTTTTTTTTAATTATATATTTATGAAATACTTCTCTTAAAAATCCTCTCTTATCATCAAATCTTTTGTTTTGATATATAAGCAATCCTTTAAAAGGAGTTTTAATTTTTTTCATTATTTTATTAATTTATTTAAATAATTTGAATATTCACATTTTCCATAAAATTTTATTGAATTTAAAATTTCTTTTTTACTTATCCATTTATTGTTTAGTGCTATTTCTTCTAGGCATGCGATTTTTAATCCTTGTCTGCTTTCTATAGCAGATACAAAAGAGCTGGCTTTGTAAAAATCATCAATTGAACCTGTATCAAGCCAAGCACCACCTCTACCAACATAATCTGCATAAAGATTTTTAGAATTTTTATATTTCTTTAATAAATCAATTATTTCTAATTCATTTCTTTTCGAGGGTTTCAATTTTTTTGCATAATTAATAACTTTATTATCAAAAAAATAAAATCCAGTTACAGCAAATTTAGAGATAAATTTTTTAGGTTTTTCTTTTAAAAGAATAATTCTATTTTTATTATTTAATTTAGCAACACCATATAATTCAGGGTTAGAAACTGGATGAATTAATATTCTTGCACCATTTTTTAATTTTGAGCATTTTAAAAGCATACTTTGTAAGTTTTGACCATAAAAAAAATTATCACCTAAAATTAGAGCAACATTATCTTTTTCTATAAATTTTTCTCCAAGAATAAAAGCATCTGGAAGACCTCTAGGTTTATCTTGCTCTTTATAAGTAATTTTAATTCCTAAGTTATTTCCGTTAGGTATAATTTTTCTAAATTGGTTTAACTGTCCTTTATTTACAATAATTAATATATTTTTAATTTTAGATAACATTAAAAGAGAAAGTGGATAATAAATTAGTGGTTTATCGTATATTGGTAACAATTGTTTATTAACAGCTTTCGTTAATGGACTCATTCTTGTGCCCATACCTCCTGCTAGTATTATTCCTTTTTTAATCAATTTTTAATTCCTAGTCTTTTTATAATATTCTTTTTTGAAATATTCTTATAATAATTTTGATTATTCATATACCATAAAAATGTTTTATATAATCCTTCTTTAAAAGTAGTTTTAGGTATCCACTTTAAATTGTTTTTAATTTTTGAACTATTAATTGCATACCTTAAATCATGGCCAGGTCTATCTTTTACAAACTTAATTTTAACTTTTTTGTTAATTTTAAAATTCCTTTTTGCAATTGATAATAAGTGTTTTGTAACTTCTAAGTTATTTAAATTTTTATTAGATCCAATATTGTAAAATTCACCTTTTTTTCCTTTAATAAAAATTTTAACTAAAGCTTCACAGTGATCATCAACATATATCCATTCTCTAGAATTTTTACCTTTTCCATATATTGGAAGAAATTTATTATGTAAAATATTATAAATAAGTTTTGGGATTAATTTTTCAGGGTGCTGTCGAGGTCCATAATTATTTGAACAGTTTGTTATTATAGCATTTAAACCGTAGGTTCTTATGTATGATAACACAAGATGATCTGATGAAGCTTTTGATGCAGCATAAGGCGAACTTGGTTTATAAGCATGATTTTCTTTACTTCTACCTACTAACACATCTCCATAAACTTCATCAGTAGATATATGAATTAATTTTAAAGATTTATTTGTTTTCGAGTATTTTCTTACAGCTTCAAGTATAGAAAAAGTTCCATAAATATTATTTTTAATAAATGGTTCAGGACCGTCAATAGATCTATCAACATGAGTTTCAGCTGCCAAATTAAATATACAATTTGGTTTGTATTTTTTAAAAGTTGATAAAAGTTTTTTTTGGTTATTTATATCACATTTAATAAATTTATATTTTTTATTTTTTTGAAATTCTCTTGTATTATAAAAATTTGATGCATAAGAGATTTTATCGATATTTACTACATAGTATTTTTTTTTAAGTAATATTTTAATTAAATTACTGCCAATAAAACCTAATCCACCAGTAACAAGAATTTTTTTCATTTAAATTTTTTACATTAATAAAAAAAGAAGTATATAATTAAATAAGTCTAAATTATGGATAGTTATTTACATCAATTAACAGTAGTAATTCTTACTTATAAAACGAATTTAGAGATACTAAAAAAATGTTTAAAATCTATTGATCCAAAAGTTAAAATATTAATAGTCGAAAATTCTAGTGAATTTAAATATTTAAAAGAAATTAATAGTAATTTTTCTAATGTTGAAGTTATTTGCTCAGGTTCAAATTTAGGATATGGAGGTGGAAATAATTTTGGATTAAATAGAGTAAAAACAAATTATGCTTTAATTTTAAATCCCGATGTAGTTTGTGAAGATAATTTTTTTAATAACATAAATAAATATTTATCAGGAGAAGTTGATTTTGCTTTAATGGGAGCAGATTACAATAATAATACAGATTTTAAACCAGCTGGTTTTTTTAATGATAGAAATTTAGAAAGTGCTAAATTTGATAAAAATTTTAATTTGTATGAAGTTGATTGGATAGCGGGACACACTATCTTGATTAATATGAAAAAATTTATTAATAAAATTTTTTTTGATGAAAATTTTTTCTTATTTTTCGAAGAATTTGATCTATGCATGTCTTTAAAAAGAAAAAATGAAAAAGTTTTTATTTCTAAAGATTTAAAAGTCGATCACATGGGTTGGAAAAGTTCTTTTAACATTGAGGGAAATTTAGAACTTTATTCACATAAATTACGAAATTGGCATTACATGTGGTCTTTTTTTTATTTTAATAAAAAGAATCATGGTTATTTATACTCTTTTTTTAAATCATTATCTCGACTTATTAGATCAATTTTTAGGATTATTTTTTATTCTATTACTTTTAACAAAACACAGAGAATTATTTATACTTTTCGATTTCTTGGATTAATTAATTCTATTTGTTTAAAAAAATCTAGCTATAGAGTAAATATTAAAGATTAATGTCCGGGAAATTGAATTAGATTTTCTATTTTGTAACCATTCTTAATTAATTTATCTGCACCACCTAAATCAAAAAGATTTATTACAAATATAAATCCTGTTACATTGCCTCCGCCCATTTCAATTAATTTTGCTGCGGCCTCAGCAGTTCCTCCTGTGGCAATCAAATCATCAATAATTAAAACAGAATCATCTTTTTCAATAGAATCTTTGTGCATTTCTATCGTTGCTGTTCCATATTCTAATTGAAAATTAACTGAGTATGTATCAGCTGGTAACTTGTTTTTTTTTCTAAGTAGTACAAAAGGTTTTTTTAATAAATAAGAAACTGCTGATGCAAATACGAATCCCCTCGATTCTATTGCAGCTATTTTATCTATTTGAAAATTTTTTGATTTTTCAATTATTTGTTCGATTGAATTTGAAAATGCTTTTTCATTTTTTATTAGTGTTGTTATATCTCTAAATAAAATTCCCTTTTTAGGATAGTCAGGTATTGATCTAATAAATTCTTTTAAATCCATAAAATTTTAAGTTATAAATAAATAGATCATTTTAAATAATATGACAAATAAATTAGCAATTATTGGTGGCAGTGGTTTATATGATGTGGAAGAATTTAAAGATAGGGAATTATTAGAAATTAATACACCCTGGGGTAATCCTTCTGATAAAATTTTAAAAACAACTTATAATAATAAAGAAGTTTATTTTCTTCCTAGACATGGGCGCGGACATTTTGTCAATCCCTCAAATATTAATTTTAGAGCAAATATAGACGCTCTTAAACAATTAGGTGTTACAGACATTGTTTCTGTTTCAGCTGTAGGATCTTTAAAAGAAGCTTTACCACCAGGAAAATTCGTTATCGTTGATCAATTTATAGATAGAACTTTTGCACGAAACAAAACTTTTTTTGATGATGAAATAGTCGCTCATGTTTCTATGGCCCATCCCACATCTAATGGATTAATGAATGCATGTGAAGAAGCTATTAAAAAAGAAAAAATAGAATACCAGAGAAATGGAACATACGTTGTTATGGAAGGCCCTCAGTTTTCAACATTAGCAGAATCAAATTTATATAGATCATGGAAAGCCGATGTAATTGGAATGACAAATATGCCTGAAGCTAAATTAGCAAGAGAAGCAGAAATTAGATACGCATCAGTTTCAATGGTAACAGATTATGATTGTTGGCATCCAGACCATGAGAATGTAGATGTGCAGCAAGTTATAAAAGTTCTTTTAGGAAATGCAGCAAAAGCAAAAAATATGATTAAAAACCTTATAGATAATTTTGAAAAACATATTGATCCAAAAGACCCAACAAACAATTGTTTAGATGTAGCAATTATTACAGCTCCTGAAAAAAGAACACAAAAAACTATTGATAAACTTAAAACAGTTGCTGGAAGGGTTCTTAGCAAATAATGAAAATTGAAGGTAAAGAATATCGTACAATTTGGTTTGAAAATAATGTTGTTAAAATTATTGATCAAACAAAACTTCCACATCAATTTATTATTAAAGATCTTAAAACGGTAAAAGAAGCAATTAATGCTATAAAAATTATGGAAGTTAGAGGTGCTCCTTTAATTGGTGCGACTGCTGCTTATGGATTAGTTTTAGCAATTATCGAAAATAATGATCAATCCTTTTTAAAAAAATCAGCTGAAGAATTAATTAAATCAAGACCAACCGCAATTAATTTAAAGTGGGCAGTTGATAGAATGATGAATAAACTATTAGGTGTTAATAGTGATAAAATCTTAGAAATAGCTCTGAAAGAGGCAAAAGAAATTTGTGAGGAAGATATTAAATTTTGTGAAAATATTGGATTAAATGGCCTTAAAATTATTGAACAAATTTATAATAAAAAAAAAGATACAGTAAATATTTTAACTCATTGTAATGCTGGCTGGCTTGCAACAATTAACTGGGGAACAGCGACCTCTCCAATCTATCATGCTCACAAAAAAGGAATACCAGTTCATGTTTGGGTAGATGAAACAAGACCAAGAAATCAAGGAGCTAATTTAACTTCGTATGAATTAAATGAAGAAGAAATACCAAATACTATAATTGCAGATAATACAGGTGGAATATTAATGCAAAGAGGAGAGGTAGATATGTGTATTGTTGGAACCGATAGAACTTTAGCTACAGGAGATGTTTGTAATAAGATTGGAACTTATCTTAAAGCATTATCAGCTAAAGATAATGATGTACCCTTTTATGTAGCATTACCAAGCTCAACAATAGATTGGGATCTTAAAGATTATAAAGATATTCCTATTGAAGAAAGAAATTCAGAAGAACTTTCTCATGTAGAGGGTTTAGACGAAAGTGGAAAAGTTAAAAAAATTCGAGTTTATCCTAAAAAAAGCAAAGCAATGAATTTAGCTTTTGATGTTACTCCATCCAAATATGTTACGGCTCTAATAACTGAAAAAGGTATTTGTGAAGCTTCTTCAGATGGATTAAGGAAATTATTTAAATGATTGAATTAAAAAAACAAGTCATTGAATATGCACAAAAATTAAATAGCACCAATTTATCTCCGTTAAGATCAGGAAATGTTTCTGTTAGAGCTAATAACAATGGAGTAGATGGTTTTCTTTTAACACCTTCAGGAAAAAGATATGAAAGTTTGATTCCTGAAGACATAGTTTTTTTGGCTTTAAAAGAAAAATATGACAACCTTAAATTGTTTAATACCGGACTAAATCCATCTTCTGAATGGCGCTTTCATCAAGATATTTATTTAAAAAAAATTGAAGCTAAAGCAATAGTTCATGCACACTCACCACATGCAACTGCTGTTTCAGCCCATGGTAATCCGATACCAGCGTTTCATTATATGGTAGCTTTAGCTGGAGGTGATGATATTAAATGCGCAGAATATGCAACATTTGGCACTGATGATCTTTCAACTAATATTCTCAAAGCGCTAGAAAAAAGAAAAGCATGCCTGATGTCAAACCACGGACAGGTTGCATTTGGTACAAATTTAAAACAAGCATTTGAACTTGCTGAAGAAGTAGAAAATATTTGCCATCAATACATAATTGCTTTAAAAATTGGTAAACCCAAGATTCTTTCATGGGCAGAAATGAATAAAATTTTGGATAAAATAAAACATTATAAAAAAGCATAATTTTTTTATAATTTAAAATCGGGGAGCTATGGCTAAGGTAGGGGAACATATCACACTAGATATCCTTGGTACCACCAAGGAATATGAACCAAAATTTTTTGAAAAACTTGTCTATAAAATTGCAAAAAAAGCAAAAGTTACAGTATTGGAAATATCTAAATACAAGTTTGAACCACAAGGTTTCACTTTAGTAGCTTTATTAGCCGAAAGTCATATTAGCTTTCATACATTTCCCGAAAAGGGAATTATTAGTTTTGATTTTTTTACTTGTGGGAAAGTTAATCCAAATGTTTCTCTAGATATTATAAAAAAAGAAATTAATCACAAAAGAATAGTAAAAAAAGAATTTAATAGAGACACAGTCAATCTTTATGACGATATTTATAGTTCACCAGGTTTAAAAAAATACTACATGGTGAAGAATGTTTTAGAAGATTTTACATCAAAGGTAGGTCAACATATTGAAATATTGGATCTTGAGCAATTTGGTAAATCATTATTTATTGATAGTGAATTACAAGTTGCTGAAAAAGATGAACATTTGTATAGCTCGACTTTTGTTAATTCAGGTTTAAAATTAAATCAAAGTAAAGAAAATGCAGCTATTATTGGTGGTGGCGATGGTGGTGTAGCAAGAGAATGTATAAGTAGAAACTTTAATTTTATCGACTGGTATGAATTAGATCCAGAAGTTGTTGAAGTTTGTGACAAGCATTTATCTAGAGTGGGTAAAAAAGCAACAAGTAAAAATTCAGTAAAATGTATTTGGGGCGATGCATTTGAGAGCATTAAAAAAGTAGAAGATAATAAATATGATAAGATATTTGTTGATCTTAATGATGATCAATATTGTATTGATCTTGCTGCTAAAAATATAAACTCGCTTAAAAGGATATTAAAACCAAGTGGCACTATAACTGCTCAAGTAGGGAGCCAAGATAAAAAACCAAAACAAGTTAGCAAATGGTTGAAATTGTTTGATAAAAATTTTGGAAACACCGCATTAGATAGAGTTTATATACCAAGTTTTGACTGTTCTTGGAATTTTGCCACGTCAATAAACAGTTAATTATTCTTTTTAAATCTTAAATTTTATGGAATACTCACTTTTATATTATTGGAGGGAAAATGAATATAATTAAAAAATTTAGCTTAGGGTTATTGATCACTTTGTTTTTAACAATATCTGCTAATGCTGATAAAATAAAAATAGGAACGGAAGGCGCTTATCCACCTTGGAATTCTAAAGATGCTTCAGGTAAACTTATTGGTTTTGAAGTTGAACTAGCTTGGGCACTTTGTAGATATATGGGGAAACAATGTGTAATCGTTGAACAAGATTGGGATGGAATGATTCCAGCACTTATAATGAGAAAGTTTGATGCAATAATGGCAGGAATGTCAATTACTGCAGAAAGACAAAAGGCAATTAGTTTTTCACAAGGCTATGCAGATGAAGTTGCATCTCTTGCTGTTATGAAAGGTTCTAGCTTAGAAGGAATGGATACACCAGAAGGTATTAATTTATCTTTAGGTGGATCTGATGTTAAAAAAGCTCTTAAAACTTTAACAGGAGCTCTTGCAGGAAAAACAGTTTGTGTTCAAACAGCTACAATTCACCAAAACTTTTTAGATTCAGGCGATGTTGGTAAAGTAAATGTTAGAACTTATAAAACTCAAGATGAAGTAAACTTGGACTTAGCTGCAGGAAGATGTGATGCTGCACTAGCTGCTGCAGTTGCATTTAATGATTATGCTGAAAAATCTGGAAAACCAGTTGTACTTGTTGGGCCAACTTTTTCAGGTGGAGCTTTTGGTAATGGAGTTGGAGTTGGTATTAGAAAAGATGATACTGAGCTTTTAAAAGCTTTTAACAAAGCTATTAATCAAGCAAGAAAAGATGGAGTGATTAGCCGAATTGCTACTAAGTGGTTTGGTTTCGACGCCTCTATGTAATTAATTTAAGATTTGGCGACTATAATATATAGTCGCCAGTCTGTATGGAACTTCTAGCATTTGGAAAAACCGGTTGGGGCGATGAATTATTTATTGCCACACTAATGACTATTGCTGTTTCAATCACAGCTATGTTTATAGGTTTTCTTTTTGCATTAATATTTACTCCTCTTAAATTATCAAAAAATAAATTTTTAAATCTTATTGCAAATTCTTACACTACAGTCATCAGAGGAGTTCCAGAGCTATTAGTAATTTACTTGTTTTTTTTTGGAGGTAGTGGTGCTGTTATGTTTGTTGCATCAATTTTTGGATATAACGAATATATTGAAATTAATGCATTCATAACTGGATCTTGCGCTATTGGGATTATTTCAGGAGCATATTCCACTGAAGTTTTTAGAGGCGCATTACAATCAATTGACAAAGGACAGTATGAAGCTTCAAAGGTATTAGGGATTAAGAAAAATATTCAATTTATAAAAGTAATCATGCCTCAAATGTTAAGGCTCGCAATACCAAACTTAAGTAATGTTTGGCAAATTACATTAAAAGACACTTCATTAATTTCGGTTACAGGTTTAGTTGAAATAATGAGACAATCTTATATAGCAGCTGGATCTACAAGAGATCCATTATTTTTTTATTCATTTGCTGCAGTTTTATACTTGTTACTTACATTCGTAAGTATGAAGTTAATTAATAGGTTAGAATTAAAATATAGCAGGGGGCATTAATGGATTTAGAACTCATGTCTTCAAGCATTCCCAAGTTATTAAGCGCTACCGTTGTAACATTAAAACTTTTATCTTTATCATTATTTTTTGGATTATTTATAGGCTTATTATTTGCAATACTTAGATTGAATAAAAATATTATTATAAACAAATTTGCATATGGATATTCTTATGTATTCAGAGGAACACCTTTGTTAGTTCAAATATTTATAATTTATTTTGGATTTGGGCAAATTGAGTATTTAAGATCCACAATCCTTTGGGTAATTCTTAAAGAACCTTATTGGTGTGCAATAATTGCTTTTGCATTAAATACCGGAGCATATACATCAGAAATTTTAAGATCTGCATTTCAAACAATTAAACCAGGGTTTATTGAAGCTGCAAAAAGTCTTGGTATAAAAAATAAAATTATATTTTATAAAATACAAATACCAATTGCTATAAAACAGTCTCTACCTGCCTATGGCAATGAAATAATATTAATGCTTAAAGGAACCTCTTTGGCAAGTACAGTGACATTAATGGATGTAACTGGCGTTGCAAAATATATAATATCTACGACTTTTAAACCTATTGAAGTATTTATTGTAGCAGGAAGTATTTATCTATTTATTACTTTTATAATTCACAATCTAATCAAGTATTTAGAAAAAAAATTTAGTTATCAGTAATTTGTATATTCTTTAACTTCTTTGATTTTTGATCCAGTATGATTATTTATATCTAATTTTATTTTAGCTCTTTTGTCATTTAAAAAATGAATATCTCTGGATAATTTTATAAATTTATCTCCAAAATCAGAAGCTTTTTCACACATTCTTTTATCATCTTCAATGACCCACAATTTAGAGTTAATATCTTTTAACGAACTAAAAAAACTATTTAATTTTTCATCAAGTTTAATGTTTTTATCTAATTCAGCTTTTAAGACATTGTATTCATCAGTAATAAATTTAAGTTTTTCTTGATTTTTAATTTTTTCTTTTTTAATTTCTAAAATAGAAATTTTGTCTAAAAGTTCACCGATTGATATCTCAACTAGAATTTTATTCATAAAATTTTATAGTGTGATAAGTTGTTAAAAATATGTCTAACATATTAATTATTAAACATGGTTCTTTAGGAGATATAGCGCAAGCATGTGGTGCTATTCAAGATATATATGAAAATTATCCTAATGACGACATATACTTATTAACAACAAAACCATATTTCGAATTATTTAAAAAAAATCCTTATTTAAAGGATGTTATATTGGACAGAAGACTTTCAAGATTTAATTTAATTTATCTTTATTTGTTAATGAGGAAAATTAAAAAATTAAATTTTATAAAATTTTTTGATTTACAAAATTCATCAAGAACAAGCTTTTATAAAAAAATACTATCTAAAAATAACAATCCAAAAATATGGTCATCATCTTATACGACTTTGCCATCACAACATTCAAAAGAGGAGTTTGACAAAAATCCTGTTCTTAAAAGATTTGATCATCAATTAAAAACATCTGGTTTAAGTACAAAACATACCTTAGTTCCCGACTTTACATGGAGTTGTTCAGATATATCTAATATAAAAAATAAATATAATTTAGACAAATATATTATTTTATTTCCATTTTGTTCACCACATTTGTCGATAAAGAAATGGCCTTTTTATAATAATTTAATAAAACTTATCAAAGACCAATATAAAGATCGATTTAAAATTATTACAGCGCCGGGTCCAGCAGAAATTAAAGAGGCAGAAAAATTTGATGCAATATCAATTTTAGATAATAATAAACCAATTGATATTTCACAATTATCTTCATTAATAAAAAACAGTTCTTTTGTAATTGCAAATGACACAGGTCCAGCTCATATGGCTGCTCACTTAAATTCAAAGGGATTAACTTTATTTGGTTCTCATACAACAGCAGAAAAAGTTAGTATCGAAAGAGAACACTTTAAAGCAATTCAAGTTAGCGATCTTAATAAATTGTCAGCAGAAAAAGTTTTTGAAAAATTAAGTTTTTCTTTAAAATAAGAATTATATTTGAATTTAAACTATTTCTAAATATTTCTTTATAATTTTTTCCCAATAAAAATTTTTTGAGTTTTCTTTAGCATTTTTTCCAAATTCAATAAATTTGTTTCTTTCTAGCAATTTATTTATCGACGAATAAATTTCATCAAGACTATTCCCATCAACGATAAAACCAGTTTTATCATTAATGATAGCATCAGATGCACCTCCATCTTTACCACCAATAGAAGGCACCCCAAGTTCTGCAGCTTCAATAAAAGATATTCCAAATCCCTCAACAGATTTTTCATGAATTATTGAAGGCATTACAAAAATATTTGATTTAGAAATTAGTGCATTTGTTAAATTCTGAGAAATATTTTTTAAAAATAATACATTAGACTTTAAACTTAATTCTTTAACAAGTTTTTTAATATTTTCTTCTTCATCACCGTATCCAATACAAGTGTAAATTATATTCGGATATATTTGTTTCAAATTTTTAATAGCCATAATAATTTTTTCATGATTTTTTCTTTTATCAAATCTAGCAACGGTAATTATTCTAGGTTTTTTATTTTTAAGTAATTTTTCTGCTTCTGTTTGACTTTTTTTATCTATATCCTTTATAGGTTCTATACCAGGGTTAATAACCAATATTTTTTCAGGATTTACACCAATTTCTGTAGCTAAGTTTTTTGTAAAATTTGAATTTGAAACAACATAATCAACATTATTTAAAACACTTAAAACTCTATTGTTTAATCCTGATCCTTTTTTATGGTTAATCTCTTTTGAATGTATTAAACAAATTTTTTTTTTATCTGTTTTAATTAATTCTAAACTTTTCCAATGATCAGCTATAATGCATTTTACCTTATTTTCTTTTAAAAAATTATTAATTAAATTTGATTTTCTATATTTTTTTAACAACTTAAATCCTTTTACTCTTTCAATTGAAAATGAAACTTTATTATCAAATTCTTCATGATTTTCTTGAAAATCCGTTATTACTTTTGTTAGATCGTATTGAGATATAGATTTTGCTAAACCCCACATTAGATTTTGCATACCACCTATTTCTGGTGGAAAAGATTTTGTAATTATTAAAAACATTAATTGTTAATCCACTTGATATTACAACCCATACTTGGAATTTGTTCTTTTGGACCGTTGCCTGTTTCAGCGATTTGTTTCATTGCTTTATATAAATCACTATCACCAACTCTAGTTGGTTTTAGCTCTTTTAGTTCTCGAATTCTTCCTCTGTATTGCAACTCTAAGTTTTTATTATAACCAAAAAAGTCTGGTGTACATACAGCTCCAAATTTTTTTGCAATTTCTTGCGTTTCATCAAAAAGATAAGGAAATCCAAAATTATGATTTTTTGAAAACTTAATCATATTATCAAAAGAGTCTTCTGGATAGTTGTTCACATCATTAGAACAAATTGCTACAGATTTTATTCCATTAGCTTCTAATTTTTTACAATCTTCAACAACATCTTCAATTACAGCTTTAACATAAGGACAGTGATTACAAATAAACATAATCAAAGTACCATTTTCACCTTTAACATCATTAAGTGAAATTTTTTTATTATCAGTTGAATTTAATTCAAATTTTTCAGCTTTTTTTCCAAAATCACATATTGGAGTTTTTGTAAGAGCCATGTTAAGTATTATATAAAGTATGTTTTACGATTTGGAAAATAAAAAACCAAAAAATTCAGGCGAAAATTGGGTCGCACCTAACGCAGTTATTATTGGGGATGTAACTTTAGAAAAAAATTCTAGTATTTGGTTCAATGCAACTTTAAGAGGTGATATTGAAAATATTCATATTGGAGAAGGTTCAAATATTCAAGATGGGAGTGTTTTGCATACTGATCCCGGTTGTCCATTGAAAGTTGGAAAAAATGTTACTGTTGGACATATGGTTATGCTTCATGGATGTACGATAGGGGACAATAGTCTAATTGGAATTGGTGCAGTAATTCTTAACAATGCTAAGATTGGAAAAAATTGCATTATAGGTGCCAAAGCTTTGATTACTGAAAACAAAGAGATACCAGATAACTCTTTGGTAATAGGTTCACCCGGTAAAGTTGTCAGAGAAGTAACTGAAGAAGAAAAAAAAGCTGTATTTGAAAACACAAAGCACTATCAAGACAATTGGAAAAAATATTCTGAATCAATTTTTTAAGGAACTAGCCAAGCTTTCTTATTAGTTTCTAAATCAAACTTTGCTCTTCGATGTCCTTTTGCTGCAAGATATAGCCACTCAATAGATTTAATCTTGCATTTAATAACAGTAAAGTTTTTATAACCTTCTTCACTTTGTTCCATGGTGTAATCAAAATCTTCTAATTTAGATATCATTCCAGATGTTGGATTTTCTGATGCAGTTCCTGGTGGACTATCAGTTAAATAGCAACGTCTGCTTATATGTTGAGTTTTTTTCCAAGATTCTTCAGTTGTAGAATTTTGATTATTAACTTCACATTCTACTTTTACTCTTAATTGTATCTTTTCTTCTTTATCGTAGAAAACTAAAGAGGCATTCTTATTTTTTTTAAGAATATCTACCTTTGGTGATCTTAAATCAGTGTGAAATTGTAATAGATTATTTGCTTTATCTGATTTACGCAAAACAACAATTCTTCCATCTACCTCATCTTGATGAGCACATATGAAAACAGGAATTCTAAATGGTGAACCCCTGTTAGTCACAGCATCATCTAGCATTGACCAATACTTATTCTGAATTTCCTCTAAGTTTTCATAGTATGCTGGCTGCATACATTACTTTCTAAATCTTTTTATTAAACTTGAAGTGTCCCAACGGTTTCCACCCAAACCTTGAACTTCTCCATAAAATTTATCTACAAGTTCTGTTACAGGTAATAATGAACCATTATTTTTAGCTTCATCCATTGCAATCTTTAAATCTTTTCTCATCCAGTCAACTGCAAACCAAAATCAAATTTATCATCAATCATTGTTTTGTATCTATTTTCCATTTGCCAAGATTGAGCAGCACCTTTTGAAATCACTTCAATAACATCTTCCATTTTAAGACCTGCATTCATCCCAAAATTAATAGCTTCAGACAAAGCTTGTACAAGACCACCAATACATATTTGGTTTACCATTTTAGCTAACTGTCCTGAGCCAGATTTACCAAGCAACTTCATTTTTTTACTGTAGCAATCAATTTTATCTTTTGCTTTATCAAAATCTTCTTGGTCGCCACCTATCATTACTGTTAAAGCACCGTTTTCAGCGCCAGCTTGACCACCTGAAACAGGCGCATCTAAAAATCCAAAACTATTTTTTTTTGCAAAAGCATAAATTTCTCTAGCAATAGTTGCTGACGCGGTTGTGTTATCAATGTATACAGCGCCTTTTTTTATAGTTTTGAAAATTCCTTTTTCACCAAATGTTACTTCTCTTAAATCGTTATCATTACCTACGCATGTAAATATAAAATCAGCTCCTTCAGCAGCTTCAGCTGGTGTGTCAGCTTTATTTCCTTTGAATTCTTTTATCCATTTTTCGGCTTTTGATTGGGTTCTATTAAAAACAGTTACATTATGACCTGCTTTTGATATATAACCTGCCATTGGATAACCCATTACACCAAGACCTATGAAAGCTACATTACAACTCATAAAATAATATGTTTAAAAGTTTAAGTTTAAAAGTAATTATATTTGGTTTTATTTTTACATTTTTTTCAAGTTTTGGACAGAGTTTTTTTTTAGGAATTTTTAACTCAAGCATTAGAAACGATTTATCTATTACACATGGACAATTTGGCACAATTTATGCTTCTGCTACATTATTAAGTAGTTTTCTATTGATTTGGATAGGAAAAAAGATTGACGATATAAACATTTTAAAGTTTTCATTGTTAGTAATAATTTTATTATCATTTTCTTGTTTCTTTTTTTCAAAAATTTCATCAGTTTATATTTTATTTATTGCAATTTTTTTAATGAGATTTTCAGGTCAAGGGATGATGTCTCATACAGCAACAACTACAATTTCAAGATATTTTAATAAATCTAGAGGGAAAGCTTTAAGCACAGGATGGTTTGGTCTTTCAACTGCTGAATTTATTTTACCAGTTTTAATGATTTTTCTTCTTGGCTTAACTGATTGGAGAAATATTTGGATTGCTATATCTGTGCTAGTTATAATTTTTTTACCATTAGCGTCATTTTTTTTAGTAAAAAAAATTAATTTAGACTCTAGAGAACCATCAGATGAAAATAATTTTAAAGAAAAAAATATTAAGCAATGGAAAAGAATAGAGGTTTTGAAAGATTTTAGATTTTATATTATTTGTTCAAATATGTTGGCAATGCCATGGATAGCAACTGGTGTTTTTGTTTATCAATCTTTTATTCTAACTTCAAAAGGTTGGGGACCTTACATTATTGCACAATCCTTTATGGCTTATTCCATAACTTCAGTGATAACATTATTTCTTTCTGGCTTTTTAATAGATAGATACTCAAGCAGAAATTTATTGGTTTATATGAATATACCTCTATTACTATCAGCTATAGTTTTATTTTATTTTAAAAACCCTATTTCTTCGTTCTTTTTTCTAGGATTAATTGGAATTTCTAATGGTCTTGCAAATGTTTTAGGATCTTCTACATGGGCAGAAATATACGGCGTTAAACATATTGGTTCTATAAAAGCTTTAACAACTGCATTAATGGTTTTTGCAACTGCTTTTGGAACAGCTTTATTTGGTATTTTAATTGATCTTGGTTTTTCTATCGAAAACATATCTGTTATTTCTGGGACTTATATATTTTTATCTTTACTCTTATTATTTTTAATTAGAAGCAGGCTAAATCCTACATTATTATAGAATTTCCTTGATTTTATCATATTGAATGTGTAAACAGCTCGCATGGCGAGAGTAACAGTAGAAGATTGTATCGATAAAGTCGAAAGTCCTTACGAATTAGTTTTAGTTGCAAAAGAAAGAACAACACAATTAAATTCAGGAATGGAACCTACATTAAAAAGAGATAATGATAAAAATACCGTTATTTCATTAAGAGAAATAGCTAATGACAATGTAAAAGTTAGCGATCTAATTGATAGTGCAGTCTACAAACTGAGAAAACACATTGAGCAAGTTGATGATGGTGAAGATGTTGATGAAATTATAGGTGATGATTTCGAAAATTTATACAAAGGTGAAGTTTCAAAAAGCGGTACACCTATTTTACCATCAAAAAGAGCTAGGAAAGTTCCAGAAAAAATTCAAGTTACCAAAGAAGACTTATCTGAACTAAAACAAAGTTCAGAAATAGCAGATCAAAATATATCAGAAAGTTCTGATGAAGATGTATCTTTAGATACAATGAAAGAACAAGAAACAGAAAATTCTTCTAAAGAAGAAACTGAAACTTCAAATTCTTAAAAAAATAATATATCTATTAAGGTTATGAATAGAATAGTTTCCGTAGCGCCGATGATGGATTGTACTGACCGTCATGAAAGATACTTCTTAAGATTAATTAGTAAAAATGTTTTGCTTTATACTGAAATGATCGTTTCAGAAGCAATTGATAGAGGTGATAAAAAAAAATTACTATCGTTTAATTTAAAAGAAAAACCAGTAGCATTGCAACTAGGAGGTTCGTCACCAAAACTTTTAGCATCAGCAGCTAAAATTGGTGAAGAATTTGGTTATGATGAAATTAATCTAAATTTAGGATGTCCTAGTAAAAAAGTGCAAAAAAATAAATTTGGAGCTTGTTTAATTAAAGAACCAAAACTTGTTGCTGATTGTTTGAGTGAAATGAAAGCAAAAACAAAACTTCCAGTAACTGTAAAAACAAGAATTGGCTATGACGATGTTGATGATTATGAAAGTTTATTTAATTTTATAAATCATTTAAAATCAACTGGAGTTAAAACATTTGTAATTCATGCAAGAAAAGCTATGCTGGGAAAATTTACTCCTAAGCAGAATTTAAATATTCCTCCATTAAAATATGAAATGGTCTATAAATTAAAAAAAGATTTTAAAGATCTTGAAATAATTATTAATGGTGGAATTTCATCAACTCATGAGATTAAAAATCATTTAAATAAAGTTGACGGAGTTATGATAGGAAGATCAATTTACCATTCACCTTATATGCTAGCTGAAATTGAAAAAGAAATATTTAATAATGATAATGTTTTATCTAGAGAACAAGTAATTGAACAATTGGTTCCGTATGTTAAAAATGAAATTAAAAATGGAACTCGAATGAATCAAATAATGAGACATACTTTAGGTTTGTTCCATGGAAAAACTGGTTCGAGTTTTTGGAAAAATTATCTGACAAAAAATATGTGTGTTAGAGATGCTGATGTGCAAAAAATTGATCATATTATGGATAAAGTTAAATTAGCACCTCAGGCAAGATCAGCAGGATAGATTGATTAGTTCAATTCTTACAAACGAATATTTTTTTTTCATATTATTAATGATCCTTACTGCTTTTCCAGTTGGTTTTCTTGCTGGATTATTTGGAATTGGTGGAGGGCTTATTACTGTTCCTTTTCTATTTTTTATCTTTGATAGTTTAAACATAAATCAGGATTACTTAATGCATTTAGCGGTTGGAACTTCATTTTCAATAATTGTTCCTACTTCTATAATTTCTGTACTAACTCATAAAAAACATGGATCAGTTGATTTTAGTGTGATCAAAAATTATGCTTTTTTTGTAATAATAGGAGTTTTATCAGGAACTACATTTGCAGCTATTTTGCATACCAAATCTCTTTTATTATTTTTCACTATAATCGTTTATTTGTGTGGAGCTTACTTATTAAACATTAAGGATAAAACAGATAAGTTAAAAGTGAATTTTAATCTAATGCCAAGGATTTTACTTGGTTTTATTTCAGGATTTGTTTCATCTACTATGGGTATAGGAGGAGCAATTATGAATGTTCCTATCTTAAAATATTTTGGCTATCCAATTAATAAAGCAATAGGTAGTGCAGCCGCCATTGGTTCAGTGATTTCTTTGTTTGGTGCAATAGGTTTTTTAATTTCAGGTTCTTTTTTAAAAGCTGATTTACCATTAAGCGTAGGATTTATAAATATTCCTGCTTTTTTAATATTTATACCAATAACCATGTTTATGGCGAGAGTAGGAGCTAACACAGTTAATAAACTTGATAAATCAAAATTACAGAATTTTTTTGGGATTTTTTTATATATAGTAGGAACTATCTTTTTATATAGATATCTCACTATTTAATTCTAAATTAAATTTTTTGATCGTATTCACCAATTTTACCGGTTTTTTGGAGTAATTCATCAATGAATTCAAAGATCTTTTTCTTTCTATCATCAGATGCAGGACTCTCAGTAACAACCACTAATGAAGGTTTGTTTGAAGATGCTCTTATTAATCCCCACGAACCATCTTCTAAAGAAAATCTAATTCCATTAACTGTCAATATATTATTTATAGTTAGTCCATCTATTTTAATATTATCATTTTTTAATTTTTTAATATTAGAGGTTAAATTATCAATTAAAATATATTTATCCTCATCTTTACAAAAAGGAGCCATTGTTGGACTTTGAAAAGTTTTTGGCAAACTTTCATTTAATTCACTAATTTTTGAATTTTCGTTATCTAATAAATGACAAATTTGTATTGCAGAATTTATTCCATCATCAAATCCATATCCCAAAGGTTTATTAAAGAAAAAGTGTCCACTTTTTTCAAAACCAGCTATTGCATTATCTTCATTAACTTTTCTTTTGATATAAGAATGTCCAGTTTTCCAGTATATTGTTTTACAATTATTTTTTATTAAAATTTCATCTTTTTCAAACAATCCAGTAGATTTAACATCTACAATAAACTTTGAATTTTGATGTTTATTTGAAATATTTCTTGCAATTAGTAAACCGATTTTATCTGCAAAAATTTCATTTCCATTGTTATCAATTACTCCAACACGATCTCCATCTCCATCGAAACCAAATCCAACATCAGCATTGTTTTCTTTTACTGATTTAGCTATTTCATAAAGCATTTTCATATCCTCTGGATTTGGATTGTATTTTGGAAAATTAAAATCTAAATTACAATCTAATTCAATAACTTCACATCCTATACCTCTTAAAATATTTGGTGCAAAAATTCCTGCTGTTCCATTACCACATGCTACTACTGCTTTAATTTTTTTTTTAATTTTATTAGAGGATAAATCTTTTATATATATTTTGTTAAAATCATTTATTTTTTTATAAGAACCTTTGCCTACAATAAATTTTTCTTTTAAAACAATTTCTTTTAGTTCAAGCATTTCTTCTTTACAATGTGTTAAGCCTTTTTCGATACCCATTTTAATTCCTGTCCAACCATTTTCATTATGACTTGCAGTTATCATTGCAACTGCATCAGTTTGTAATTTAAACTGTGAAAAATAAACGGTAGGTGATAGACATAATCCTATATCTTCAACATTACATCCAGTTGAAACCAAACCATCTACAAAATTTTTCTTTACTTCTTCACTGTAAGATCTGTAATCATGACCAACTGAAACTCTTGGATTTTTTACTTTATTAATAATTTGTGTTCCAAAACCTTTCCCTACTAGCTTTATCCCCTCAGAATTTATTTTTTCAGGATACAACCATCTTGCATCGTATTCTCTGAAACCTAGAGGATCAATTTTTATGGATTTTTGCATTTAAATATATGTACATTTTTTTAACTTTTTTATTGATAATTTTTTTATATGTTCTATATATGTTCTATTGATTTCTAATTTATATAGTATATTTAAGAGATCTGCATACAACATCTAGTTGTTTTACAAAAAAAGTAATAAAAAGGTATTATAAATGAACAAAATTTTGTCTCAGGCATTAAAACAAGCTGTCTCTGAATATTCACCCAATATAAATAATCAAAACCAAGAGAAAAGGCTAGACCTATTTACACTTAATAATGAAACTGAACTTTTTCAAAATTCTAGAGGAATAACAATCAAAATAGATAGATCGAGAGATACAAATTTAACAGCTTTTGGCAAAGCTACTTTAAGTGATAGATATTTAGGTTTCAATGAGTCTTATCAGGATTTATTTGCTAGGGTTGCTAGCTATTATGCTGATGATAATCTTCATGCACAAAGATTATATAATTACATAAGCAATTTGTGGTTTATGCCTGCAACGCCAGTTCTTTCTAATGGCGGTACAAAAAGAGGTTTACCTATATCATGTTTTTTAAATGAAGCAGGCGATAGTCTAAATGGAATTTTAGATTTGTGGAGTGAGAATGTTTGGTTAGCTGCGAAAGGTGGTGGAATAGGAAGTTATTGGGGAAATTTGAGATCAATCGGTGAAAAAATTGGAAGGGTAGGAAAAACGTCTGGGATAATTCCTTTTATAAAAGTAATGGACTCATTAACAATGGCAATAAGCCAAGGATCATTAAGAAGAGGATCTGCGGCTTGTTATCTTCCAATTGACCATCCTGAAATTGAAGAGTTTATTGAAATGAGAAGACCAACTGGCGGTGACCCAAATAGAAAAGCATTAAATTTACATCATGGAGTTTTAGTTACTGATGCTTTTATGAGAGCTGTTGAATTAGATGAACAATGGGGATTAAAAAGTCCAAAAGATGGTTCTGTACAATCAAAAGTATCTGCTAGAAATTTATGGATAAGACTTTTAACAGCTAGAGTTGAAACAGGTGAACCATATATAATTTTTATAGACACAGTAAATAGACAAATTCCACAACACCATAAACTTGCAGGATTAACTGTTAAGACATCTAATTTGTGTAGCGAAATAACATTACCAACTGGAGTGGATAAAGATGGAAAAGATAGAACAGCTGTATGTTGTTTGTCATCTCTAAATATTGAAAAGTATGACGAATGGAAAGATGATAAAAGTTTTATAGAAGATGTAATGAGATTTTTAGACAATGTGTTAAGTGATTTTATAGAAAGAGCACCAGACGAATTCAGTGATGCAAAATATTCAGCTTTAAGAGAAAGAAGTGTAGGATTAGGTGTTATGGGATTACATTCTTACTTTCAAAAAAAAATGATACCATTTGAGTCAGTTATGAGTAAAGTCTGGAACAAAAAAATATTTGATCACATACAACAGGATGTTGATAAGGCATCAAAGATTTTAGCAGAAGAAAGAGGCGCATGTCCCGATGCTAAAGAGTACGGCATTAATGAAAGATTTTCTAATAAGACAGCTATTGCACCAACAGCATCTATATCTATTATTTGTGGAGGAACTTCTCCAGGAATTGAGCCTATAGCTGCGAATAGTTATACCCACAAAACTTTATCTGGATCATTTAATGTCAAAAATAAATACTTGAAAAATATTTTATCTAAATATGGAAAGGATGATGATGAGACGTGGTCTAGTATAACCACAAATCAAGGTTCTGTTTCACATTTAGATTTTTTAACAAAAGAAGAAAAAGATGTTTTTAAAACAGCATTTGAATTAGATCAAAGATGGGTTGTGGATTTAGGTGCAGATAGAACTCCAAATATTTCACAAGCTCAATCTATAAACTTATTTTTACCTGCAGATGTACACAAAAGAGATCTTCATCAAATTCATTTCCAAGCATGGAAAAAAGGATTGAAAAGCCTTTATTATTGCAGATCAAAATCAATACAGAGAGCTGAAAATGTTAATGATGCAAATTCCACTGATATTACAGCAAATGTATATAAATCAAAAAAACAACAAGACGACCAGCCAGAATATGAAGAGTGTTTATCATGTCAGTAGTTAAAAAAATTAATTCAGAAATAATTCAACCAAAAAAAATGGGACTTTTAGTAGAAAATCCTGTTTATAAACCTTTTAGATATCCTTGGTGCTACGATGCATGGCTTACTCAACAAAGAATTCATTGGCTGCCAGAAGAAGTTCCATTAGGAGATGATGTAAGAGATTGGCAAAAAAATTTATCAGAATCTGAAAAAAATTTATTAACTCAAATTTTTAGATTTTTTACTCAAGCAGATGTTGAAGTTAATAATTGTTATCTAAGACACTACACAACGGTTTTTAAACCAACAGAAGTACTTATGATGATGACCGCATTTGCTGCAATGGAAACAGTTCATATAGCAGCTTACTCACACTTATTAGATACTATTGGAATGCCAGAATCTGAATACTCTGCTTTTATGAAGTATAAAGAGATGAAAGATAAATATGATTACATGCAAGGATTTAATGTAAATTCAAAAGAAGATATTGCAAAAACAGTTGCAGTATTCAGTGCATTTACAGAAGGTCTTCAGTTATTTGCGAGTTTTGCAATTTTATTAAATTTTCCAAGACATAATAAAATGAAAGGTATGGGGCAAATTGTTACTTGGTCAGTTAGAGATGAAACTTTACACTGTAATTCGATGATCAGACTTTTTAAAGAATTTATAAAAGAAAATCCACAAATATGGACTGCACAACTTAAAAAGGAACTTTATGAAGCGTGTAGAACAATAATTAATCACGAAGATGCATTTATAGATTTAGCTTTTGAAATGGGACCCATGGAGGGGTTAACTGCCAAAGAAGTTAAAGATTATATAAGATTTATTGGAAATAGAAGATTGGTTCAATTAGGTTTAGAGCCAATTTATAAAGTTGATAAAAATCCACTAACTTGGTTAGATACAATGCTTAACGCTGTTGAACACATGAATTTTTTTGAGGGTAGAGCGACTGAGTATTCTAAAGCATCGACCCAAGGAAGTTGGACAGAAGCATTTTCTTAATTTTTAAAAACATTATTTAAAAGATTTTTATAAATAAAGTCAGCTGCTTTAATTGAGCCTTTTTTATTTAAATGCGTCCAATCATAAAAATCATCATATTGTAAATTTGCATTTTTAGCTAAATTTAAACATAATAAATTTTTTTCATTACAATGATTTATAATTGTCTCTGAAATTATGTACAAATTTTTATTTATACCAGTTCCAGAAATTTGAGTAATATAAATAATTTTTGACCCTCTTTTTAAAACTTTATTTGTCAGTTCTTCTAAATATTTAAGATAATTTTGATTAATTACAGGAGTTTCAGTTTCGCTGTATTTAAATTTTTCATAACTAATAAAATTAACATTGTCTCTTTCTCCATAAACTTTTGTATTTTCGTTCACAATGTTAGCAAACTTACTGTAATTAAATTTTAAAAATAAGTTTGTTTTTAAAACTCTATATTTTGTGTAAAAAAAGGAGTTAGATTGTAAATATTCAATAATATTTTCTTTTTGACTATTTTCTTCTAAAAAATCAATTGCTCTAGGTTTTGAATTTTTTTTAATAATATTTTGGTCATTAATTCCAATATAAAATATGAAGTATTCAGGTTTTAAATTTTTAATTTTGTCAAACCAATTTTCAAAACTATTTAAATGTCCAATAATAGACATTCCATCAATACCAGCATTTACTATGTTTTTTGTAACGTTTTTAGTATTTAAAATTCCAACTATTGTGTCTTTATAATTTAAAAATTTTTGATTGGTTGTTGAGCCTCCTGAAAAAACTATATTAATATTTTCTGGTTTTACTTCTTTTTTCCCTATTCTAAATGCAAGATTATTTCTTTTATACAAAGATGTTCCATTATGTAGTTCAAAGTTAAATTTATAAATTCTTTCTATATTTCTTTCAGCTGTCAACTTAAGATTAAATTCATTTTTAAACCAATAACCAAATATTAATTCAATAATAAGTAATAAAAATAAAAGTAATATAAAATTAATATATATAACTTTAAATATTGGAAGGTTTTTCAATTTATCTTTGATTTAACAACATCACTTTACGATGTTTGTGACCACTATACTTAGAGAGAGGTCTAATTAATTTGTTGGCTTTATGTTGTTCCATAATATGAGCAGACCAACCAGTAATTCTTGATGTAACAAATATTGGAGTAAAAAAATCAGTATCAAAACCCATTAAGTGATATGTGGGTCCTGTTGGATAATCAACGTTAGGGTGAATATTTTTTTTATCTATCATTACCTTTTTAACAATATTGTAAATTTTAATAAATTTTTTATCAGATTTTATTTTTGATACATTTTTGAAATATTTTTCCATAGTAGGAACTCTTGAATCACCTGATTTATAAACTCTATGACCAAATCCCATAACAACTTCTTTTTTATTTAAAGTATTATTAATCCATTTGAGTGCATTTTCAGGTTTTTTAATTTTATTCATCATATGCATTACTTCTTCATTTGCTCCTCCATGTAAAGGCCCTTTTAAACTTGCAATAGCTCCAGTAATTGCTCCATGAATATCGGATAAACTGCTTGTTATAGTTCTTGCAGTAAAAGTTGAAACATTAAAGCTGTGTTCAGCATATAAAATTAAAGAGACATCAAAAGCTTTTACTATTTCTTTATTTGGAACTTTTCCAAAACACATATAAAAAAAATTTTCAGCAAAAGAAAGATTTTTTTTAGGTTTAATAATTTTTTTACCTTTTCTTATTCTATAAAAAGCAGCCAAAGCTGTAGGTGTTTTAGCAAAAATTCTCATTGCTTTTCTCATATTTGCTTCAGGAGAATTATTTGTTGTCTCTTTATCTTCTAATCCCATTACACTAACAGCGGTTCTAGCCACATCCATTGGATGAGATTTTTTTGGCATATGTTTGATTATTTCATTAAGATTTTTGCTTAAATCTCTATTTGACTTTTCTTCTTTTTCAAATTTTTTTAACTGGATGCTATTTGGAAGATCTCCATTAAGTATTAGGTAAGCAGCTTCCTCAAATCTACAAACTTCACATAAATCTTGAACGGCATAACCTCTATAGGTTAAAGAATTAATTTCAGGCATAACTTTAGATACTTGCGTTTCATCAACTACAATTCCTAATAAACCTTTTTTAATCTCATCACTCATTATTCATGACCTTTAGTACTAAAGTTGTAAATTTTTTCATCGAGTGAATTATATTTTTCATATTCA
>CACCZY010000009.1 GCA_902550635.1 uncultured Pelagibacteraceae bacterium
TATACAAAAAAGAATTCCCAAATAAGTTGCCACACCTTTTCCACCTTTAAATCTTAACCATATTGGAAAAACATGACCTAAAAAAACAGCCAAAGAAGAAATCAATATTAATTGAGGTAAATACATTTTAATAAAAAGAACTGGAATTACAGCTTTTAATATATCCAAGATTAATGTGCTGTAACCAATTATTTTACTTCCTATTCTTAAAGCATTTGTTGCACCAATATTACCAGAACCAAATTTTCTAATATCTTTTTTTAAAAAAAATTTTGTTAACAATAAGCCAAATGGTATTGATCCCATTAGATAAGATATTAATAATGTTAAAGCTATTTCCATATTTATATTTTAAACAATTCTTCACCTTTAACAAAAGTTTTCATAGTTAGACCTTGTAGTTTTTTATCTTCTATGCATGTATTTTTAGATTTTGAAACAATTTTTTCTTTTTTTACTATCCATGGTTTAAAAATATCTACTATGCAGAAATCTGCATCACTACCTATAGATAAATTTCCTTTATCAATTTTTAAAATTTTTGCAGGATTACTTGTTAAAAGTTCAATTAATTTGAATAATTTTACTGAACCGTTATGAAAAAGTTCTAAGGTTAATGGTAGAAGAGTTTCTATACCAGATGCACCTGTAGCAGCTTGTGAAAAAGTAATTCTTTTTGACTCTTCATCTTCAGGTTTGTGGTCTGAAACAATAACATCTATTAAATCATTATTTATTGCTTTAATAAGCGATAATCTATCATCTTCAGTTCTTAAAGGTGGAGATAATTTTAGAAATGTTTTAAAATCACCTATATCATTTTCATTAAGTGAAAGGTTATTAATCGAAACTCCAGTTGTGAAATTTATTTCATTTTTTTTTTGATTAATTAATTCAACAGATTTAGCAGAAGATACTTGTGAAATATGGTATCTACAATTAAAATCCTCTAATAGAGACAAATCTCTTTCTATAATAATTTTTTCAGAAATGTCAGGTATTCCTTGAAGGCCTAATTTTGTTGAAACAATTCCATCATTTACCATTCCGTTTTTTGAAAGTTCGTAATCTTCTGCATGTTGCATTATTAAACAATCTAAATCATAAGCAGATTTCATTATTCTTGACATAAGTCTTGTATTTTGAATCGTTTTTGTCCCATCTGTAAATCCAATGATTCCTTTTTTTTTTAATAAACCAAATTCTGTCATATTTGTTCCTTCTAAATTTTTGGTTAGTGAAGCAGCTGGAAATATATTTATTTTAGATTTATCTCTTCCTCTTCTTTTTAGAAAATCAACTATTGATACATTGTCAATGACAGGATCTGTGTTAGGCATTGTAACAACAGAAGTAACACCACCAGATAAAGCTGCATTACTAAGAGTTCTAAAATTTTCTTTATATTCATAACCAGGCTCACCAACAAAAACCCTCATATCTACTAAACCTGGGAATATGTGTTTTCCATTTAAATCAATAAATTTTTCTCTTGAAGGTATATTATTTTTGTTTACTTTTTTTCCTACTGCTTCAATTTTTCCTTCTTCACTTATAATTAATCCACCTAATTCATCAATCGAATTATGAGGGTCAATTATGTTCGCATTAAGAAAATATTTTTTTTTCATTATTCACAAAATATTTTTAAACAAGCCATTCTTACAGCCACACCTAATTCGACCTGTTCTTTTATTACACTTTTATTAATATCATCAGCTAATTTAGTATCTATTTCAATTCCTCTATTCATTGGACCTGGATGCATTATTAAAGCATCTTTTTTTGCATGACTTAATTTATCAGGAGTTAAACCAAAATATTCATAGTATTCTCTGTTAGATGACAAAAATGAACTGGTCATTCTTTCATTTTGCAATCTTAACATCATAACTATATCACATTCTTTTATACCCTTTTCCATGTTTGAAAATGTGTTTACTCCAAGTTTTTCAATATCTTTAGGAAGTAAATTTGTTGGTGCAACAATATTAACTTCTGCACCTAACATATTAAGAAGATATATATTTGATCTAGCAACTCTTGAATGAAGTATATCTCCACAAATTGCTATTTTAAGTCCTTCAATTTTATTTTTTCTATCTATTATAGTTAAAGCATCCAATAGTGCTTGCGTAGGATGTTCTCTTCGACCATCACCAGCATTCAAAACAGCACAATTGACTTTTTGAGATAATAAATTGCATGCCCCAGAGTCTTGGTGTCTAATGACAATTATATCAGGGTGCATGGCATTTAATGTCATTGCCGTATCAATTAATGTTTCACCTTTTTTAATTGCTGAGTTAACTATGTTCATTGACATTACATCAGCACCCAACCTTTTACCCGCTAGTTCAAATGAGCTTTGAGTTCGTGTTGATGGTTCAAAAAATAAATTAATTTGAGTCTTTCCTCTTAAAATATCAATTTTTTTATTTTTACTTTTATTTAATAAAATAAATTCTTTAGCCTCATTAAGTATTAAATTAACATCGGATATTGAAAGATCTTGAATTCCTAGAAGGTGCTTTTTTGATATTTTAACAGCTTTTTTTGTAATGGCCATTAAAACCAACTCTATAACCGTTAAATAGTTTTTAAGCAAGCATTAATTATTCAAATAATCAATAGCTCCTTGGAGTATAAATGCTGCAGCATTTGCATCTATATTTTTAGTTCTTTTTGTAACATTTACGTCTAGTTTGTTTGATAAGTTAAAAGATCCAACTGTTGATAATCTTTCATCCCACAGAGCAACTGGAATTTCTATTTTTTTTGCGATTATATTACTTTTATCTTTTATAGATTGAGATGATTTACCAAATGATCCATCCATATTTATGGGATTTCCAATAATTAATCCTTTAATATCGTTTTCGTATATTATTTTTTTAATTTCATAAATTAGATTATCTAATGATTTGAAAACAATTGTTTCTAACGGAGTAGCAACTAACCTTTTATCATCACATATAGATATGCCAATTCGTTTTGCCCCCATATCAATACCAAGGAGTCTTGATTTTTTCTCAATTTTTATCTTAAGTTGGTCTATAGTGATCATGTTGTATTTTTCTATTATAATGATAGATCTAATTATCATATGACAATAGATCTTAAAACAGTTAAACATATATCTAAATTATCAAGAATTTCATTAGATGAAGAAAAAGCTAAGAAATTAGAGACTGATTTAAATTCAATTTTTAAATGGATTGAACAACTCAATGAATTAAAAACTGAAAATATAGAACCTTTAAACTCTATAGCTGAAACAAAACTAAGACTTAGAAAAGACGAAATTAAATCCAAAAATATTAGAGAAGAAATTCTTAAAAATTCACCAGATGGAAATAAAGATTTTTTCGTTGTTCCGAAAGTAGTTGAGTAATGTCAAATATTATTGATCTTAGTTTATCAGAATTAGTTTCAAATATAAAAAAAAAGAAAATCTCATCTAATGAAGTAACATCGGCATATGTTGAGAGATCAAAAAAATCAAAAAATTTAAACTCTTATAATGAAGAAGTTTTTGATAGTGCACTAAAAAAAGCTAAAGAATTTGATTCAAAGCCTGATTTTAATAAAAAATTATCAGGAGTCCCAATAGCTGTTAAAGATTTATTTTGCACAAAAAATGTTAAAACAACAGCAAGCAGCAAAATACTCAGTAATTTTATACCATCGTACGAGTCAACAGTAACTCAAAATTTATGGAATGATGGAGCAATTCTTTTAGGAAAATTAAATTGTGATGAGTTTGCAATGGGTTCATCAAATGAAACAAGTTATTTTGGTAATGTCGTTAGTCCAATAGATAAAGATTTGGTTCCAGGTGGTTCTTCAGGAGGTTCTGCTTCAGCATTGGCAGCAAAATTAACACCAGCTACTATAGGAACTGATACAGGAGGATCTATTAGACAACCAGCATCTTTTACAGGAACAGTTGGTTTAAAACCTACATACGGAAGTTGTTCAAGATATGGAATAGTTGCATTCGCATCTTCTTTAGATCAAGCGGGTCCTATGACAAGAAATGTAAAAGACTCAGCTTTATTGTTAGAAGTAATGAGTACTTTTGATAATAAAGACTCAACTTCTGTAGACTTTAAAAGACCAATATACTCAAAAGATTTATCAAAAGATATTAAAGGTAAAAAAATTGGAGTCCCAAAAGAATATAGAGTTGATGGTATGTCAGAAGAGATTGATAAATTATGGGAAGATGGAAAAAACTATTTAAAAGATTGTGGAGCTAAAATTATTGATGTAACACTACCGCATACTAAATTTGCTTTGCCAACTTATTACATCGTTGCACCCGCAGAAGCTTCATCTAATCTTGCAAGATATGATGGTGTTAAATACGGCTTTAGAACTAAAGGTGATAATTTAATCGATATGTATGAAAAAACTAGATCCGAAGGATTTGGTGATGAAGTAAAGCGAAGAATCATGATTGGTACTTATGTTTTATCGTCAGGCTATTATGATGCATATTATTTGAAAGCTCAAAAAGTCAGAAGATTAATTAAAAATGATTTTAATAATGTATTTCAAAAAGTTGATGCAATATTGACACCTTCAACACCTTCTTCAGCTTTTAAAATTGGAGACAAATCAAATGACCCTGTTTCAATGTATTTAAATGATATATTCACAGTACCAGTAAATCTTGCTGGTTTACCAGGAATTTCAATACCAGCAGGATTAGATAAAAAAGGCTATCCACTAGGACTTCAAATTATTGGCAAACCATTTGAAGAACAAAATATTTTAAACATAGCATATTCAATGGAAGATAAAATTAATTTTAAATTTAATATAAAGGATTGGTGGATGAATGAGTAAAGATTACTTAATTGAACGAAATGGAAAAAAATATGAAGTAGTAATAGGACTTGAGGTTCATGCGCAAGTACTATCAGAGTCTAAATTATTTTCTACATCACCAACTAAATTTGGGAGTGAACCAAATACACAAGTAAGTTTAGTTGATGCAGCATTTCCTGGTATGCTACCAGTAATTAATGAATTTTGCATTAAGCAGGCTATAAAAACTGGAATTGGATTAAAAGCTAAAATAAATAATAAATCAATTTTTGATAGAAAAAATTATTTTTATCCAGATTTACCACAAGGATACCAAATATCTCAATATAAGGACCCGATTGTAGGTGAAGGTTCTGTTGTTCTTGATTTGGAATCTGGATCAAAAACAATAGGAATTGAAAGATTGCATTTAGAGCAAGATGCTGGAAAAAGTATTCACGATATTGATCCAAAAAATACATTGGTTGATTTAAACAGATCAGGAGTCGCTTTAATGGAAATAGTAAGCAAGCCAGATCTAAGATCACCAGAAGAAGTCAATGTTTATATAAAAAAATTAAGATCAATAATGAGATATTTGGGCACTTGTGATGGAAATATGCAGGAAGGCTCACTTAGAGCAGATGTTAATGTCTCTGTTAGAAAACAAGGTGAGGATAAATATGGAACAAGATGTGAAATTAAAAATGTAAATTCAATAAAATTTATGCAAATGGCTATAGAGCATGAAGCAAATAGACAAGTTGATATTTTAGAAGAAGGTGGAAAAATTGATCAAGAAACAAGACTTTTTGATACCAAAAAAAATGAAACTAGGTCAATGAGATCTAAAGAAGATGCACATGATTATAGGTATTTTCCAGATCCTGATCTACCACCATTGGAATTCGATAATAATTACGTTGAAAGTATTAAAAAAGAAATTCCAGAACTACCAGATCAAAAAAAATCACGCTTCATTGAGAAATTTAATCTAAGCCCTTATGAAGCAAATATTTTAGTATCAGATCTAGATACATCAAAATATTTTGAATCTGTAATTCAAAATTCTGATGTTAAGCTTTCATCAAATTGGATTACCGGTGAATTATTTGCTTTATTAAATGAAAAAAACTTAGAAATTTCAGAAAGTCCAATAAGTGCAAAAAATCTATCGAAATTAATCAATTTAATAAAGGATGGAACAATCTCAGGCAAAATTGCTAAATCAGTTTTTGAAATGATGACAGAGGGAGATAAAAATCCTATAGATATAGTTAAAGAAAAAGGTCTTCAACAACAAAGCGATCCTAAGGAATTAGAAAAATTGATAGAAAAAGTAATAAATGAAAATCACGATAAAGTGAAAGAGTACAAATCTGGAAAAGAAAAACTATTTGGTTTTTTTGTAGGACAAACAATGAAAGTTTCTGGAGGTAAGGCTAATCCTCAATTAGTTAATGAAATATTAAAGAAGAAACTTAAGTAGAATGAGTTCAAATCTTGCTATTAATAAGGAAATTGAAGAATATATAAATAATAATTCAATAAAACTTCATCCTGTTCAAAAAGATATAATTACACATAATGAAGAACTAGGAGTTATTAAAAGAATGCAAATTTCAATTTCTCAATGCCATTTTTTACACTTGTTAGTTAAAACCTCTAAAATAAAGAAAATTTTAGAAATTGGAACTTTTACTGGATTAAGTACACTGACCATGTCATTAGCATTGCCTGATGACGGATCAGTAGTAGCTTTGGATAAAAATAAAAAAACTAATGAAATTGCAGTAAACTTTTTTAAAAAAGCTGGCCAAGAAAATAAAATTAAAACAATAATAAAACCTGCTTTAGAAAGTTTAAAAGATTTAAAAGAAACTAAACAAAAATTTGATTTTGTTTTCATTGATGCTGACAAAGAAAATAATAAAAATTATTTTAATCAAAGTTTAGATTTAATAGATAAGGATGGTTTAATTATAATTGATAACGTTTTATGGCACGGTGAAGTTATAGATAAAACAAAACAAGATAAATTAACAGTAAGTATTAGAGAATTTAACTCTTATGTTAATATCGATAAAAGAGTGGAAAATTTAATCATTCCCGTAGGTGATGGCTTAACTATATGTAGAAAATTATAATGTTTTATATTTCAGGATTTTATAAGTTTAAAAAATTAAAAAATATTAAAAAATTTAAAAAATCTTTACAATCATTTTTTATTAAAAAAAATATTAAAGGAACTATAATTATTTCTAATGAAGGTATTAATGGAACTATAGCTGCCAAAAAAAATAATTTAGAATTAGCAATAAAAAAAATCAAAAATATATTTAAATTTATTAAATTTGACAGTCAAAATTTGTCAAAGTGTAAATTTCAACCATTTCATAGAGGAAAAGCAAAAATTAAAAAAGAAGTTGTCCCAATGGGAATAAAAATTTCAAAAAGAAAACCAGACAATCATTTAGATCCTTTAAAATGGAATAAATTAATTAAGAATAAAAACACTTTTTTAATAGATGTTAGAAAACCATTTGAATACAAAGTAGGCACATTTAAAGGCGCTATTAATCCTAAAGTTGTTAATTTTAGAGAATTTCCGAGTTATCTTAATAAATTAGATAAAAAAAAAGATATAGCAATGTTTTGTACTGGCGGAATAAGATGTGAAAAAGCAAGCGTTTATCTAGAAAAAAAAGGTTTTAATAATATTTATCAATTGAAAGGTGGAATTATTAATTATTTAAAAAAAATAAAAAAAAACAATAGTTTATGGAAAGGCGAGTGTTATGTTTTTGACAATAGGGTTTCAATAAAGTACGGGCTAGTACCAGGTAACTTTTCAATGTGTAGTGGCTGCAGAAAACCTATTTCTAATAATGATAAAAAATCTAATAAATATGAAGAAGGAGTTTCGTGTCCAAATTGCCACGATAGCTTAACAAACTCACAAAAAGAAAGATTCAGGATGAGACAAAGGCAAATTAATGTTGCAAAAAAACTCGGAAGAAAACATATATTTCAAAAAGAATTTTAAATATGGATTTATTAAAAGATAATATTCCTAAATTGGTTAAGAAACTTGCTATACCTGCTAGCATAGGAACACTATTCCAAACATTATATAATATAGTTGATACATTTTATGCAGGAAAAATATCACCAGAAGCATTATCAGCATTAGGCAAATCATTTCCAATTTATTTTATAATAATAGCTGCATCCATAGGAGTAACTGTAGCTGGAACATCACTAATTGGTAACAGCATTGGAGAAAAAAATGAAAAAAAAACTTTAAATTATTTTACACATATAATTTTTTATGGAATTTTTATTTCAATTATCATTTCAATGTTCGGTTTAAATTATTCAGAAAATATATTTTATATTATGGGGTCAACAAAAGAAGTTGTTGATTTGGGACTTGAGTATACAACTATTATTTTTTATGGTTCAATAATTTTTATTTCAGTTGTTTCATTAAATTCTTTGTTGCACGCTGAAGGTGATACCAAAACATATAGAAATGTTTTAATTTTATCTTTTTTTCTAAATATAATCTTAAATCCTATTTTAATTTTTGGCTTTTTGTTTATACCGGCAATGGGTGTTAAAGGTATAGGTATATCAACTTTAATATCTCAGTTAATTTGTTTTGTAATAATTTTTAGGAAAATACTATCTAACGACAGAATTAAACTTCTTAGTAAAGAATATTTTTCACTCAAATTAACATATTTTAAAAATATCTTTTTTCAATCTATGCCAATAATTATTTCAATTTGTGCCTATTCATTTGCAAGTGGAATTGTATTTACTTATGTAGGTCAAGAAGGTGAGTTTGCAACAGCTGGTTATGGTGCAGCCTCTAGGTTTGAACAAATTTTATTTTTACCTGTACTAGGCATTAATACTGCTATTATTTCAATTATTGCACAAAACTATGGTGCAATGAATTTTAGTAGAATAAGAGAAACTTTTTTTACAGCAATAAAATATGCACTTTCAATAATGATTTTTGCATCTCTACTGGTTTTTTTGTTAGCCGATATTGTAACAGGCTTATTTTCAAATAATTCTGAAGTTATTGACTATGGTTCAAGATATTTAAGAATTTCAGCAATAGTACTTCCAGCTTATCCATTATTTTTTATATCTAATGGTTTTTTTATGGCTTTAAAAAAAGCTGAAAATGCAATGATCTCAAATATGATAAGAAATTTACTATTACCAATAGCAGTTTTTTATTTAGCGATGTATTTATCTGCTGATTTCAATACTTTTTTTTGGATTTGGGTTTCTTTCAATTGGTCATATTCATTGATCTATCTGTTAATTGTACTTTATTACTTAAAAAATCACTTAGATAAATCTAGAGCCATCATTAATCCATGACCACAAATGTTCTGAAAAAGATCTTCTAACAAATAAATTTAAATCATTAATATCTTTATTGTGTATTATTACATCTATGTGATTAACTAATGTTTGAGTGACAGAACCCTTTAAATTTTTAAAATCGTTAAAATTATATGGACAGCCGCCTGATAATAGTTCAAAAACTTTTTCACCTTTTAAATTAATCATTATCCAATGATCAGTTACATTTGTAACTGCACCTAGTTTAACTTTCGATATTTCATTAAAAAGTTTATCTTCTAAAGAATTATTATTTTTAAAATCAATTTTATTATTAGAATAAATTAGCCACTCATCTGGACTCAACCAAAGAATATTTAAATTTTCGTTTCCTGATGATGTATTAGCTTCAGTAGGAGGAATTATGGATAACTCTTTTCCTATCTTAGTTATAAAATCTCTATTTTTACCTCTTAAGTTTATTTTAATGATAGGTTCAATTACAGAAATTTTTAATCCAGAATAATTTTTTGAATCCAAAATTGGTGAATTATAATTAAGCATTTAACCTCTTATTTTCTTTATCTAGAAAAATAGTATCAGTTACTGTCACATTAATTTTTTTGTCTTTCATAGGAACAATCATTTTTTGCCCCTTTAATTTTTTCCCATTTTTTAATACTGCAAGTGCAATCGATTTATTTAAATTTGGACTAAAGTAACTTGAAGTTACATGACCAAGCATTTCAATTGGTTGTTTATTTGTTTCAGAAACTATTTGAGCACCTTCTTCTAAAATTTCTTTTGGGTCATCTGTTAATAATCCTACTAACTGTTTTCTATCTTCTCTAATTGTATCGCTTCTATATAAAGATCTTTTACCAATAAAATCATATTTTTTTTTACTAATAATCCAATCCATTTGTAAATCTACTGGAGTCATTGTACCATCAGTATCTTGACCAGCTATAATAAATCCTTTTTCAGCTCTAAGTAAGTGCATCGTTTCTGTTCCGTAAGGAGTAATATTAAATTCTTTACCAGCATCGATGCATTTTTCCCATGTAGATTTTCCATATGATGATTGAATATTAATTTCATAGCTATGTTCACCGGTAAAACTAATTCTCATTACTCTGCATTTTATATTATCTATTAATGCATTTTTAAAAGACATATGTGGAAATTTTTTATCTGATAAATCCAAATTAGGAATCACTTTAGAAAGAATTTTTTTTGAATTTGGTCCACAGATGCTAACAGTTGCATAATGATCTGTGACTGAAGTTAAATAAACATCTAATTCAGGCCATTCTGTTTGTAAATAATCTTCCATTTTAGAAAGAACGTTAGCAGCACCACCAGTTGTTGTAGTCATTAAATAGTGATTTTCTGAAAGTCTAGTTGTAACACCATCATCATAAACCATTCCATCTTCATTAAGCATAAGTCCATATCTACATTTACCAATCTCTAACTTTGACCATGCATTTGTGTAAACTCTATTTAAAAATTCAGAAGCATCAGTTCCTTGAATATCTATTTTCCCCAAAGTTGATGCATCTAGGATCCCAGCGCTATCCCTAGCAGCTTTACTTTCTCTTTGGACAGCTTCGTGCATATTTTCATTGCTTCTAGGATAGTACCAAGCTCTCTTCCATTGACCGACATTTTCAAATTCAGCTTTATTTTTTACATGCCAATCATGTATTGGTGTTTTTCTTGTTATATCAAAAAATTCACCAACATTTCTTCCAACTATTGCTCCAAAGGTTAATGGAGTGTATGGAGGTCTAAAGGTAGTTGTGCCCAATTCACCCATTTTAACACCTGCAGTTTCCGCTATAATTCCAAGGGCATGCATGTTGGATAATTTTCCTTGATCCGTAGCCATACCTGTTGTTGTGTATCTTTTTACATGTTCAATTGATTTAAATCCTTCTCTTAAAGCTAACTTTATATCGTTTGCTGTTGAATCATTTTGAAAATCTAAAAATGGTTTAGTTTTTCCCAAGGGTTTATCAGATGGAAGCAGCCAAATATTTTTTTTATCTATTTCCTTTGATGCAATAATTTCTAAATTTTCATAATCATTATTATTAACATTTAAAAATTTATTTGTTAAATTAACTGAATTTTTAACTACTTCATCAAGTTCAAAATCACCATTACAAGATCCGATACTTATTTGACTCAACTCCGATTTATCTGGCAAAAAAACATTATCTTCATCTCTGAATTTAAGTTTACCACCAGACTGAGTAAATAAATGTACTCTTGGTGTCCATCCTCCAGAAATACCCAAGCAATCACATTCTTCATTTATTTTTTTCCCCACAGCAGCAGTCCCATCGTCAGACAATTTCATAATTTCAATACAATTAATTTTCTTGTAACCATTTGTATTAATAACTGAAGATTTCCAATGAATTTTAATACCTAATTTTTCAACTTGTTTAACTATTAACGAATTAGTTTTATCTCTTATATCAACTACTGAATTAACACTTACTCCGCGATTATTTAAAGAGATGGCAGTTTCATAAGCTGAGTCATTATTTGTAAATAAAGATATTTTTTGCCCACATTTAACTCCATAAAAATCTATGTACTTTTTGATAGAAGATGAAAGAAAAATGCCAGGCCTATCATTATTGTCGAAAATTAATGGTCTTTCCATAGCTCCTGTAGCTATAATTACTTTTTTTGCTCTTATCTTCCAAAGTCTTTGACGTATTTTATCTTTTTTATCTTTTAAATCTAAATGATCAGTTAAATTTTCTCTAGCCAAAAGATAGTTATAACTATGATAAGCAGCCAAAGTTGTTCTTGTTTTTATAGTTAAATTATTAAATGAATTTAAAGTTTCAATTTCTTTTTTTAACCACTCATTTGAATAAGAATTATTTATCTTAAAACATTCATTTTGCTGGAAAAGAGTAGTTCCGCCTAAAATATTTTTGTCGTCTATTAGTACAGTATTTAAATTATTTTTAGCTGCTGTTTTTGCAGCCATTATTCCTGATATACCTCCTCCAACTATCAAAACATCACAATGTAAATATCTATGATCATAAATATCTTTATCTGGTTCAGTAGGTGATCTACCTAGACCAGCAGATTTTCTTATAAAGTATTCATATAATTTCCAAAAATTAGCTGGCCACATGAATGTTTTATAGTAGAAAGCTGCCGGTATAAGAGGGGAGAAAAAATTGTTTATCGCACCTATGTCAAAATTAACACTTGGCCAGCAGTTTTGGCTTGATGCCTCTAAACCTTCATATAATTCTATTTCAGTAGCTCTTGTATTTGGTTCTGTCATTGAAGAGTCATTTCCAATCTGTAAGATTGCATTAGGCTCTTCGGAACCACATGTCATTATTCCTCTTGGACGATGATATTTAAAGCTTCTTCCAACAAGGTGAATATTATTTGCTAATAAAGCTGAAGCTAAAGTGTCACCTTTAAAACCATATAAAGTTTTGCCATCAAACTTAAAAGATATTCTAGATGTTTGATCAATAAAATTATTATTTGTTATTCTTAAATTTTTGCTCATTATTTTACTGGGGGTTTTTCACCCATTTTATAAACAGCATGAATTTTATCGTTTGATGTATCTCTTACCATGTTAAACCATTTTCTACAGCCATGTGTATGGTTCCATCTTTCATACTGAATCCCTTTAATATTTTTTCTCATAAATAAGAATTCAGCCCATTGGTCATCACTTAATTCTGTTGGTTGTTTTGGTCTTTCAATATGAGCCTCGCCACCTGCAGAAAATTCACTCTGATCTCTTTCACCACAATATGGACAATTAATTAAAAACATTAGTGTGCTACAGCAGCTGCCCCATGTTCATCAACAAGATCACCACTTACAAATCTATTAATATTAAAATCAGCATTTAGTTTATGAGGTTCATCGTTAGCGATAGTGTGTGCAAATAAATCACCTGAGCCTGGTGTAGCTTTAAATCCACCTGTTCCCCAACCACAGTTAAAATATAATCCTTTAATATGTGTTTTACTAATTATTGGACTAGCATCAGGGCAAATATCCACTATACCTCCCCATTGTCTTAACATTTTCATTCTACTAAAAATAGGGTAGAGCTCTAATATTGCTTTTAAAGTTCCCTCGACAACATCATGACTTCCTCTTTGTGTATATGATATGTAAGCATCAGTTCCAGCGCCAATAACTAATTCTCCTTTATCTGATTGACTTACATAAGCATGAACTGCATTTGACATTACTACTGTATCTATAATTGGTTTGACTGGTTCAGAAACTAAAGCTTGTAAAGGTTTGCTTTCAAGAGGTAATTTTAAGTCTACCATATTTGCAATAATACTAGAATGACCAGCAGCAACAACTCCAATTTTTTTTGTTTTGATAAACCCTTTTGTTGTTTCTATACCTTCAACTCTATCACCATTTCTTCTAATTCCTTTTACTTCACAATTTTGAATGATATCAACACCCATAGCATCTGCTCCACGAGCATAACCCCAGGCAACAGCATCATGCCTTGCTGTACCAGCTCTTCTTTGTAAAGTACCTCCTAAAACTGGATACCTGATATTCGGTGATGTATTAATTATTGGACAAAATTTTTTTACTTCATTAGTATTTAGCCAGACTGCATCAATGCCATTTAATCTGTTGGCATGAGTTCTTCTCTTTAAATCTCTAACATCTTGAAGATTGTGAGCTAAATTCATTACACCTCTTTGACTAAACATAACATTATAATTTAATTCTTGCGATAATCCCTCCCAAATCTTTAATGCATGGTCGTATAATCCTGCACTTGCATCCCACAAATAATTAGAACGAATAATAGTTGTATTTCTTCCAGTATTACCGCCACCAATCCATCCTTTTTCAACAACTGCAATATTTTTCATACTGTGTTTTTTAGCCAAATAAAATGCTGTTGCTAAACCATGGCCTCCACCACCTATAATTATTGCATCATATTCTTTTTTTGGTTCAGGATCACGCCAAGCTTTTTGCCAATTTTCATGGTAAGTATAAGCATTTTTAATTAAAGCAAATATTGAATATTTTTTCATTTCAAATCGATTAAAATTTTAATAAAATAATAGATCAATATTAAATTATTTTCAATGAATCAAAATGAACCTCAAAATAAACAAAGTTTAAAACCTTTTTTTATTAAATTAATATCAATAGTAATAGCAATAATCATAACAATAAACGTTTTGTATAATTTGGTTTTAAGCGAAAGGATGGAGAAAATAGATAAAATACTATTGATGAACAACGATCAATTTCGAGAAAGTTTAAAAGATAAAATTAGGAAAGAATTATATGACGGTTTAGAAAAAGAAAACATGATATCTATTGAAGATAAAAAACTTTTATATAAATTGTACCAAAAGATAAAAAAAGAATTTGAGGATTTAGAAAATATAAACTAAATTTTTAAATGGATTTTTTATTAAATAAAAATTTAAAAATATTAATAATTTTTTTATTATTAATATTTTCTTATTATTGCTCAATAATAATCGGAATTTCTTGGGACGAACTTTTCGAGATAAATAGAGGTCAAGATCGTCTTAAGTATCTTTTTTCACTTGGTTCATATGATATTGCTCCAGCACAAAATGATAAGTACTATCCAGGACTTTATAGTACTATTTCAGCTTTCATTTCTAATGTACTGCCAAAAAAATATATTTATGAATCTTTTCACATAATAAATAATACATTTTCCATAATAACAATTTTTGGATTGTATAAATTAGTTAAAATATTATTTAATAAATATGTAGCACTTTTAGCTTTTATTATTTTATTCTTTAATCCAACTTTTTTTGGTCATATGTCAATGAATCCTAAGGATACAATAATAGCATTTTCTTTTGTTTGGACTACACTAACTTTGTTAAGATATCTAAGTAATCAAAATAATTTATTAAAAAGAAAAAAATTTATAATTTATGCTAGCTTATTTATAGGATTAGGATTAGGTACAAGAATTCAATTTATTTCATTGCTAATACCTCTTTTTTTATATGTTTTAATTTTTAGTTATTCAAATAAACAGTTTTCTTTAAGTAAATTTTTTATAGATATGATAAAAATTTTAATTATATCATATTTTATTATGATCATTTGCTGGCCGCAAGTACACTCAAATATTTTTATTGAACCATTTAGAATATTTTTTGAACAATTAAAAATCCATTTTGGACCAGATGCAATTTTATTAAATTCTAAAGTATTGCTAACTTCTAAAATTCCGTTTTATTATATTTTTCTAAATTTATTTTTTAAATCCCCTGAATATATAATTTTAACGTATTTATTTTTTTTACCTATAATAATCTATGATAAAAAATTTATTAATGATGAATTTGATAATTTTTATAACAAAATATTATTATTAATATTTATTATTATTTCACCGACAATTTTTATTATTTTTTCTTCATATAAAGTTTATGATGGATTAAGACTTTTTTTGTATATAATTCCTTTTTATTGTATAATTCCATCAATTACAATTTATTATTTAATTAAAAAAAATAAAATTTTTTTAATTAAAGTTTTTTTTTTTATCATATCTTTATTTTTTATTTTTCACATTTATAATTTTATAAAAATTACACCTTATCAATACACATATTTTAATTTATTCAGTGGGAGCAAAGATAATTTAGTAAAAAAATTCGAAATTGATTATTGGGGCATTTCATTAAATGATTTAATAAGAGAAATTGTGAAAAAAGATTATATAAAAAAAAATGGATTTACTAATATAGCTATCTGTGGAATGAATGTTGAAATTGCTAAAATAGAATTAAAAAAATATCCTAAATTTAAATATAAATTAAAAAATTATTGGAATGAGGACTATGATTACATAATGATGAATAACAGACCAGTTTTTAAAGATAAAAATAAAATCATAACCTGTTATGAAAAATTTCCAACAAAAAGCATAGTTGATATAAAAAAAAATAACGTAATCTTATCAAGTTTTAAAAGAGCTTTTTAGGAATTTAAATTTTGTATTGAAAGATTTAAAATTAATTCATTCCACAAATATGGAGAATAATCATTTTGATTTTTAAGATACGCAGAATATTTTTTTTTGAAAAAATCATAATTCATAATTAGTTCAGGTTTTATTAAACTATTTATTAAATTCTGATTTTTTAATATTATATGGGTAGGGAAAGCAAAACCATGTTTTGGAGATTTTAATATTTTGTTTGAAATTAGGGATTTGTATTTTTTTTTTAAAAATTTTTTTTTGTTAAACAAAGAATATAATTCACTAATTTTATTATCCAAAGAAAAATTTATTATTTTTTTGCTAATAAACGGAGATCTACTTTCAACTGAATTAAGCATACTTGCTTGATCAACTTTTGATAAAACCATTGGCAAATAGTATTTAAAATAATAAAGCTGTGCACTGCGCATAATGTTAATATTGTTTGAAAATATATCTTTCGTAAAAAAAAATTGATCAATAGATAAATTTTCTTTAAAGTTTTCACAATGTTCATCAAAATCCAAACATGACATCCACGAAGGTAATAAATATTTTTGATCAACATCTATACATGAAAAAAATTTTTTTAATTTTTTTTTTGTAGTTAAATAATTATTTGAATAATCTTTTAAAGAAATATTTTTTTTTAAAAATTTTAATAAACTTTCAGGTAAAAATGTTTTTAATATTTTTGCTAAAACAAAAGCATCAAAGGTTATATATCCAAGAAAACTTTCATCCCCTCCATCACCTCCTAATGATACATTTGAATAATTTTTAATTTTATCAAAAAGTATATAAGTAGGTAAAAATGAGCTATCACCATTTGGTTCAGATATAGAATTCGAAATATTGATAAATTTTTCAGTTATTTCTTTTTCATTTATTTTAAATATATTTTTATTAAAATTTCCTTCGATATTTTTAACTATGTGTGATTCATCATAACTCTGATTTTCAAAACCTAACGTAAAACAATTTGGCTCTTTTTTTTCATTGATTAGAGAATTTAATATTATGTTTGAATCAATTCCTCCACTTAAAGCAAGAACAGGTTTTTTATCTGATATATAGTGTTGTTTAATTAATTTGTTAAAATTATTTACAAATTCATCATTATTTTCTTTATTAAAAAAAATGTTGTATTCAGGACCACTGTTTAAATCCCAAAATTTTTTTTTTATTATCTTTAAAGGAGATGGTTCAATTTTAATTATTTCACCTGGATTTACCTGGTATATGTTTTCATAAATTGTATCAGGAGCAGGTACAAACGAATAAGCATAGAATTTTTTCAAATTGTTTTTAGATATTTTTTTTATTAAATTTTTATCTTGAAATATACCTTTCAGTTGACTTGAAAATAAAAGGTAGTCTTTTTGCAAACTATAATATAGTGGTTTTTGACCCACATAGTCTCTTGATAAAAAACAACATTTTTTTTCAATATCATAAATTGCTACTGACCACATTCCATCAAAATAATTAAACGCCTTTTCTCCAAAATGCATAAAAGCATTTACAACTACTTCGGTATCAGAAACAGTTTTAAAAGAAATTTTTTTTTTTAATAAGTAATCTTTAATTTCTAAAAAATTATAAATACAACCATTAAAAACGATTACATATCTCCCGTTCGCTGATTTCATAGGTTGATTGCCTTTTTCTTTATCAATTACAGCGAGTCTATTATTGCCCATTAATGTTAGCTTATCATCGCTTTCAAAAAATCCCTGCTCGTCTGGGCCCCTATATATTTGTATTTTTGATATTTTATTTAGAAGTTGATTATCTGCTCTGCCAATCATTCCAAATATTGCACACATATTATTATTAGTATATCATTTTTTATATGAATTATAGTTTAATCATTCCGTTTTATAATGAAGAAAATAATGTCCAGAATCTTGTAGATGAAATTTTAGTTAATTTAAAAAAAATAAAAAATGATAACAGAAATTTTCAATTAATTTTTATTGATGATGGATCAAAAGACAACACTTTTGAAAAACTAAAATCTAATATTACAAAGGATTTTAGCAGTGTTATTATTAAACATAAGAATAATTATTCTCAATCAACTGCTATATTAACCGGAATATTTAATAGCAAATATGAAAATATAATAACTTTAGATGGTGATGGTCAAAATGATCCAAAAGATATTGAAAAACTATTAAAAGAATATGAAAAAGGGTCAGATATGGTCATTGGTTGGAGAAAAAATCGCAGAGATAATTTTTTTACTAAAACTTTTCCTAGTTACTTAGCAAATTATATAGTTCGTAAATTTACCAATTCAAAAATTCATGATCATGGATGTGCACTAAAAATTTTTAAAAAAAATAAATTAGATGATTTAAATAATTGGGGTGATTTTCATAGGTTGTTAGCTGCTAGATTTTCATATAATGATTATATTGTTAAAGAAATACCCGTGAATCACAATGAAAGGATTTATGGTAAATCTAATTATGGATTTTTTAGAGTCATATATGTAATTCTTGATTTACTTTATATAAAACTGTTTAAAAATTACAAAACTAAATCTATTTACTTTTTTGGTTTATTTGGTTTTTTATCTTTTTTATTTTCTTTTTTAGTTTTCTTACTTATGATTTATTTAAAATATGCTTACGGAACCTCATTTATTTTGACTCCACTACCAATTTTAAGTGTTTTTTTGTTTATGTGCGGGTTAATATTTTTGTTTATAGGGTTTATTAGTCATTTAATTACCAATCAATCAAAAACTATTGATAACAGAGAAAATAATATTGCTGAAAAAATTGAATTTCCTTAAATAAGTATTATAAAATAAGTTATTATTTTGCATTGGAGAGGTGGGTGAGAGGCTTAAACCACAAGTTTGCTAAATTTGCGATGGAGCAATCCATCCGAGGGTTCGAATCCCTCCCTCTCCGCCATTAAATATAAGAAATATTATGAATAAATTAAAAGTATTTTGTGACATTGCAGATTTAAATACTATTAAAGAATATAGTAAAAAAAAAATAGTAAAAGGATTTACAACAAATCCAAGCTTAATGCGAAAAGCTGGCGCAAAAAATTATTTAAATTATTCAAAAAAAATACTTAAAGTTTGTAAAAATAAACCTGTATCATTTGAAGTTTTTGCAGACAATTTTAGTGAAATGGAAAAACAAGCTCATAAAATTAAAGAATTGGGTCAAAATGTTTATGTCAAAATTCCTGTAATTAATTCTAAAGGAAAGTTTATGGGAAAACTAATAAGTTCTTTAAGTAAAAAAAAAATTAAACTTAATATTACCGCTGTATACAAATTTAATCATGTTAAAAAAATTATTAATAGTTTAGACAAAAATACTAAATCTATAATATCAATATTTGCTGGTAGAATGAGTGATACAGGTATTGACCCAGTACCAATAATTAAAAAGTCTGTTCAAAATATTAAAAATTATAAAAATATTTCTATTTTATGGGCAAGTACGCGTGAAGCATATAATTATATTCAAGCTAGGCAACTGGGTTGTGATATTATTACTATGCCTCCAAAAATTATTAATCAAATTGAGAATTTTGGTCTATCATTAGATAAGTTAACAAAAAATACAGTTATAACTTTTTTAAATGATAGTAAAAAATCAAAATTCAAACTTTAATATTATTAATATAATGGGTTGTCTTTGAAAAAATCTTTCATCATTATTGGTTTTTTTTCTAATATATATCTGTAAACATTGTAGTTTTCCAAAACTCTTTGAACATAATTTCTTGTTTCTCTGAATTTTATAAGCTCAATCCAGTTAATATAATCAATCTGTTTTTTTTGAGGATTTTTGTTTATTTTTTTCCAATACTTTACTCTTTTTGGACCCGCATTGTATGCAGCTATAGCAAATGGATACGAACCATCATATTCTAATATTAACCCTGCTATATAATGTGAACCTAAATTAATATTATATTCTGGATCAGTTGTTAATCTAGATTTAGAATAAGGAAGTTTTGCTTCTTTAGCTACAATTTTAGCAGTATAAGGCATTAACTGCATCAATCCCTTTGCGCCAGCATGACTATGGGCACTTAAGTCAAATTCACTTTCTTGTCTAATAATTGATAAAATAAATGCTGTTTCTGGTATTTTTCTTCCGTTGATATATTTAGGAGTACTTATTAATGGATAATTAAAATTATTGTGAAATCTTTTTTCATAAGATGCTAATTTTGCAATTTGAATAGCAAAGTCATATCTCGATATAGTTGTAGCTAATTCACCAGCTAATATTTCACTACCGTTTGATACATTTGTATTAGCTAAATGTCTCAATATATGTTTTGTATATTTATCTTTATCAAGTTCATCTAATAATAAAACTATTTTTACTAAATCACTTTCGTAAAATTTTTTTCTAAATTTTTCATCAACTTTCGATTGTTCAGGAAGTTCAAATGGTTTGTTCGGGTATAATTTTAGATACGCTAACTGCCCATAATAAGTTGATAGAAACTTTGTAGCTTCCTTATACCATTTTTCAGCTAATTTCGTATCTATTTTATCATATGATCTTCCTAACCAATAAGCACCTCTTGATAAACTTATTGGGTATCCAACATTGTTATAAAAATTTTCAAAATGATCTTTTGCTAAAATTGGATCATTTAAAAAGCTAAGAGCTATCCATCCACTTAACCATTCAGCTTCTGCATACTCAGGACCTTCTTGTAAAGCATGCCTGCTAGAAATTTTATATGCTTGCGCATATTTTTTTTGATATATAAGTGATCTTGTTATTATAGCTCTTTCTTTCCACCATTTGTCTGGTCTAACCATGTATTTCTTGGTATTTTTGATTTTTAATAAAATTTCTAAAGAACTTTCAACTCTACCTCTTTTTCTTCTCCATTTTAAACGATCATAATTTAAACCAGAATCATTTTTAAGTTTATTAGGAACTTTAGCTATTGCATTATCAACACCATATGATTTACTCATCAAAATTTGTCGTGCCGTATATAATAGTTGATAATCTTTTGGTAAATACTTTAGCATTCTTTTTAAATCCCAATATTTATTTTCCCAGGCTAGATAATCTGCTCTTTTTATATAATCATCTGGTATTAGATATTTTTTGAATTTTTTTCTATAAAATTTCATATCAGATCTACTAAGTTCTGCTGTAATCCATCCATTTTTTATAAGCTTTATACCTTTTTCTTTATTTCCATTTATTATATGACTTTCACCTAAAATTAATTTTCCATAACCACTTAAAGGTTCTTTATCATTAAACCATTTAATAATTTTTTTTGGTGAAATTGTTCTAGTCGATAGTTTATGTTCAGCTAAGTATTTAATTCTATTTATTCGAGGATAATTACTATTTTTATCTATAAATAATTGATAATCATAAAACGAAGCTTTATTTCCTTTTGTTAGTAAATGTCTCCACTGAATAAAATTATATATGGATTTATCTTTTGCTTTTTTAGAAATAGTTAATGCTTTTGACCAATTTCTTTTTTCAATTTCTTGAATAGCTCTTTTTGCAAAAATATAATCTTTTTGTCTAAAATATTTAGATTTTTTTTTGGATTTCGCAGTTTTCTTTTTAACGATTAATGGTTTGCTTTTTGGTACCAATATGCCTAATTTTTTTTCTATTTTTTTTACCTTTTTTTTTTCTTTAACTATTTCAATTTTTTCTTTTTTAGGCTTGGGTTTTGGCTTCAATATTCCTTGATCTACCATTTTTTTAATAACTTTTTTTTCAAGATTTGGTTTTTTAAGAGGGATTATTTTTAGGTTTTCAGCAAAAATAAATGTGTTAAAAAATGATATAAATATCAATAAATTTATTATTAAAAAAGGTTTATTTGACATAAATTTTACTAAATGAATCTATAAATTATGTTATAAGTATTTATGTTTAAAGGATCAAATGTTGCGTTAATAACTCCATTTAAAAATAATCAACTTGATGTTGATTGTTATATCAAATTAATTCATTTTCATTTAAAAAATGGCACAAACGGCTTAGTTCCTGCTGGAACAACAGGTGAATCTCCTACTTTAACACACAAAGAACACGAAAAAGTTATCGAACTTTGTATTAAAGAAGCAAAAGGTAAAATTCCAGTTATAGCAGGCACAGGCTCAAATTCCACTGAAGAAGCGATATCCTTAACAACGCATGCTGAAAAAGCAGGAGCAGACGGAGTATTAGTTGTTACTCCATACTATAATAAACCTACGCAAGAAGGTTTGTATCAACATTATAAAGCTATTAATGATAATACAAGTCTTCCAATAATAATTTATAATATTCCAAGCAGATGTGTAATTGATATGTCCGTTGACACTATGGCAAGATTATTTGAACTTAAAAATATTGCTGGTGTTAAAGATGCAACGGGTGATTTAAATAGACTTGATGAGACGATAAAAAAGTTGGGACATGAATTTATTCAGCTTACCGGTGAAGATGGTTTAGCCTTTGAATTTAATAAAAGGGGAGGTGTTGGAATTATATCTGTAACAGCCAATATTGCACCAAAATTATGCTCTGATATGCAAAAATATTCAAAATCAAAATCTGACAATGAATTTGAAGAAGCAAAAAGAATTGATCAAATGCTTCAACCTTTACATAAATCTTTGTTTATTGAAAGTAACCCAGCACCAGCAAAATATGCAGCTAAACTTTTAGGATTATGTGATGATGAAATAAGACTTCCGTTAGTTAAAATAAAAAAAGAAACTCAAGAAGAAATTAAAAAAGCATTAAACCATGCAAAATTAATCTAAAATGAAAAGCAAAACAAATGTTGGAATAAAAATCATTTGTTTAAACAGAAAAGCAAGTTTTAATTATTTCTTTGAAGATATATATGAAGCAGGAATAGTTCTAAAAGGATCAGAAATTAAATCTGTTAGAAATGGAAAAGTAAATATTGCCGATGCCTACGCAGTTGAAAAAGATGGTGATATATTTTTAATTAATTCACATATTTCTTCATATAAAGAAGCAAGCTATTCCAATCACAACCCAACTAATGAAAGAAAACTTCTTCTTAATAAAAAGGAAATTAATAAACTAATAGGAAAAATGCAAAGAGAAGGTTTTACTTTAATACCAACTAAAATGTATTTTAAAAAAGGAAAAGCTAAAATTGAAATTGCTGTAGCTAAAGGGAAAAGGCATTATGACAAAAGACAAACAAAAAAAACCAGAGATTGGAATCGTGAGAAAGCAAGATATTTTAGAAAATCAAGCTAAATATTCATATTTATCTATCGGTACCAATTTAGGCAATAAAAAATTTAATATAGAAAAAACTAAATTTCTATTAAATCAAAATAATATTAAAATAATCAAAATATCTAATATTTATGAAACTTTTGCCTCACCTAATTTTAATGATCCTAAATTTTTCAATTTAATTGTAAAAGTAAAAACATACAAAAACCCAATTGAATTATTTAAAATTATTAAATCTATAGAAAAACTTTTAGGTAGAAAAAAATCTCCTAAAAATAGCCCCAGGATATGTGATATTGATATTATTGATTATAATGGAATTAAATTTAAAAACTCATATCTTCAAATACCCCATCCAAAAATGAAAGATAGAGAATTTGTATTAATTCCATTAATGGAAGTATGCAGCAATTGGATTTATCCAAGATCAAAACTCAAAATATCCTCAATAATAAATAAAATTTGCAAAAATACCTTAAGATCTATTAAAATTGTCTAATTTTAATGATATAACAAAATGATGTTAAAATCGAACGATTTAATAAATAAAATAAAATCTTATAATAAGTTTTTGAATCCAGAAACTTTAAATAAGGCATATGAATTCGCACTGAATGCTCATAAAAATCAAAAAAGACATTCCGGTGATCCTTACGCAATTCACCCCGTAGCCGTCGCAGATATTTTGACTGAATTAAAATTAGATAGCGCTACAATAGCAACTGGTTTATTACACGATACTATAGAAGATACTCACGCAACTTATCAAACAATAAAAAATGAATTTGGACAAGAAGTTGCTGATTTGGTTGATGGCGTTACAAAAATATCTGAATTTGAAAATCAAGCTATTTCTAATTCAAAAGCAGAAAATTTTAGAAAATTAATTTTAGCTACATCTAAAGATATAAGAGTTCTTCTTGTTAAACTTGCTGATAGATTACATAACATGAGAACAATTAAGTCGATAAAAGACAAAGAAAAAAGGGAAAGAATATCAAGAGAAACTATGGAAATATATTCTCCACTAGCAGACAGAATGGGCATGAATAGAATTAGAGATGAGTTAGAAGATTTATCCTTTGAAGTATTAAATAATGATGCTAGATCATTAATTAAAAAAAGACTAGATGAAATAAAAGATAATAATTTGAGTAATTTTAATTTTATTTCTCAAGAATTTTCCAATTTATTAAATGAAAACAATATTAATGCTAAAATTATTGGTAGAGAAAAAACTCCATTTTCTATATGGAGAAAAATTCAAAAAAAAAGAACTTCCTTAGAGCAAATTACTGATATAATTGGTTTTAGAGTTATATTGGACGATTTATCTTGCTGTTATAAAGCATTGGGTGTTTTTCATTCAAAGTGGACATGTATACCAGGTAAATTTAAAGATTATATTTCATCACCAAAAATTAACAAATATCAATCATTACATACTTCAGTCATTGGACCAAATAAAAGGCCAATCGAGATACAACTTAGAACTATGCAAATGCATGAATTTGCACAAAGAGGAATAGCATCTCATTGGAAATATAAATCATCAGAAAAATTTAATTCATTAACATGGAAAGAATATGATTGGCTTAAAGATTTGGTTGAAATAATAGGCAAAAATGAAAATCCTGAACATTATTATGAATACACAAAACTTCAAATGTTTCAGGAAAATGTTTTTTGTTTTACTCCAAAAGGTTCAATCATAAAATTACCAAAAGATGCTACACCTATAGACTTTGCTTATGCTGTGCATACACAAGTGGGAGACACAGCTATTGGATGTGAAATTAACGGTAAAAGTAGTGCTTTACAAAGTTTATTGACAAATGGTGATGTTGTTAAAATAATAACATCAAAAAAAGTTTCACCATCACTTCATTGGTTAACATCAACTAAAACCGGTAAAGCCAGAGCATCAATACGTAGATACTGGCAATACAGAGAGAATAGGAAACCAGCAAAGATAAAACAGTATAACACCACATTATGGATCTCAATACCTGACAAACCTGGTAAATTAGGTGATGTTACAACATTAATTGGTGTCAATAATGTTAATATTTCAAGCGTTGAAATGGTAGAGAAGACAACAAACACAATAAATTTCAGATTTAACGTTATCATTCACGATCTCAAAAACTTTACAAAACTTATTAGTGAGTTAAAACAAAGGGAGTATAATTTTAAAATAATTAGACACAAAAACAAAAAATATGCTTTCTTTCAAAAGCTCTTTGGCGGTTTTAAAAAAAACTAATGCCTTATTAGAAGGTCATTTCATATTATCATCAGGTCTTCATTCATCAAAGTATATTCAATGCGCTAAACTTCTTAGTCATCCATATTTATCTAATAAAATTTGCTATTCATTAAGCAAAAAAATTAAAAAAAATTTCAAAAAAATAGATATAATTTTGTCACCTGCTATGGGAGGAATTATTATCGGATATGAAATTGGT
>CACCZY010000010.1 GCA_902550635.1 uncultured Pelagibacteraceae bacterium
TCCCAGTGAAGTATGAACTGCTTTTTTATCTTTGATTTTATCTTTAATTTTTTCATCTAAAGTTTCCCAGGCAAGCTCCATATTAGAAAAGCAAGTATCACCACCAACAGGTGGAATTTTTATAGATTTTAAAATCACAGCTTTAGTTGGTTTAGTATTGTAACTTACATCACTGTGCCAATTTTCTCCCCATTGATTTTTTTCTTCTTCTCCCTTAACTATTCTTACAATTTTGGGATGGTCATCCAGACCCTGGACATAGGCATGTGTTTCTAAAGGTCCAAATTTTTCTGCTAAAGCTATATGTTGTTCTGATGAAAGAGGATGATCTCTGAAAAAAATAACTTTGTGCTCTAACAATAAATCATTAATTATTTTAAAATTTTTATCTGATGTATCTTTAAGATCTACACCTTTTATTTCTGCCCCTAATGCACCAGATAGTAATTTTACTTCCATAATTTACTTTTTAAGTTTATTAGAAAATTTTAAATTTTCTGAATTAAAAAATTTTTTATTTTTTTCTATATATTCTTGCATTAATTTTATTTTTTCTTTCTCGAATTCAGAAACTTTTCTTTGCTGTAAATCCACATATAAAGCTAATACTTCAATAGTGGAAGCTACATATTTTTTAGATTTGTGTATCATTTCCAATTTATATTGAAGTCTTTTTTTATCATGATCAAAATAAGTTAAGTTTACATCAACTTCTTCACCTTCTTTTACTTCTTGATTATAAGTTATATGAGATTCAACAACCATTGTGCTTTTATTAGTTGTTTTTGCTGAATGTTCTCCCATTTTAAAATCCGACATCAATTTTTCTGCTCCGTATATGTCGAAAATTAATACGTAATATGCAACGTTCATATGACCATTGTAATCTGTCCAATCTTTTACTATTTTTTTTGAATTTAAGTAAATGCTCATTTTATGTATTTCAAAAACCTTTTTTTTATGAGATTATCAATATATTAATTAAAATGAACAATAAAGTTTTCGTGTCTTGTGCAGTAACTGGTTCTGGCGATACAGCTAGCAAACATCCAGATTTACCAAAAACTCCAGAACAAATTGCAAAAGCTGCAATTGAAGCTGCAAAAGCAGGAGCTGCAATTGCACATATACATGTTAGAGAAGAAGACGGAACTCCGAGCAGAAGATTAGAATTATATAAAGAGGTGGTAGACAGAATTCGTTCGAGCGAAACTGATGTAGTATTAAATTTAACTACTGGTATGGGCGGAGACTTGGATATTGGACAAGGCGATAACCCTTTAGAATTTGGTCCGTTAACAGATATGGCCAATGTTATGGAAAGAATTGCTAATGCAGAACAATTTTTGCCAGAGATTTGCACTTTAGATTGTGGAACTTTGAATTTTGGAGACAGCTCTGTAATTACTGTAAACACACCTAATGATCTAAGAAAAGCGGCAAAAAGATTGCAAGAAATAAATGTTAAACCTGAAATTGAAGCTTTTGATTTAGGAAATATGTGGTTTGGATCTCAATTATATAAAGAAGGGTTGTTAAATGATCCTCCCATGTTCCAAATGTGCTTAGGAATTCCTTGGGGGGCTCCAGCGACACCATTAGCCATGCAAGCAATGAAAGATATTATGCCAAAAGAAGGAGTTTGGTCTGGATTTGCAATTTCAAGAAACGAAATGCCGTTTGTTGCTCAGACAGTAATTATGGGAGGCAATCCAAGAGTAGGGTTAGAAGATAACTTATATCTAGAAAAAGGAAAACTAGCTACGAATGCACAATTAGTTGAAAAAGCCATAAGAATTGTAAATGATCTTGGAGTATCGATAATGTCTCCAGCCGAAACAAGAGAAAAACTTAAGTTGAAAAACTATAAATAAAATTTTTTAATAATATAAATAATGATAAAATATTTAAGTTATTTTCTTAATCCATTCTTGTAGCATTACCATCTATGGGAATAGCTTGGCCTGAAATTTTTTCTCCATCGCTCGAGATTAAATAAGAACACATTTTTCCAATATCCTCTTCGTTAATCCAACAGTTCATAGAAGCCATTGAAATAAAATCTTTTTCAATTTTTTTTTTAGAAACTTTTAAAAATTTTGCTTTATCTCTAATAACTCTTATCATTCTGTCACCCTTAATAGTTCCAGGACAAATTGCATTAACACGAATTTTAAATTTGCCTAATTCCATAGCTAAAGTTTTCGTCAGACCTATAACTGCCCATTTACTTGCAGCATAAGGTGATCTTAATGGAAAACCCATAATTCCAGCGCCTGAAGAGATATTTATTATAGAACCTCCTTTATTTTTTTTGAGCATAGGTATTGCTAATTTAGCGAAATAAAAATGACTTATTACATTAATTTTAAGAGTTTTTTCCCAATCTTCAGAACTTAATTTTTCTATAGTTCCAGTGGGACCTGCTACACCTACATTATTTATCAAAGCGTCAACTTTTTTTGTTTTCTTATTTACTTTACTAAAAAAATTTGAAACATCATCTTCATCAGAGGCGTCACACTCATAATAAAATAACTTTTTATTAGCTAAAGGATGTTTTTTAATTTTGTTTAAAGATTTATTATCTATGTCACAAAGATATACGTAAGCTCCTTTCGAGAGACATATTTTTGCAGTTGCCCAACCAATTCCCGAAGCTCCTGCTGAAATAATGATTTTTTTATTATTTAGACTTTTTGGCATTAGCCATATGTTCTTTTGTTAAAGCTTTTGAAAGTTCTTTTTGAGTAATGTATCCTTTTACATTGCCACTTTTATCAACAACTTCACAGTTTGCGTTTGAACAAACAACTTTAGGTAAAAATTCGTCTAAAAATTGATCTTCTTGTACTTTAACAAGATTAGTTTTGTCAATACCATTAGATGAACTAACGGGGCACATAATAATTTTAGCTTTTATTACTTTTGCTCTATTTACATCTTTAACAAAGGCTTCAACGTAATCATCGGCAGGATTCATAATAATTTCTATAGGTGTTCCTACTTGAACTAATCTACCTCCATTCAATATTCCAATATGATCTCCTAATCTTAAAGACTCATCTAAATCGTGAGTTATAAACACTATTGTTTTTTTTAATTCACTTTGTAAATCTATAAGTTGTTTTTGCATGTCACTTCTAATTAAAGGATCTAATGCAGAAAATGCTTCGTCCATTAACATAATATCAGTATTTGTAGCTAAAGCTCTAGCAAGACCAACTCTTTGTTGCATACCTCCAGATAATTGATTTGGATATTGATTTTCAAAGCCAGTTAACCCCACAGCTTCAATTTTTTCCATTGCTGTTTTGTTTCTTTCATCTGGTTTTTGTCCTTGAACTTCAAGACCATAGCCAACATTTTCCAATACCGTCTTGTGAGGAAATAAACCAAACCTCTGAAAGACCATACTCATTTTATGTCTTCTGAACTCAATTAATTTTTTTTGATCTAAATCCATTACATTTGTACCCTCTACAGAAACTACTCCTGAAGTTGGATCTATTAGTCTATTAATGTGACGAATAAGAGTAGATTTACCTGAGCCTGATAAGCCCATGCAAACAAAAGTTTCTCCTTCTTCGATAGATAGAGATACATTATCAAGACCAACAGTATGTCCTGTTTTTTCTAAAATCTCTTCTTTTGTTGCTCCTTCTTGAACCATTGGAAGAACCTTTGAAGGTTGATCACCAAAAATTTTGTAAACGTTTTTTATTTCAATTTTGCTCATAATTTATAATTTTATATTTTTTTTATGATGAGTTCTTTCCTGAATTTTTTCTCCATAAGATTGTGTAATTCTATCAAATATAATCGCTAGCAAAACAATTGCAATACCTGCTTCAGTTGCCATTCCTACATTTAATTGTTGTAATCCCAGCAATACCTCATCTCCAATTCCTCTGGTACCAATCATTGACGCAATTACTACCATTGCTAAAGACATCATTGTGCATTGGTTTATACCTTGCATTATGTTTGGCAATGCTAGCGGCAACTGCACTCCCCATAATTTTTGTTTTTTATTTGCACCAAAAGCTTCTGCAGCTTCTATAACTTCTTTATCAACCAATCTAATTCCAAGATCTGTTAATCTTATTAATGGCGGTACAGCATATACAAAAATTGCAAATATTGCTGGAACAGCTCCTAAGCCAAATAACAAAATTCCAGGAATTAAGTAACAAAAGCTTGGAATGGTTTGCATTAAATCTAGAACAGGCAATATTGCATTTCTTACTTTTTTATTTCTTGCCATCATTATTCCAACTGGAATACCAATTATTAAACAAAGCAGCATTCCAATAACAACTATACACGTCGTCATAATACACTTATCCCAATACCTAGGGCTAAGAAAACCAAGAAAAAATACACAGAACGCAACCATTATTGTTGTTCCCATATTTCTTCCACTTACAAAGTAACAAAGAGCAATTACTGATATCATTAATAAAGGCCAAGGAAGGCCGACCATAAAATTTTTCATCTGAGTATAAAGGCCAAGAAGAAAGTTATTAATTCCTTCAAAAAACATTCCATACTCTTTTATAAGTTTGTCAAAACCTTCATTTAAAAATGGCATTAAAGGAAGGTCTAACCATTTAGGCCAATTTCCTAGCCAAGAAAAATCTGTAAATAATACCGAAACACTCTCTGGTCTATATTTTGAACTTGTGTAAGCAACAACTACCATTGCAACAAAAGCAATCAGATATAATGAATAAAGAATGTGTTTCTTATATTTTCCCATTTATACTTTCTTATAAAAAACTAAGAGCCCTTGCGGGCTCTTAGTATTAAGAATTATTTAAAAAATTAAAGCGAAGCTTTAACTTTTTTAGCAACATCTGCAGGAACCCATTTAGTCCATGAGCTAGAACCTTTTAAAAAGTTCTTAGCAGTTGCTTCCATATCTCCACCTGATTCATCCATGTAAAAAGCAAGTGATTTGTTCACTTCAGCTGTCGGCAAAGTGTATGCTTTTACAAAGTCAATAACCGGTTTATTAGCTGGATTATTAGCAAAAGTAGTTGATGCAGATTTTGTTAAAGCCATATCTACATATGCACTTGCACAAGTTTCTGTGTATGCATCTGGTCCATCAGCTTTAATTTTTTCTACAACAGCCATCATTTTTGTCCAACAAGCATTGTCGTAAGCAGGTTCTTTAAGCTGAACTAAATCAACTTTTCCCATTAAACCTGTCGGTGTCCAGTAGTAAGAAAATACTGGCTTACCTTTTTTAAATGCTCCAGCAATTGCAGCATCTAATGCTCCACCAGAACCTGGATCAAAGTTAGTATAGTATTTATCTAGACCATAAACTTTGTGCTTAACCAAGTTAATTGTGTAGCAAGTCCATCCTGAAATACAGCTTGTCATTCGTCCTTTTCCAGGAGCTTCTGGATCTGCAAATAATTTTGCTATTTCTGGCTTCATCATATCTTCAACTGATACTAAACCATATTTATCAGCCGTAGGTTTATCTACATAGAAACCTTGAGTAGATGATGGAGTGTTAACTCCAAGTTCAACAATTTTACCTGCTGCTACAGCTTCTTCATGCATTTGAACAATATTATCTCTCCAAACTTCAGTTATAATATCAAGCTGTTGATCGTAGTGTGCAGCCATAATTGGACTAGTACTACCTTTAGTTACTTCTACTTGGCAGCCATATCCTTTTTCAAGTATATAACCAACAATAGCTGTATGAACGTTAGCACTATCCCAGTCGAAATCTCCCAAATGTACTTTACAAGCAGCATTTGCACTAGTAGTGCCCAATGTTGTTACTGCTAAAAAAGCAATCGAAAGAAATATTTTTTTTAGAAATTTCATGAATTTCCCCCTTCTTTTAGTTTAAACTTTTCGCATTAAAACTTGATACAATTGAAAAGACAACCTTAAATAAGTTTGCTTTGAGGCAATAAAATCAAGGAAATAAAGAATATATTTTCTTTATATTCAATTATAAATTGAATTGAAAATAAAACTAAATAAAATAACAATTATATTATGTCAGTAGAAATTTCTAAAGTTTCAAAAAATGATTCAGCATTAAAAGTTGAATGGAGCGATGGAGAAAAAAGTAATTTCAACTATATGTGGTTAAGAGACAACTGTCCAACTGCGCATGACAAAGACTCTAGACATCGAATGTTTAACATACTTGAAACCTCAATAAAAATAGAACCAAAAACTTATAAAATTAACAACAAAGGTGAATTAGAAATTTTATGGAGCGAAGGAAATCATACTAGCTACTATAAACAAGAATGGCTTCGTAAAAATTGCTATACAATAAATAATAAAAAAAAGTATGTTTCTCCTTATGTTTTGTGGGATAGTACCTTACAGGAAAATATAAAATCTATTAGCATAGATCACGATGAGATTATTAATTCAGACGAAGGTTTAATAAAATGGTTAGAACTTTTACATTTTAAAGGGATTGCAATTGTTAAAAATGCACCAACAGAAAAAGAGTCAGCATTTAAAGTTTTAAATAGAATAAGTCATACAAGAGAAACTTTTTTTAAAACACCTTTTGAAGTTATAAATATTCCAAAACCGAACAATTCTGCTTACACAGCTCATGCTTTAAATAATCATATGGATTTGCCATGGTTTGAAAATCCACCTGGTTATCAATTTTTACATTGTTTAATTAATTCGACAAAGGGAGGAGACTCTTCAGCTGTAGATGCATTTGCAGTTGCTGATTATTTAAGAAAAAATGAAAAAGAAATTTTTGAAACTTTAGTGAATGTACCACTTAAATTTAGAGACAAAGATTACACACAAGAATCTCATAGAAGTTTTTATGGTCCAGCAGTTAGTCTTACTAAAGATGGTGATTATAACGACATAAGATTTAGTGTTGCAACTATGGATGCATTAGACTGTGAACCAAATGTTATGGAAAAAGTTTATAAAGCACATCATAGATTTGGAAACCTTCTGCACGATGATAAATTTCAAATTAAATTTAGGTTAGAGTCAGGAGATATTTTTTCATTTAACAATAGAAGACTTTTACATGGCAGAACTGAATTTGATCCAAATTCAGGTCACAGACATCTACAAGGTTATTATATGGACCGTGATGAGATTATTGGAAGATTAAATTATCTAAAAAAATAATTTTATAAATTCTCAAATATCAAATTGTTTATTTTGCTATATTTTTTAAATTCCGATTTTGTTTTGATTGTATAATAATATTTTTTAATTTTTAAATTTTGAATACCTTTTTTTTTTAAAAAATATTTATCCAAAATCAAATAATTAATTTTCTTATCATTTGATTTTTGAATTATTTTTTTGACACTTGTTGTAGGAGTAAAAGACAATCCTACCTTTGCATTACTTTTTATTTTTAATAAATTATAAATATTTTTATGTTTGAAAGAAATAAATACACATTTTGAAAATTTAGATGTTTCTTTTAATAATTTTTTTAATAATTCTTTTGAAAAATCTGGTTTTATTTCAATGAATAAAGAATGTTTATTTTTAGAAGTTTTAAGCAAATCATTTAAAAGTGGAATTGGTTTTTTATTTTGAACACTTATTCTTTTGATTTGAGAATATTTCATATTTTTTACGCTTTCTTTTCTTTTAAAAATTCTATTTAAAGTAAAATCATGAAAACATATAAATTTATTATCTTTTGTGACATGTATATCTGTTTCAATTCCAAAACCTTTTTTAAATGACTGTTGAAATGATTTTAGAAGGTTTTCTTTATATTTTTTATTTACAATCCCTCAATGATCCAATCGGCATTTTTTACTACATGAAAATCTTCGTTAATATTTCCAACTTTAATATTATTTATTTTAGTTTTATCAATTAATAATGGTGGTCTGGATTTATAAATTTTTTCTCTAGCTAGTTCACTAATTTCTGTTGTTAAATCTAATAACGTCACTGGAACATTAGCATTACATAAATGAGCAGCAATACCACTTCCCATTGTTCCTGATCCTATTATTACAACTTTTTTGATTTCCATATTTTTTGAAACTTAATAAAAGATTATCTATTAATACCTCTTATTCTCTCAGATCTTCTTCTTAGAAGTTCTGCGGTAACAAGTATTAATGTTGATAAAACAATCAAACAAGTAGCAACAGCAAGTATTGTTGGGCTGAGCTGTTCTCTTAAACCTGTCCACATTTGTATAGGTATTGTAGTATTATCTAATCCTGCTAAGAATAAAACAACTACAACTTCATCAAATGAAGTTACAAATGCAAATAGTCCTCCAGAAATTACTCCTGGTAAAATCAAAGGTAGTGTTATTTTCATAAAAGTATTTACTGGGTCACTTCCTAAACTCGCCGCAGCTCTTGTGACGCTATGATCGAACCCTGACAAAGTAGCTGTAACTGTGATTACTACAAATGGAGTCCCTAATACTATATGAGCCAGAACAATTCCTGTATGTGTAGCTGCCAAACCAACTTTGGCCATAAAAAAGAAAATTGCAACACCTGAGATAATTAATGGAACAATCATAGGTGAAATTAAAGTTGCCATTATTATTCCCTTGTAAGGCATGTGCCTACTACTTAAACCTAGCGCGGCTACAGTACCAAGTAATACTGATCCTAAAGTTGCAAATATTGCAATAATAAAACTATTTTTGGCCGCAAGTCCCCATGGATTTTTTGTACCATAAACCATATCGTGATACCATCTTAATGAGAACGCATCTGGATCAAGTCTTTTCATTCCATCTGAAAAAACTAAAAACTCTTCTGCATTAAAAGATAATGGAAAAATTACAAACAACGGCGCTATTAAAAAGAAAAATACACAACTACAAACAAATAAATAAAAATAATGCCAAATTCTGTAGTGTGGTTCTGTATACTTTGGTAAAGCCATAAAAATTTATCCTAATTTAATATTATCAACTCCTACAAGTTTGTTATAAACCCAATAAATTGCTAATACTCCTGTCAATAACATTAGTCCCATTGCTGATGCAAAACTCCAGTCCAGTGTACTTTTCATATGAAAGGCTATTTGATTACTTATTAAAGTACCAGAAGCTCCACCAACTAAAGCTGGGGTAATATAATAGCCAATTGCAAGTATAAAAACTAATAAGCATCCTGCTCCAATTCCTGGTATTGTTAAAGGAAAGTAAATTTTCCAAAAAGCTATAAAAGGCGTACCTCCTAATGATTTTCCAGCCCGCATTAAGCTTGGAGATATGGTTTTCATAACACTGTACAGCGGCAAAACCATAAAAGGTAAAAGGATTTGAGTCATAGCAACATATGTGCCTGTCTTATTATACATCATTTCAGGTCTATTATCGTCTGCCACCAATCCTATCCAAACAAAAAAGTCATTAACTATTCCTTGCTGTTGTAATAAAATCATCCAACTTGCTGTTCTAACTAGTAGAGAAGTCCAAAATGGGAGTAGAACACAAATCATTAATAAATTGCTATATTTCATTGGAAGTGTTGCAAGTAAATGTGCAATTGGATATGCCATTAAAAAACAAAAAATTGTAACAAAGAGAGCTACTTCTAAAGTTCTCATCCATAAAATTTTATGAACTCTTCTGTCTTCTGGAACCTGAACAATTTGGCCATCTTCATTTTCATACATGTCTATTCCTTTTAGGTATTTTGAATAACTATATGATGGCGCCCTTCTTTTAAGTGCTCTCCAATATTCTACGTTTGCCCACCTTTTATGTACACTCATTATTTGCTCTTTATAATTTCCTTCTTCAAATTTTTTCATCTTTCGTTTTAATTTTTTTAAAATACTTTTAAAACCATTTTTTTCATAATTTAATTGAGTAGCTAATTTTCCAAAAGTCTTCTCTTCGACTAACTTTTTATAATCTAAATAAAATCCTTTAAAAACTTCTTCTGGTGGTAATTCTTTTCCATCCCATTGTTCCATCGCTTTATAAGTTTTTGGAAGCATTTTTGTTACCATTCGATCGTCAACACTTCGAAAAAGCATATCTCCAATTGGAAAAACATAAGTAATTATTAAAAATAGCAACAGTGGACACACAAGCAAAAAAGCTTTTATCTTATTTTTTTTTTCTGCTTTTCTTAAACTTTCCTCTAAAGGAATTCCATCTGTTGTTAGAATTTTTTGTGTTTCGCTGCTCATAAATAAAAAGGGCGGTTATAAAATAACCGCCCTAAATATAATATATAATTTTAAAGTTTAAAACTTAAAATTATAGACCAGCTTTCATAGCTTCCCATTTTTCACCAAGCTCTGTACCGTTATCAGCCCAGAATATTGGGTCAACTAGGAAGTAGTTTTTAGTATTTGCTGGTGCAGTTGGCATATGAGGTACCATATTTGTTTTACCATCTTTATACCAAGGCTCTCCTTTTTTCATAATTTCTATTGATGATTTTCTCCAAGGAGCATAAGCAATATACTTAGCGCTTCCTGCTAACATTTCTGTGTTAGTCATCATAGCAAGAGCTTTCTTAGCATCAGCTTCGTTTGGTCCACCTTTTACAAGTGCAAAGTATTCATAGTCAAGACCTTGTCCGTCCCAAACTTGAACGATCGGAGCACCTTCTCCAACTGTTGCATTGAAGAATCTTCCGTTCCAACCAGTTGCCATAACAACTTCACCACTCATTAACAATTCTGGTGGTTGAGCACCTGCAGACCAAAATACACATCCACCTTTAGGGTCTGTGCAAAGTTTTTTGATCTTATCCATTGCTCTTTGAACACCTTTTTCAGTATTTAAAGCTTCATAGATTTTTGCTCCACCTTTTCTAGGTTTGATACCATCAGCTGCTAAAGCCATCTCTAAATTTGTTAGAGCGCTTTTGTAGATAGCTCTTTTTCCTGGAAATTTTTTAGTATTAAAGAAATCTTTTATTGTTTTTGGAGTACCTTTAACATTATCGCTGTTATAAGCATAGTTCCAAGAATATAAAATGTTTCCTACAGCACATTTTGAAGGCATTGAAGTAAAGAAGTCTTTACTAGCAGGAGTTCCATCTGGCGCAGCAGGAAAGTCTTTGTCAAAATCAAATTCAACAAAGATACCTTCGTCACATCCAGTGATAGTATCCATTGCGAAAACGTCCATTATATCCCAAACGATTGCGCCTGCTTCTTTTTGTGCTTTAATTTCTGATAATCCACCTGAATAGTCTACCCACTCAATAGGTACACCTAATTTTTTTGAAGTAGGATCACCATAACCTAACTTTTGAGACTCTGTATAAGCTCCACCCCAAGATGCAACAACTACTGCAAAAGCTGATGAAGTTATAGAAAGAACAAAAGTTACGGCAAGTAACAATTTACTTAATTTTTTCATTTATCCTCCGTTTAAACGTTTTTATAAAAACAGGATTACAGCAAGATATAATAAAGGAGTCAACAAACCATTTGTTAAGATTTAGCTTTATTTTACAATAAATTAAATAGTTTAAGTGTTATTTATTTTGGATCTAGTGCTCTGGCATCAAAGCTATTCCAGCTAACATTAATTTGATTTCCAAGCTTTATATCCATATTTGCGGAACTATTTGGAACCTTTAATATGAAATCTTTATTACCAAGTAAGTTTAATCTAACTCTTGTATGGTCACCATGATAAATAACTTCTTCAATTTTTCCTTTAAAATTATTTTCCATTTTTTCTTTAGTATTAATTAAAGCTCTTTCTGGTCTTAAAGACACAATGGTTTTTTCACCACTAGACTTTACTGCTATTGGGTTTGCTAAAATTTCTGACCCATCATCTAATTTTACTTTACATTTATCTTTTGAAATATCACTAACTTGTCCAGAAAATCTATTATTTTCACCTATAAACTCTGCTACAAAAGAATTTACTGGTTCTTCATACAATTTGTCAGGGGAAGATAATTGTTGAACTTTACCATCGTTAAATACTGCTATTCTATTTGACATTGTTAATGCTTCTCCCTGGTCATGTGTAACATAAACAACTGTAACACCTATGCTTTCATGAATATGTTTAATTTCGTATTGCATACTTTCTCTTAAATTTTTATCTAAAGCTCCCAAAGGTTCATCCATAAGTACTACTGACGGATCAAAAACTAAAGCTCGAGCAACAGCAACTCTTTGCTGTTGACCTCCTGACAATTGCCCTGGCATTCTATTTTCAAATCCAGAAAGAGAAACCATTGAAAGTGCTTTATCAACTTTCTTATCTGTTTCATCTTTTGAAACTTTTCGTACTTTTAAAGGAAAAGCCAAATTTTCATATACTGTCATGTGAGGAAACAATGCATAATTTTGGAAAACCATTCCAATTCCTCTTTTGTGAGGTGGAATATTTGAAATTGGATTCGAATCTAAATAAATTTCACCATTAGTAGGTGTTTCGAATCCTGCAAGCATCATTAAGCAGGTTGTTTTACCAGAGCCTGATGGCCCAAGCATCGTTATAAATTCACCTTCAGCAATATCTAAATTTAAATCTTTAACGACCAAGACTTTTCCATCATAACTCTTGTCTACTTTATCGAATTTTACAAATTCTGAATTTTTTGACATAAAGAGAGTTTTTAAACATTTGTAGAGATATATTTCAAGTTCTTATTTTATATGTAATTCTCTTGAAAAATTGCAAAATAGTTCACTACCATTCTCAGTTACACGCACTGACTCTGAAGCTTCTACACCCCATTCTCCAAATTGCATAACTGCAATCATATGAAAACAAACATTGGGTTGCAACACAGTCATGTCGCCTTTATAAATATTTAACGTGTGTTCTCCCCAGTCAGGTGGGTAGCCAATTCCAATAGAGTATCCAGTTCTTGATTCTTTTTTAATATTATATTTATCTAAAACTCCCCAAAACTTTTGAGCTACATCGTCGGCAGTGTTACCAGGTTTTGTAGCAGCAATACCGGCATCGAGGGCTTCATTTGTTGCTTTCATGGCATCTATTTTTTTTTGTTCTGGCTTTCCTAATTGAACCGTTCTGGCCATTGGACAGTGATACCTTTTATTAACTCCTGACAATTCAATTATTGTTGCTTCACCTTCAACAAATTTTTCATCAGTTGCCGTTAAGTGTGAGGCAGATGTACCTTTGCCAGTTGGTAATAATGTTGCAATGCTAGCATATTCTCCACCAATTTCTGGTGTTCCTCTAAAAAGTGCTCTTTGAATTTCTGCAACAGCATCGCATTGTCTAACTCCAGGATTAATGCTTTCCATAGCAACTTTCATTGCTTGTTGAGATATTAAAGCAGCTCCTTTCATTAAATTTATTTCTGCTTCAGATTTAGCTAGTCTTGTCCAATTAACTAATCGGTCTGAGTCTTTAATTTTTGCATTTGGTAGACCTTGTTTTAATTTTTCATAACAGTAAGCAGTAAAATAATGACTATCCATTTCAACACCAATGTTTAGTTTGTCCCATTTATTTTTTTTAATTAATTCAATTAAAGGATCATAAGGATGCATTGGCCATGTATGAATATATTTTTCTTCATAAACAATTATGTTTTCCTTTTTTAAATAGGTTTTAATATATGCTCCTCCTGCATCTTGCGCTCTTACAAAACACAAAGGTTCTTCTGCATTTACATGAACTATTACACATTGAGTATAATAAAATGACCAAGCATCATAGCCTGTTAAATAATTCATGTTGTTTGTATCTTGAGAAATTAATAACTCAATGCCTTTATCCTGCATTGATTTTTGTACTCTTTTTAATCTTTCCTTATATTCTTCTTTAGTAAATAACATTTTAGTTTGGATTAAATAACTTTCCGAATCCTTTAATAGGCTGGGTTTTACCTATATTTTGCAAAGTATCCCAAATTAAAACTTGATTACTTGACAGTACAGTCTTATTCAATTTTTTTTCTAATTTATCAATTAAAGATAATGCGGGTAGTGCAGTACATGAAACAAACAATGCGTCGGCATCATTTAAATCCATTTTACAAAGAACATCATATAAATAATTTGGATCTACTTTTCCAATATCTAGATCATTACTTATATCAAAATATGAATTCGAAGTGACAATAAAATTTTCATTTTTAAAATAATTTAAAACATCATCATTTAACACTTTTGAGTAAGGGGTAAAAATTGCAATTTTTTTTATATTCATTTTTTTTAGTGCATTTAATGCTGCGGTACTTGGTGTTGTAACTTTGGCTTCTGGTTTAGCTTTATTAATTTTATTTTTGATATTTTCATAACCTGCTGCAATTGTTCCTGAGGTACATCCATAAACTACACAGTCTAGTTTTTCATTTGGAAGAATGTCTTTTGAAACTTCTGTAACCGTATTAGACATTTTAATTAAATTTTCACTTGTTAGAGGAAAATAACAATGAATTCTATTTACAAATAGATCAACATCCATATTTTTAATAACTTCATTAAAATCCTTCTCTATTCTAAAATCCGTAGCCAATGTGATTAAACCTACTCTAGAATTAGATTTGTCATTATATTTTGGTTCTATTTTTGTAGAATACATTTTTAAAAAAAAAATATATCATAAAGTATTTAATATTCACTAAAATTAAAGGTTGTTATGAAAATTGGATTTATAGGACTTGGAAATGTAGGAGGAAAACTAGCAGGTAGTTTATTAAGAAATAAATTTGATATTACAGTCAGAGATTTGAAAAAAAACTTAACAGACGATTTTAAAAAAAAAGGTGCTAAGATTGCATATACTGCAAAAGATTTAGCAGAACAAACAGATTTGTTGATAACTTGCCTTCCTTCACCTGAAATATGTGCTGAAGTAATGGAGTCAAAAGATGGTGTAATCAATGGTCTTTCTAAAGATAAAATTTGGTTGGAAATGAGTACAACTGACGAGTCAGAAGTCAGAAGATTAGGAGAATTAGTTCAAAAAAGAGGAGCTATTCCTTTGGATGCCCCTGTTAGTGGTGGATGTCATAGAGCTGCTACTGGAAATATTGCTATTTTTGTCGGTGGGCAAAGGAAGAGTTTTGAAAAAATATTGCCAATTTTAACTACGATGGGAAGAAAAGTTCTACATACAGGAGAACTTGGAACAGCATCAATCTTAAAAGTAATTACAAACTATTTAGCATCTGTGCACCTAGCCGCTCTAGGTGAAGCATGGACAGTTGCTAAAAAATCTAATTTGGATCTTAATAAAACTTTTAAAGGAATAGCTGTTTCATCTGGTAACTCTTTCGTTCATGAAACTGAAAGCCAAGTAATTTTAAATGGATCTTACAATATTAATTTCACAATGGATTTAGTTCAAAAAGATATGGATCTTTTTAATCAACTTTCTAAAAAACTAAATACACCATTAGAAATATCACCACTTATATTAAATATATTTAAAGACTCACAAAAAAAATATGGTCCAAGAGCTTGGTCATCAATGGTGGTAAAAAGACTTGAAGATAAATTTGGAATAAATTTTAGAGCTTCAGGATTTCCTGATGAGTTAATAGATTCAGAAAAAGAAGAAAAAGGTTATGAAATCTAATTAATATGTTAATAGTAAGTTATGATTGATAAAAAAAACTTTTACATAAATGGTAAGTGGGTTAAACCTGCAAAACCAAACGATTATAATGTTGTTAATCCATCGAATGAAGAGGTATTTGCGGTTATTTCTCTTGGATCTAAAGATGATACAGATTCTGCAGTAAAATCAGCAAAGAGGGCTTTCGATCAATGGAAAGAAACTTTAGTAGATGAAAGAATAAATTTTTTAGAAAAACTACTAAAAGTTTATAAAAAAAGGTTTAATGAAATAGCTGAAGCAATGTCAATGGAAATGGGATCTCCTATTGATTATGCAACCATGGTGCATGCTGCATCTGGTCAAGCACATTTAGAGGATTTTATATTAAGATTAAAAAATTTTAAATTTGGAGAAGATTTTAATTCTAAATCTAATAATTATATAGCTCGTGAACCAATTGGTGTATGTGGACTAATTACTCCATGGAATTGGCCAATAAATCAAATAGCCCTTAAAGTGATACCTGCCTTCGCAACAGGTTGCACTATGATACTCAAACCATCTGAAATAGCTCCTATATCTGCAATGTTGTTTGCTGAAATGATAGACGAAGCTGGTTTTCCGCCAGGAGTATTTAATTTGGTAAATGGTGATGGAGCAGGAGTTGGAACAGATATTTCTGGTCACCCTGATATTGATATGATTTCGTTTACAGGATCAACAAGAGCAGGAAAATTAATTACAAAAAATGCTGCTGATACAATTAAAAGAGTTTGTTTAGAGTTAGGTGGCAAGGGAGGAAATATAGTATTCGCAGATTCTTATCCAAATGCAGTTAGAGACGGAATTAGAAATGTAATGAGTAATTCAGGACAATCTTGTGACGCTCCAACAAGAATGCTTGTTGAAAAATCTATTTATGAAAGAGCTATTAAAGAAGCAGCTGACGAAGCAAATAAAATTAAAGTCGATCTTGCCTCAAAAAAAGGAGATCATATAGGACCGGTAGTTTCAAAGATTCAATATGATAAAATAATTAACTTAATTAAAGATGGTATTAGTGAAGGTGCCACTTTGGCTGCAGGTGGACCAGATCGACCAAAAGGCTTAAATAAAGGATATTTTATCAAGCCAACTATTTTTACTGACGTAACAAACAACATGCAGATAGCTAAAAAAGAAATTTTTGGACCTGTTCTTTCTATAATCCCATTTGAAACTGAAGAAGAGGCAATCAAAATAACTAATGATACAGAATATGGTCTTGGAAATTATCTGCAAACTGAGGATAAAGAAAAAGCAAAAAGAGTTGCAAAAAAACTAAGATCTGGATGTGTTTATATTAATGGAAATGCCCCAGACTCTGGAACACCTTTCGGTGGCTATAGACAATCAGGAAATGGACGTGAAGGAGGTGCTTGGGGATTAGAAGAATATTTAGAAGTAAAAACAATCACTGGTTGGAAATAATAATCCAAGATGCCTCACCATTTGATTCATAGAGGGATTGTAAATAAAAAATATAAAGAAAACCTTCTAAAATCATTTCAACAGTCATTTAAAAAAGGTTTTGGAATTGAAACAGATATACATGTCACAAAAGATAATAAATTTATATGTTTTCATGATTTTACTTTAAATAGAATTTTTAAAAGAAAAGAAAGCGTAAAAAATATGAAATATTCTCAAATCAAAAGAATAAGTGTTCAAAATAAAAAACCAATTCCACTTTTAAATGATTTGCTTAAAACTTCTAAAAATAAACATTCTTTATTCATTGAAATAAAACCAGATTTTTCAAAAGAATTATTAAAAAAATTATTAAAAGAAACATCTAAATTTTCAAAATGTGTATTTATTTCTTTCAAACATAAAAATATTTATAATTTATTAAAAATAAAAAGTAATGCAAAGGTAGGATTGTCTTTTACTCCTACAACAAGTGTCAAAAAAATAATTCAAAAATCAAATGATAAGAAAATTAATTATTTGATTTTGGATAAATATTTTTTAAAAAAAAAAGGTATTCAAAATTTAAAAATTAAAAAATATTATTATACAATCAAAACAAAATCGGAATTTAAAAAATATAGCAAAATAAACAATTTGATATTTGAGAATTTATAAAATTATTTTTTTAGATAATTTAATCTTCCAATAATCTCATCACGGTCCATATAATAACCTTGTAGATGTCTGTGACCTGAATTTGGATCAAATTCAGTTCTGCCATGTAAAAGTCTTCTATTGTTAAATGAAAAAATATCTCCTGACTCTAACCTAAATTTAATTTGAAATTTATCATCGTGCAGAAGGTTTCCAAATCTATGATGTGCTTTATAAACTTTTTCCATAACATTTGGTTCACAGTCTAATGCATCCATAGTTGCAACACTAAATCTTATGTCGTTATAATCACCATCTTTAGTAAGACTAACTGCTGGACCATAAAAACTTCTATGAGATTCTTGTGTGTAATCTTTGTCTCTAAATTTAAGTGGTACATTCACTAAAGTTTCAAAAATTTCTTTTTCATTTTTTCTTAAATAATCAGCAACTGCAAATGCATCTACAGCTGAAGAGTCTCCTCCCTTTGTCGAATTAATTAAACAATGTAAAAATTGATAACCAGGTGGATTTTCAAACCATGGCAAATCCATATGATTATTTAAAGCATGAGCTGTGTAAGCAGAATTGTTCGGTTTTGGAATATTTATAACTTCAAAAGGTGTTTTAAAAAAAGTTTCTCTTGTATGACTTATTCTATTTAAAACTTTAAATGCTGACTCTTTTTCTGTTGGTGCATTTTTAACAATTGCAATCCCTTTAAAATGTAAAAGTTCTAACCATTTTATTAAACCTTCGTCTGAATTAATAATCTCATCGTGATCTATGCTAATAGATTTTATATTTTCCTGTAAGGTACTATCCCACAAAACATAAGGAGAAACATACTTTTTTTTATTATTTATTGTATAGCAATTTTTACGAAGCCATTCTTGTTTATAGTAGCTAGTATGATTTCCTTCGCTCCATAAAATTTCTAATTCACCTTTGTTGTTAATTTTATAAGTTTTTGGTTCTATTTTTATTGAGGTTTCAAGTATGTTAAACATTCGATGTCTAGAGTCTTTGTCATGCGCAGTTGGACAGTTGTCTCTTAACCACATATAGTTGAAATTACTTTTTTCTCCATCGCTCCATTCAACTTTTAATGCTGAATCATTTTTTGAAACTTTAGAAATTTCTACTGACATAATATAATTGTTATTTTATTTAGTTTTATTTTCAATTCAATTTATAATTGAATATAAAGAAAATATATTCTTTATTTCCTTGATTTTATTGCCTCAAAGCAAACTTATTTAAGGTTGTCTTTTCAATTGTATCAAGTTTTAATGCGAAAAGTTTAAACTAAAAGAAGGGGGAAATTCATGAAATTTCTAAAAAAAATATTTCTTTCGATTGCTTTTTTAGCAGTAACAACATTGGGCACTACTAGTGCAAATGCTGCTTGTAAAGTACATTTGGGAGATTTCGACTGGGATAGTGCTAACGTTCATACAGCTATTGTTGGTTATATACTTGAAAAAGGATATGGCTGCCAAGTAGAAGTAACTAAAGGTAGTACTAGTCCAATTATGGCTGCACACTACGATCAACAGCTTGATATTATAACTGAAGTTTGGAGAGATAATATTGTTCAAATGCATGAAGAAGCTGTAGCAGCAGGTAAAATTGTTGAACTTGGAGTTAACACTCCATCATCTACTCAAGGTTTCTATGTAGATAAACCTACGGCTGATAAATATGGTTTAGTATCAGTTGAAGATATGATGAAGCCAGAAATAGCAAAATTATTTGCAGATCCAGAAGCTCCTGGAAAAGGACGAATGACAAGCTGTATTTCAGGATGGACTTGCTACACAATTAACTTGGTTAAGCACAAAGTTTATGGTCTAGATAAATACTATACTAACTTTGATCCAGGTTCTGGTGGAGCATTAGATGCTGCAATTGCTGGAGCATTTAAAAAAGGTAAGCCAGTATTTTCTTACTACTGGACACCGACAGGTTTAATGGGAAAAGTTGATTTAGTTCAGCTTAAAGAACCTGCTTACGACAATGCTTGTTGGACAAAAATGATGGCTGTTGTAGAAAAAATTAAAGCTGATGGACCAGATGCATACACAGAAACTTGTGCAAGTGCATATGTAGATATGGCTTTAACAAAATCTGCATCAACTACTTTTGCTAATAATCCAGCTAATAAACCGGTTATTGACTTTGTAAAAGCATACACTTTGCCGACAGCTGAAGTGAACAAATCACTTGCTTTTTACATGGATGAATCAGGTGGAGATATGGAAGCAACTGCTAAGAACTTTTTAAAAGGTTCTAGCTCATGGACTAAATGGGTTCCTGCAGATGTTGCTAAAAAAGTTAAAGCTTCGCTTTAATTTTTTAAATAATTCTTAATACTAAGAGCCCGCAAGGGCTCTTAGTTTTTTATAAGAAAGTATAAATGGGAAAATATAAGAAACACATTCTTTATTCATTATATCTGATTGCTTTTGTTGCAATGGTAGTTGTTGCTTACACAAGTTCAAAATATAGACCAGAGAGTGTTTCGGTATTATTTACAGATTTTTCTTGGCTAGGAAATTGGCCTAAATGGTTAGACCTTCCTTTAATGCCATTTTTAAATGAAGGTTTTGACAAACTTATAAAAGAGTATGGAATGTTTTTTGAAGGAATTAATAACTTTCTTCTTGGCCTTTATACTCAGATGAAAAATTTTATGGTCGGCCTTCCTTGGCCTTTATTAATGATATCAGTAATTGCTCTTTGTTACTTTGTAAGTGGAAGAAATATGGGAACAACAATAATGGTTGCGTTCTGTGTATTTTTTCTTGGTTTTCTTAGCCCTAGGTATTGGGATAAGTGTATTATGACGACGTGTATAGTTGTTATTGGAATGCTGCTTTGTTTAATAATTGGTATTCCAGTTGGAATAATGATGGCAAGAAATAAAAAAGTAAGAAATGCAATATTGCCTGTTCTAGATTTAATGCAAACCATTCCAAGCTTTTGTTACTTAATTCCTGGAATTTTGTTATTTGGCTTAGGAGCTGTTCCAGCAATATTTGCAATTTTTGTATATGCTGTACCGCCATTAATAAGATTAACAGATCTTGGAATTAGATTGGTTGATAAAGAAGTTATAGAAGCTGCAGAAGCTTTTGGTGCAAATAAAAAACAAAAATTATGGGGAGTGCAGTTGCCGCTAGCATTGCCAAACATAATGCAAGGTATAAACCAATGCACAATGATGTCTTTAGCAATGGTAGTAATTGCGTCAATGATTGGTACCAGAGGAATTGGAGATGAGGTATTGCTGGGATTACAACAATTAAATGTAGGAATGGCAACTGAAGCAGGTATTGCAATTGTTTTGCTAGCGATTATATTTGATAGAATTACACAATCTTATGGAGAAAAAATTCAGGAAAGAACTCATCATAAAAAAAATATAAAATTATAAATTATGAGCAAAATTGAAATAAAAAACGTTTACAAAATTTTTGGTGATCAACCTTCAAAGGTTCTTCCAATGGTTCAAGAAGGAGCAACAAAAGAAGAGATTTTAGAAAAAACAGGACATACTGTTGGTCTTGATAATGTATCTCTATCTATCGAAGAAGGAGAAACTTTTGTTTGCATGGGCTTATCAGGCTCAGGTAAATCTACTCTTATTCGTCACATTAATAGACTAATAGATCCAACTTCAGGAGTAGTTTCTGTAGAGGGTACAAATGTAATGGATTTAGATCAAAAAAAATTAATTGAGTTCAGAAGACATAAAATGAGTATGGTCTTTCAGAGGTTTGGTTTATTTCCTCACAAGACGGTATTGGAAAATGTTGGCTATGGTCTTGAAGTTCAAGGACAAAAACCAGATGAAAGAAACAAAACAGCAATGGAAAAAATTGAAGCTGTGGGGTTAACTGGCTTTGAAAATCAATATCCAAATCAATTATCTGGAGGTATGCAACAAAGAGTTGGTCTTGCTAGAGCTTTAGCTACAAATACTGATATTATGTTAATGGACGAAGCATTTTCTGCATTAGATCCTTTAATTAGAAGTGACATGCAAAAACAACTTATAGATTTACAAAGTGAATTAAAAAAAACAATAGTGTTTATAACTCACGATTTAGATGAGTCTTTAAGATTAGGAGATCATATTGGAATATTGAATGGAGGTAGATTAGTTCAAGTAGGAACACCTATAGAAATTATTATGAATCCTGCCGATGATTACGTTGAAGCCTTTGTTAAAGATGTAAATAGAGCAAAAGTAATAAAAGCTAAAATTATTATGTGCCCCGTTAGTTCATCTAATGGTATTGACAAAACTAATCTTGTTAAAGTACAAGAAGATCAATTTTTAGACGAATTTTTACCTAAAGTTGTTTGTTCAAACGCAAACTGTGAAGTTGTTGATAAAAGTGGCAATGTAAAAGGATACATTACTCAAAAAGAACTTTCAAAAGCTTTAACAAAAGAACATATGGCTAATGCCAAAAAGTCTAAATAATAAAAAAATCATTATTTCAGCAGGAGCTTCGGGAATTGGTTGGGCAACTGCAAAAATATGTCTCTCGAAAGGAGCTTACGTATATCTTTGTGACATAGATAATAAATCTTTAAACAAAATTAAAAAACATCCTTTAGCTAATAAAAAGTTATTTTATTATGAGTGTGACGCCTCTGATGAAGATGATGTTTCAAATTTTTTTAGTAAAGTAAATAAGAAAACAAAAAAAGTTGACGCTTTGATAAATAATGTAGGTGTAGCAGGTCCCACTGGAACTATAGAAAAATTAAGTTCTGAAGATTGGGAAAAAACTCTTAAAATTAATGTAATAAGTCATTTTTATTTCGCTAAATTAGCAATACCTATGCTCAAAAAAAATAAAGGAGGTTCTATAATAAATATCTCTTCAGGCGCTGGAATTATGGGTTTTCCATTAAGATCACCTTATGCTGCAAGTAAATGGGCAGTTATAGGTCTGACGAAAACTTTAGCTATGGAATTAGGCAAATTTAAAATTCGTGTTAATGCAATTTGTCCTGGAACTATTAAGGGTGACAGAATGATAAGAGTTATTAGAGATAAAGCAAAATTTTTAAAAGTTTCTAAAAAAAAAATTGAAAAAGATTTTATTTCAATGGCTTCTATGAACTGTTGGATTAACGAAGAGGATATTGGAAAAATGTGTTCTTATTTAATCTCGAGCGATGGAGAAAAAATTTCAGGCCAAGCTATTCCCATAGATGGTAATGCTACAAGAATGGATTAAGAAAATAACTTAAATATTTTATCATTATTTATATTATTAAAAAATTTTATTTATAGTTTTTCAACTTAAGTTTTTCTCTTGTTTCGGCTGGAGACATTATCGATACTCCAAGATCATTTACAATTCTTATGGCTTTTTCAACTAATTGTGCATTCGTAGCTAGTTTTCCTTTTTCTAGATATAAGTTATCTTCTAACCCTACTCTTGGATTGCCTCCCATAATTACTGTCTGAGCAACAAACGGCATTTCGTTTCTTGAAATTGCAAATCCAGACCAAACTCCTTCTTTTGGCATAATATCTTTCATTGCTTGCATGGCTAATGGTGTCGCTGGAGCCCCCCAAGGAATTCCTAAGCACATTTGGAACATGGGAGGATCATTTAACAACCCTTCTTTATATAATTGAGATCCAAACCACATATTTCCTAAATCAAAAGCTTCAATTTCAGGTTTAACATTTATTTCTTGCAATCTTTTTGCCGCTTTTCTTAGATCATTAGGTGTGTTTACAGTAATTACAGAGCTGTCTCCAAAATTCAAAGTTCCACAATCTAAAGTGCAAATCTCTGGCAAAAATTGTTCTGCATTAGCAATTCTTTCCATAACATTGGCCATATCTGTTAACGGACCAAATTCTAAAGGGTTATCGCCTTGTCCAATATCCAAGTCTCCGCCCATACCAGTAGTTAAATTTAATACTACATCAGTTTCGCTCGAACGAATTCTGTCTACCACCTCTTTATATAATTCTAATCTTCTGCTCGGAGTTCCGTCTTCTTCTCTAACATGTATATGTGCAATTGCAGCTCCTGCTTTTGCAGCTTCAATTGCAGCTTTTGCAATTTGTTCTGGAGTTTTTGGTAAATCTGGATGTTTGCTAGCTGTATCGCCAGAACCAGTTACTGCACAAGACACGAAAACTTTATTGTTCATTTTAATTAATATATTGATAATCTCATAAAAAAAAGGTTTTTGAAATACATAAAATGAGCATTTACTTAAATTCAAAAAAAATAGTAAAAGATTGGACAGATTACAATGGTCATATGAACGTTGCATATTACGTATTAATTTTCGACATATACGGAGCAGAAAAATTGATGTCGGATTTTAAAATGGGAGAACATTCAGCAAAAACAACTAATAAAAGCACAATGGTTGTTGAATCTCATATAACTTATAATCAAGAAGTAAAAGAAGGTGAAGAAGTTGATGTAAACTTAACTTATTTTGATCATGATAAAAAAAGACTTCAATATAAATTGGAAATGATACACAAATCTAAAAAATATGTAGCTTCCACTATTGAAGTATTAGCTTTATATGTGGATTTACAGCAAAGAAAAGTTTCTGAATTCGAGAAAGAAAAAATAAAATTAATGCAAGAATATATAGAAAAAAATAAAAAATTTTTTAATTCAGAAAATTTAAAATTTTCTAATAAACTTAAAAAGTAAATTATGGAAGTAAAATTACTATCTGGTGCATTAGGGGCAGAAATAAAAGGTGTAGATCTTAAAGATACATCAGATAAAAATTTTAAAATAATTAATGATTTATTGTTAGAGCACAAAGTTATTTTTTTCAGAGATCATCCTCTTTCATCAGAACAACATATAGCTTTAGCAGAAAAATTTGGACCTTTAGAAACACATGCCTATGTCCAGGGTCTGGATGACCATCCCAAAATTGTAAGAATAGTTAAGGGAGAAGAAGAAAAAAATCAATGGGGAGAAAATTGGCACAGTGATGTAAGTTACAATACTAAACCAACTAAAGCTGTGATTTTAAAATCTATAAAAATTCCACCTGTTGGTGGTGATACTTGCTTTTCTAATATGGAGCTTGCCTGGGAAACTTTAGATGAAAAAATTAAAGATAAAATCAAAGATAAAAAAGCAGTTCATACTTCACTGGGA
>CACCZY010000011.1 GCA_902550635.1 uncultured Pelagibacteraceae bacterium
AAAAAATAAAGATTATAAACTTTCAGACAAAATTAGAAATGAGTTATTAAACAAAGGTGTTTTAATAGAAGATAAAGATGGTAAAACCACATGGAAATTAAAATGAGTAAAGAAAAACTATATATATTTGATACTACGTTAAGAGATGGTGCACAAACTCAAGGTGTAGATTTTTCTATAGACGATAAACTAAAAATAACTGAGGCTTTGGATATTCTAGGAGTAGATTATATAGAAGGAGGTTGGCCAGGCGCCAATCCAACAGATACCGAATTTTTTCAAAAAAAAATTAATTGTAAAAATTCTATATTAACAGCCTTTGGCATGACAAAAAAAACTGGTAGAAGCGCAAATAATGATCCTGGTTTATCTGCTCTTTTAAATAGCAACACAAAAGCTATATGTATAGTTGGAAAGTCATGGGACTTTCATGTTGATATTGCTCTTGGTATTTCTAATGAGGAAAATTTAGAAAATATTAGTGAAAGCACAAAGCTTTTTGTAAAGGAAAAAAAAGAATTCATGTTTGATGCTGAGCATTTCTTTGATGGCTATAAAGCAAATCCTAAATACACCATGTCTTGTCTAAAAGCTGCTTATGACAATGGAGCAAGATGGATAGTTTTGTGTGATACAAATGGTGGAACATTACCACATGAAGTAACAAAAATAATTAATGAGGTTATAAAAGTTATTCCTGGAAAAAATTTAGGAATTCATGCACACAATGATACTGGAAATGCAGTATCAAATACATTAGCAGCTGTATTGGCTGGTGTTCGACAAGTTCAAGGAACTATTAATGGATTAGGTGAGAGATGTGGTAATGCAAACTTAATGTCTTTAATACCGACATTTTATTTAAAAAAAGATTTTTCAAGTAAGTTTGAAATAAATATTAAAAAAAATAATATTAAAAATTTAACTCAATGCTCAAGACTTTTAGACGAAATATTAAACAGAAAACCAAATAAGCATTTGCCATATGTTGGAGCTGCTGCCTTTTCACATAAAGGAGGATTACATGTTTCTGCAGTTCAGAAAGACCCAAAAACCTATGAACATATTAATCCAGAAGAAGTTGGTAATGTGAGAAATATTGTCGTTTCTGATCAAGCAGGAAAGTCAAATATTTTATCAAGATTAAAAACAATTGGTATAGAAATTAAAGAAAATGACCCAAAAGTCAAAAAGCTTTTAGACGAGGTCAAAGATAGAGAGTTTATTGGATATAGTTATGATGGTGCAGATGCATCGTTTGAACTGTTAGCTAGAAGAATTATGAGTAAAATACCTAGATACATCTTAATTCGAGAATATGATGTAACAGTCAAAAAAAATTCTACAGGAAATATAATCTCATCCGCAAAAGCACATTTGGAGGTAGATGGAGAAAAAATTATTTGCGAGGGTGAGGGAAATGGACCAGTCAACGCATTAGACAATGCTATAAGAAATAATGTTGATAGATTAGCAAAATATTCAAAATATTTAAAAGATCTTAAATTAGTGGATTACAAAGTTAGAATTTTAAATACTGGAACAGAAGCGATAACAAGAGTTTCTATTGAGAGCACTGACTCTAAAGGAAAAAATTGGTTTACAATTGGTGTTTCAACAAACATAATTGAAGCATCGTTTAAGGCTTTAATTGATAGTTTAGATTACAAGTTATTTAAGGATAATGCTCCTGCAAGTAATTAATGTCCTCCATTAAATTTATTCTTCATAAACCACAGTTATCTGAAAATATAGGAGCATGCGCTAGAGCTATAAAAAATTTCAATTTTAATAAATTAGCAGTGATTGATCCAAAGCCTACTTTTCCTAATGATAAAATTATTGCCACTTCAGTAGGAGCTAAAGAAGTGATTCAAAATTGTAAAGTTTATGAAAATTTAGAGGCTGCCATCAAAAATGTAGATTATCTAATTGCAACATCATCTAGGTTTAGAAATAAAAACATTAAGCACATAGACTTAAATGAATTAACAAAAATAGATTTTAGTAAAAAAATTGCTTTTCTATTTGGATCAGAAGCATCAGGACTTTCAAATAATGAAATAGTTTATGCTAATTGCACTATGCAAATACCTACTAACCCAAACTTTAAATCACTTAATTTATCGCATAGTGTTATTATAGTAGCTCAAGTCGTTTCAAGTTTAGTTAAATTAAAAAGATCAAATTATAAAAAATCGCAAAAAATTAAATCAGCATCTAAAAAAGATATTCAATCAATGATAAATTTATGTATCAAACACCTTGAAAGAATAAATTTTTTCAAGCCACAAGAAAAAAAACCTAAAATGTTGGAAAACTTGAAAAGTATATTTTATAAAATGGATTTATCAGAAAAAGAAACTCGTATTTTATCGAGTGTATTTGCTAGTTTAGCTAAAAAAAAGTCTGATTGACAAAATTATTCTTGTGTTTATAAACCCTTTCATTAAATGACAAAAAGATTAAATTCTAAACATAAAGTTGATAGAAGATTAAAAGTAAATTTATGGGGAAGACCTAAGAGTCCTTTTAATTCTAGAGCATATCCTCCTGGTCAACATGGACAAAGTAAATCATCAAAACCTTCAGATTATGGTGTTCAATTAAATGCTAAACAGAAACTTAAATCTTATTATGGTAATATTAATGAAAGGCAGTTTAGAAATCTTTATAAAAAAGCAATTATGAAAAAAGGTGATACAGCAGAAAATTTAATTGGCTTGCTGGAGAGGAGGTTAGATGCAGTTATTTACAGATCAAAACTTTCAAGTACAATTTTTTCATCAAGACAATTAATAAACCACGGCCATGTTAAAGTTAATGGGAAGAAAGTTAATATTTCAAGTTATCAAGTAAAAGAGGAAGATAGTATTGAGATAAGAGATAAATCAAAAGAACTTGCGATCATCGACGTTGCTCTTGCCAATAAAGAAAGAGAAACTCCAGAATATATTCAAGTAGATGAAAAAAATAAAAAAGTTAAATTTGTAAGAGTACCTAAATTTGAAGAGGTGCCTTATCCAGTAGTAATGGAGCCTAATCTTGTGATTGAGTATTATTCTAGATAATTATTTTTTGAAGTTAATTCCTTTATCTTCAAGAATTTTTTTAAGTTCACCATTTTCGTACATTTCTTTCACTATATCACAGCCGCCAACGAATTCTTTTTTAATATATAATTGAGGTATTGTGGGCCAATCACTAAATTCTTTAATTCCTTGTCTTATTTTCTCGTCTTCTAAAACATTAACACCTTTGAAAGTCACTTCTAAAATTTTTAACATGTTTGAAACTGCCATTGAGAACCCGCACTGCGGTGCATCAGGCGTTCCTTTCATAAAAAGACAGACTTCATTGTTTTCTATTTCTTTACTGATTAAATCATTTGTTTGTTGGTCCATATTACTCCTTTGTTTTAATTGCTAATGCATGTAGCTCATTACCCATTTTACCTTTTAATGAGTTATAAACCATTTTATGTTGTTCTATTTTACTTTTTCCCACAAATGTAGATGATGTAATAGTTGCTGAATAATGATTACCATCACCAGCCAAATCTTGGATTTCTATTTTTGCATCTGGCATTGCTTCTTTAATTAATTTTTCTATTTCTTTTAAATCCATAGCCATATTATTTATCCATATAATCTTCTAACCAACTTTTATTAGATTTAATTAAATCGTCAATATGCAGAATTGGTTCTTTATCTATTACTATATCATTTTCAGTGACTAAACCAACATCATCATAATGAACTGAATTATCTTTTAAAATTTTTTCTACTTTTTTGAGGTTATTTGGCTCTATTTCAATTATATATCTTCCTTGATCTTCACCAAAATAATAATCAAATTTATTGATTAAAACTTTAAGTTTATTAAGCTTAAAACCTTTTTTTCCTTTAATTGCCATTTTTGAAATAGCAGTAACTATTCCTCCTAAAGAAACATCGTGAGCAGAATTAACTAAACCTTCTCTTATTAATTTTAAAATTGTTTTACCGTTATTTTTTTCGTTAAATAAATTGATTTCTGGTGGAGGACCCTTTTTTTCATTTAAAATATTTATTGCAAAAATACTTTGGTCTAAATGACCTTCAGTTTTTCCAACAACCAAAATTAAATTTTTACTTTTTTTTAGATCCATAGTGATCATTTTTTTATAATCTTTAATTAAACCAACACCACCAATTGCTGGTGTAGGCTTGATTCCTTTGTCTTTAGTCTCATTGTAAAAAGATACATTTCCAGAAACCACTGGATAATCTAAAAATTTACTTGCTTCACTAATACCTTCAACACATTCAACAAATTCACCCATATTTCTTTCTTTTTCAGGGTTACCAAAATTTAGACAGTTAGTAATAGCCATTGGTTCAGATCCACAAGAAATTAAATTTCTCCAACTTTCGCAAACTACTTGCTTTCCACCTGTAAGTGGATGAGAATAACAATACGTTGCAGAAGAATCCACAGATGTAGCTATTGCTTTATTGGTTCCGTGAACTCTTACAACTCCTGAATCTGAACCAGGTTTTTGGATGGTATCTCCCATTACTGTATGATCATATTGTTGCCAGATCCATTCTTTGCTAGAAATATTTGGTAAACTTAGAATTTTTTTAAGAACTTCTGTAATTTTTAATTTTTTAAAATCATCTTTTTTAAATTTTATTTTTTGTGGGAGTTTAGTTTTTTTCCACTTTCGATCATAAACAGGAGCATTCTCCGCTAATATATCTATTGGAATTTCTGCTACTTTATTATTATCAAAAAAAAGTTCTATTTTTTTGGTATCAGTTGTTTTTCCAATAATTGCAAAATCTAAATTCCATTTATCAAAAATATTTTTTGCCTCTTCTTCTTTTCCATTTTCTAAAACTATTAACATTCTCTCCTGACTTTCGGAAAGCATAATTTCATAAGGTGTCATTTTTTCTTCACGACATGGAACTTTATTTAAATTTAATTCAATACCTAAATTACCTTTTGATGCCATTTCGATACTTGAAGATGTTAATCCCGCTGCTCCCATATCTTGGATAGATATAATTGATTTTCCTGCCATTAACTCTAAACATGCTTCTAATAAAAGTTTTTCTGTAAATGGATCTCCAACTTGTACTGTTGGTTTTTTTTCTTCTATTTGGTCATCAAAAATTGCTGAAGCCATGCTTGCACCATGAATTCCATCACGACCAGTTTTTGAGCCAACATAAATTACTGGTTTATTAATACCCGCAGCCTTTGAGTAAAAAATTTTGTTTTTATTAACTAATCCCAAGGTCATTGCATTAACTAAAATATTTCCATTATAAGAATCATCAAAGCTAGTTTGACCACCTATGGTTGGTATGCCCATGCAATTTCCATAACCACCTATACCTTTAACTACACCTCTTAATAAATTTTTGGTTTTAGGATGTTGTGGAGAACCAAAATGAATAGAATTTAAATTTGCGATTGGTCTTGCGCCCATTGTAAAAACATCTCTCATTATTCCGCCTACACCTGTAGCTGCACCTTGGTAAGGTTCTATAAAAGAGGGGTGATTATGACTTTCAATTTTAAAAACTATCGCATCGTCATCTTCAATATCAATGACACCAGCATTTTCACCAGGACCCTGAATAACTTTTTTTCCTTTTGTATAAAGTTTTTTTAGGTGAATACTTGATGATTTATATGAGCAATGCTCATTCCACATAGCAGAAAAAATACCAAGTTCAGTTAAATTTGGTATTCTTTTTAATAGATCACAAATTTTATTAAATTCCTCTTTTTTTAAACCATGATCTATTGCAATTTGTTCGTTAACTTTCATTATTTTAAATTTTCTATTAAATTTTCAAAGAAAAATTCACCGTCATTACTTGAAAGATATTTGTCTATCATTCTTTCAGGATGTGGCATCATACCCAATATATTTTTATTCTTATTAAATATTCCAGCTATATTATTTAATGCACCATTGGGGTTGAGATCTTCAGTTTCCTTACCATTTTTGTCACAATAAGTAATTGCAATTTGATTATTATCTTTTAAACATTTTAATTCATCATCTGAACAAAAATAGTTTCCTTCATTGTGAGCTATATGCAATTCTAATATTTCTTTTTTAATGTTTTTGAAGTATTTATTTTTTTTATCATTAACTTTCACATAAACATTTTTACATATAAATTTTTGATATTTGTTTTGCTGAAGAATACCTGGTAACAGACCTGTTTCTGTAAGTATCTGAAATCCATTACATATCCCTAAAACCAAACCACCCGAATTTGCAAATTTAACTACAGAATTAATTATCTTTGATTTAGCTGCAATGCATCCGCATCTTAAATAATCTCCGTATGAAAAACCACCAGGAAGAACAATTAAATCACTCTTAGGTATTTCAGGATTATTGTGCCAAACCATCTCATTTTTAAAACCAAATTTTTTTAATGCAACATCCATATCTCTATCACAATTAGATCCTGGAAAAACTATTACTGCTGATTTCATTAATTTTTATAGAATTTTATAATCTTCAATTACAAGGTTTGCTAAAAGTTTTTTACACATTTCTTCAACTCTAGCTTTTGCTTTTTTTTCATCCTCCATATTAACATCAATATCAAAATATTTTCCTTGTCTTACTTGTTTTACATCAGAAAATGTCATTCCATTTAAAGTCTGTTGTATTGCTTTACCTTGTGGGTCAAGCACACCTTTTTTAAGAGTAACAATTACTTTTATTTTCATTTATTTTTTTTTATTTTAACAGCTATTGGTTTAGGGAATTTTATTGGTCTTATATTTGATTGTTCATGAAGAATTCCAAGTCTTCTAGCTATTTCTTGGTAAGACTCAACCACATTTCCTAAATTTTTTCTAAATCTATCTTTATCTAATTTTTTATCTGTTTGATGATCCCATAATCTACATGTATCAGGACTTATTTCATCCGCTAAAATTATTTTGTCATTTGATTTAGTTTTTCCAAATTCTACTTTAAAATCAACTAATTTAATTCCTACACCTCTAAAAATCCCTTGAAGGAAATCGTTAATTCTTAAACATTGTTCATTAATTAAATCTAATTCTATTGTATTTAGCCATTTAAAATTTAGAATATGTTCACGTGAAATTATTGGATCGCCAAGTTTATCATTTTTTAAACAGTACTCTATTAAAGGATAATCAAGGATTGTACCTTCTTCAATTCCCAATCTTTTTGTTAGAGAACCAGTTGCGATGTTTCTTATTACAAATTCAATTGGTATAATACTTACCAATTCAACAAGCTGTTCTCTCATATTCAATCTTTTAATAAGATGGTTATTAATACCTATTTCTGAAAGAGAAGAGAGTATATGTTCTGAAATTCTATTATTTAAAATTCCTTTTCCTTCTATAGTAGCTCTTTTTTGATTGTTAAAAGCTGTAGCGTCGTCTTTAAAATGTTGAATAACTAAATTCTTATCATCTGTAGAATAAATAATTTTTGCTTTTCCTTCATAAAGTTTTTTTCTTTTTTTCATATCTAAATATATTTATTTAATATGCTTGTTACAATGTAATCTATGCTTTTGGAATGAGTAATTTTGTGAAAATCAAGAATTTTTTTTAAGAAATTAAAAGCTTGGTGTCTTTTCTTCCACCACTTAAAAGTGTATTTTTTATATTTTGAACTTATACTATTTTCTACTTGTAAGTAGTTTGTTAAAATTTGTTTTTCAATAAATAATTCCTTTTTTATATTATAAAAATATGTTGTTATTCTGAAATCAATCTCTAAGTCAGGGTATTCTTCATTAAAAGAAAAGTTAAAAAAATCATTTAAGCTAGTTCTTCTTAATGCAATGCAGCTTGTGGGAAATATTGTAGGCCATCTTTTTTTAAAATCTATGTTTGTTTTATAGTTAAATTTTTTTAATGAACCATTTAGATTAATAATTTTTGGTATATCACATATAACATTTTTTGAGCTATCTTTTATAAAAATATTAGTTATTTTACTTATTTTTTCCTTTTCAAAATAATCATCTGAATCTAGTAAAAATATTAGATCACCTTTAGATTTTTTAAACAGTTCATTAATTACATGTATTTGATTTAACGCGGAAGAATTATATTTTCTTTTGATAGTGAATATATTTTTTAATCCATATTTTTTTGCAGTTGATACGGACTCGTCATCAGATTCATTATCACCAAAAAATATCTCAATATTAGAATATGATTGATTTAAACAAGATTCTATACATTTTTGTAAATACTTATTCTTATTATAATTTGAAATCAATATTGAGACTAACATTATCTAAATATTCTTTTAAAAATATAATCAACATTTTTTAAATGTTTTTTGTAAGTAAAAATATTTTTTATATTTTTTTCAGAAAGCTTAGAAATTATGAATTTATCATTTTTTATTATATCTATTAACTTTTTATCTTTTGAAAAACTTTCTTTAGTATTTTTTTGAACTATTCTATATGCCTTTTCTCTAGAAACACCTGATTTAGTTAATTGAAGCATAATTTCCTGAGAAAAGATTAAACCTTTGGAGCTTTCTAAATTTTTTAGCATTTTTTTTGGATAAACTATCATTTTATCTAAAATATTTGTTAAACGAACTAAAGCAAAATCCAAAGTAATGTTAGCATCTGGCCCAATATTTCTTTCAACACTAGAATGAGAAATGTCTCTTTCATGCCAAAGAGCTATGTTTTCGAGCGCAGGAATGACATAGCTACGAACCATTCTTGACAATCCAGTAAGATTTTCACTTAAAATAGGATTTTTTTTGTGTGGCATTGCCGAAGATCCTTTTTGTTTTTTCGAAAAAAATTCTTGAAGTTCATACACTTCTGATCTTTGAAGGTGTCTAATTTCTGTTGCCACTCTTTCAATCGATCCAGCAATAATTCCTAAAACTGAAAAATAATATGCATGTCTATCTCTTGGAATTATTTGAGAAGATATAGGTTCAGGTCTTAATTTTAATTTTTTTGCAACATAAACTTCTACTTTAGGATTTATATTTGCAAATGTTCCTACAGGTCCTGACAATGCACAGGTTGATACTTCATATATTGCACTTAGCAATCTTCTTTTGTTTCTTTTAAATTCTTCATAAAAAGAAGCTAATTTTAATCCAAATGTAGTTGGTTCAGCATGTATTCCATGACTTCTACCTATACAAGGAGTATATTTGTATTTTTTTGCCTGTTTTTTTAAAATGCTAAGTATTTTATTTATATCATTAATAAGAATGTTTCCTGATTGAACTAATTGAATGTTAAAACCTGTATCTATAACATCAGAAGAAGTCATTCCTTGATGAAGGTATCTTGATTTAATTCCTGATTTTTCAGTAATTGAGGTTAAAAATGCAATAACATCATGTTTAACTTTTACTTCTATTTGATGAATTCTTTTTACATTTATTTTTCCTTTTTTTTTAACCAAAGATGAGACACCTTTTGGAATAATTTTATATTTTTCCATAGCTTGTGCAGCTGCTAATTCTATATCGAGCCAAATTTTATATTTATTTTGTTCTGACCAAATATTTGTTAGTTCTTTTCTGGAATATCTATTTATCATTAATTATATGGAGGCTTATGTAAACCATTAACAGATTCTGTAAAAATTTCATAACCATTTTCAGTTATACCTAATGTATGTTCAAATTGTGCTGATAAAGATTTATCTTTGGTTACAGCAGTCCACCCATCATTAAGAACTTTTGTTTCAAATTTACCTGCATTAATCATTGGTTCAATTGTAAATGTCATACCTGGAGTTAATTCTATACCAGTATTTTTTTTTCCATAATGAAGTATATTTGGAGACTCATGAAAAACATTACTTATACCATGTCCACAAAAATCTCTTACAACTGAGTATCCTTTTTTTTCAACATATGACTGTATCTCAAAACCTATATCACCAAGTTTAATTCCTGGTTTTAATATTTTAATAGCATTCATCATGGATTGATACGTTGCCTCAATTAGATTGGTTGCTTTAATCGGTGCTTTTCCAACACAAAACATTCTACTTGTGTCACCATAATAATTCTCTACAATTGCTGTTACATCAATATTTAAAATATCTCCATCATTTAAAATTCTTTCAGAAGGTATACCGTGACAAACAACATGATTTAAAGATGTACATAATGATTTTTTAAATCCTCTGTAATATAAAGGAGCCGAATATCCTCCATTATCTCTAATAAATTCATAACCTAATTTATCAATCTCATTAGTTGTTATTCCTGGTTTTATGTGAGCTGATATCATATCAAGAGTTTTAGAAGCAAGATTTCCAGCTTTACGCATTTTTTCAAATTTTTCTAAATAATTATCAGTCATTCAAAATACTAATTTTTTTTTCAATTTTAATTTCTCTAGAACTTAATTTGCATCTGTAAGCTAAAAATTTTACTCCAGCTTTCTTAGCAATTAAATAATTTTGATAGTAATCATTATCAATATCTTTTGCTATCCTAAAACTATTTATACCCTGAATTTGAGTTAAAAATAAGACATAGGGTTTATAACCTTTTTTTAGAGATTTAATTAATTTTAACAGATGTTTTGATCCTCTTGATGTAATAGCATCAGGAAATTCAGCAAATTCTTTTTTTCTTAATAATGTTACGTTTTTTACTTCAATGATGTTTTTATCACACAAAAAATCAAACCTCGTATCATTTGAAAATTTAAATTCAGGTTTAATCGCTTTAACTGACTTAAATTCTTCAAAAAGTTTATTATTTAAACCATGTTCAACAATTCTGTTTGCTCTGTGAGTGTTAACGCCTATGAGTTTGTTTTTTGACTTAATTATTTCAAGTGTAAATTTTAATTTTCTTTTCGGATCATCATTTTTACTTACCCAAACATCATTTCCCTTATCAAGAAGACCCATCATAGATCCTGTATTTGGACAATGAGCGGTAAGTGTTGAATTATTCACTTTTATATCTATAAAAAATCTCTTATACCGCTTGATTAATTTGCCTTTAATTAAAGTACTGGTAAATTTCATTATAATTTATTTATATTTGTAAATGACAAATAAAAAAGAAATATTTGCTGGAATAATTGTAATAGGTAATGAAATATTATCAGGAAGAACTCAAGATACAAATACAAGTACACTTTCAATTTGGCTTAATTCTTTGGGCATTAAGGTTCAGGAAGTTAGAACAATTCCTGATTCAGAAAAAATTATTATCGATACAGTCAACGAATTAAGAAAAAAATACAACTACGTTTTTACAACTGGAGGAATAGGACCTACCCACGATGATATAACTGCATCATCTATATCGAAAGCATTTAATTTAAAATATGGACCACACAAAGAAGCAATGGCTCTTTTGGAAAAATATTACAAGCCTGGAGAATTTAATGAAGGTAGACAAAAAATGGCATGGATGCCAACAACTGCTGATTTAATTTACAATCCAACTAGTGGAGCTCCAGGATTTAATGTTGAAAATGTTTTTTGTTTACCAGGCGTTCCTTCAATATTGAAATCTATGTTAGCAGGAATTATAAATAAATTAATTGGAGGAGAACCAATAATAAGTCAAACTATAAACTTAAGAACTGTTGAAAGTGAAATATCTGAACCTCTATCAAAAGTTCAATATGATAACAAAGATGTAGATATTGGAAGCTATCCTTTTTTTCGAGCAGGCAGGTTGGGAGTTGCGATAGTTTTAAGAAGCACTGAACAAAATAAAATTGATAAATGCAATTTAGAAATAATCAAATTTATTAAAAAAAAAAATATAGATATTGTTGAAAAAGATTGATGTTATATTTTGCTTACGGCAGTAATTTAAATCACCATCAAATGAATACTAGATGTAGTGGGGCTAAATATATAAAAAAATATACTTTAAATGGTTATAAATTATGCTTTAGTCATAAAACCAATCATTCTGTTTATGGTCATGCCAATATTGTCAAAAATAAAAAATCAGAAGTTGATGGAGCTCTTTGGAATATTACTAAAAAAGACGAAAAAGAATTAGATGGATATGAAGGTGTTGATTATAATTATTATCAGAAAGAATATTTTACCCTTAAAGGAAAGAAAGTTTTGGTCTACATACAAAAAAAATATTATCTACAAAAACCTAATTCCACTTATTTACATACAATTATACAAGGATATAAAGACTGTTTTTTAGATATAAAAAAATTAAAGAAAATAATATCTAAGTATACAATTAAATATAAAGTTAATTGGTAGAGAAAAAACGCATAAAAAATACTTTTATAAACATTGATTAATCAAATGATTGATGTTTAAATCATAGTATGCATTTAACAGTAGAACAATTAAAAAAATTTGATGATGATGGGTATTTATTTTTTCCTAATTTATTTACTAAAGAGGAAGTTAAGTGTTTATCTTCTGAAGTTCCTAAACTTTATAATATTAGAGCTGAATATAATTATAGAGAAAAAGGAAGTGATTTAGTTCGTACTAATTTTGCCGCTCATTTGTATAGCAAACCTTTTGCTAAACTTGCTAGACATCCAAGAATGATCCAACCTGTCGAAGATATTCTCAAAGAAAAACTATATATGCATCAATTCAAGATTAATGGAAAAATGGCTTTTGAAGGAGATGTTTGGCAGTGGCATCAAGATTACGGAACATGGTTCAATGATGATTTAATGCCAACGTCTAGAGCAATGAATATTGCAATTTTTTTAGATGATGTAACAGAATTTAATGGTCCACTATTGTTTATTCCTGGAAGTCATAAAAAAGGAGTTATTAAAGCTAGCCATGATTTAACTACAACTAGTTATCCGCTTTGGACAATTGATAATCAATTGATTTCAGAATTAGTTGATAGAGCAGGTGGTAAAGATGGAGGTATTGTCAGTCCTAAAGGAAAAGCTGGCTCTATGATTGTTTTTCATAGCTGTCTTGTTCATGCATCTAGTAATAATTTATCACCATTTAATAGAATAAGTGTTTATTTGAGCCTTTGTGCTGTTAGCAATCATATTAGAAGACATAAAAGAAAAGAATATATTGCCCACAGAGATTTTACACCAATTGAATGTTTGCCAGATGATTGTTTAATAAAAGATTATCAAGTTGATCTTCCATGGGAAAAAGGTGTTCCTGAAACTGCTTATCAAACTTCACTTGATGAAATTTCTAAATAAAGAATAAAATATTTTTTATATATGTATTTAAATACAAAACTTGAAGATTTTAAAGGTAATATAAAAGTTGCCTTTATTGGTTGTGGAAAATTTATTTCAATGTTTTTGTCACAATATAATCAACTTACAAAGATTAAAATAGACAGCATAATTGATCTCAAAATAGATATTGCAAAAAAAAATTGCTTAAATAGTGGATTAAGCAATGAACAAATTAAAGAAATTAATTTTGCAAGTTCATTGGATGAGGTAATTGATAGGGATATTGATATATTTATTGAAGCAACTGGTAATCCAATTGTAGGTACAGTTCATGCTGATAAAATTTTAAGAAAAAAGAAACATTTAATTTTAGTGAATGTTGAAGCAGACGTCACATGTGGAAAATACCTATCCGATCTAGCAAAACAAAATAATGTAATATGTTCCATGGCTTATGGTGATCAGCCTTCTTTAATTGTGGAGCAGATTGAGTGGGCAAAATTAAATGGTTTCTCAGTTATATGTGCTGGTAAAGGAACTAAATATCATCCCACTTTTGAATATTCTACTCCTGACACAGTATGGGATCATTATGGATTAAGTAAAGAGAGAGCTGAAATTGATTCTGGAATGAATCCAAAAATGTTTAATAGTTTTTTATGTGGAGACAAGTCCGCAATTGAAATGTGCGCTGTGAGTAATGCTTCAAACTTAAAATGTCCTAAAAATGGTCTGACATTTCCATCAATAGGAGTTTATGATATTGCAAAAAAACTAATCCCTAAATCTTATGGTGGTTTAATTGATTATGAAGGTCAAGTTGAGGTTATTTCAAGCATTGATAGGAAAAAAAAAGATATACCAAATGATTTAAGATGGGGAGTTTATGTAGTTATCAAAGCTAAAAATCAGTATGTAAAAAATTGTTTTAAGGATTATGGAATGGTTACTGATAGTTCAGGCAACTATTCCGCAATTTGGAGACCATACCATTATATTGGACTTGAATTGGCTCAATCAATCTATTCAATTGCTCTTGAAAATAAAGCAACTGGTTTTACAAAATATTATAATGCAGAAGTAGCAAGTTACGCTAAAAAAAATTTAAAGCCAGGTGAAAGATTGGATGGTGAAGGAGGGTACTGTGTTAGAGGAAAACTTATTAATTCAAAAAAATCAAAAGATGAAAAAATTTTACCACTTGGTTTAACAGATGGAGCAATAACAAATAAAAACATAAAAAAAGACCAAGTAATCATGTTAAGTGATGTTGAGCTTAATCTCCCAAAACAAGTGATTGATGCTAGAGAATATCAATATAATTTAATATAAAAAATTTTACTTATTACACTTGTTCAATTATAAATATTAGCATAAAAACTCATGAAAATAACTTATGCCCTCGTGGTGAAATTAGTAGACACTTGCAAAGAGGTAAATGAAAAAAAATTTTTTATTTGTTGTATTTTTCTTTTTTTTATTTAGCTCAAATTCATTTGGTTTTATAACATTTAAACAATCAAAAGATATTTCTTCAGACGCAACAGGCCTTAGACAAATAAATTTCAAACCTGATGGAAAAATCATGTATGTAACCAATCGTGAAAATGATGATACATCCGAAGTTGATAGTGTAAAACAATATTCTTTAAGTACACCATTTGATATTAGCACGGCAACTCTAAGCTCTTCTACTACATTAACAAATATAGATAAACCTCACGCAATACATTTTAAACCAGATGGAAAAGTGATGTATGTCGTGGATAATGGATCTCTTACAATAGAACAATACAATTTAACTACTGCTTGGGATACTTCTACTTTGGTTCATGACGATAATTTCACTATATCAGACGAAAATCAATTAAGATCATTAGCTTTTAAATATGATGGAACCAAAATGTATGTTACCGGTAATGAAACAGAAGTAATACAACAATTTACATTATCTACTGCCTGGGATGTAGCAAGCGCAACAAAAGACTCAACAGAGTCTTCAGCTTTAACTGGAAAAGAAGACAATCCAAGAAGTATTCAATTTAATTCAGATGGAACTATATTTTATATAGGTGGCAATGGATCAGACTCTATTCATAAATACACTCTATCAACTCCTTGGGACGTAAGCACATTAGAATTTTCACAGTCATATTCATTTAGTGCACAAGTTTCATCATCTGGCAATTCAATTATGGCAGGTTTTATTTTTACAGCCAATTTTACAAAATTATATATCACTCAAGATACTGACTCTAGACAAAGTCAGACAGGTGTAAATACTGTATATGAATATAGTGTGGCTTGTGCTGAAACTATAACTTGTCTTGATGCATCAACTAATGCTGATGTTAAAGCTCTTATCGAGGCTAATGTAGAATCAGCTAAACGTATTATAAAGAATAATACTCTTCCAATATTTCATAGAATTGAGTGGTTAAGAAGACATAAAAATAAAGATAACCTTTCGAACTTAAATGCAGAAATTAATTTTACAAATCAAAAAATTGAAAAAATTGCGAGCGCTCTAAACATTCTTAAAAAAGAAAAAGATAGAACCTATAATAGCGATGATTGGTTTGAATGGAGCGAAGGTAGAATTGGCCTTGGTAAAAAAGATGCAAATGGTGCATCATCAAGAGATATTCATAGTTATGGTTTCTCAATTGGTGCAGATAGGATTAAAAAAGAAGATAGAGATTCAATGTATGGTTATGTTTTTCAGTATACAAATGATAATGTTGATATTGGAAGCAATAGTACAAATCTCAATACAGACTCATATAGCTTTGCTTTATATGATACCAAGTTAAGAGATGATCAATTTTTTACAGATAGTGTTATTGGTTTAAGTTTATTACATATTGATCATCAAAGAGTGATCAATGGTAATACTTTAAGAGGCGATAGAGAGGGGCAGCAAATATATGGCTCAATTAATTTTGGAAAAAGATTAGTTGATGAAGAACTTAATTATAATCCAGGAATAAAATTAGATTTAGGATACACAAAATTAAAAGCTTTTAGAGAAAAAACTACAATAGGAAATGCTATAACTGATTCATTAATCTACAAGGAGCAAAATATTAAAACCGCATTAGCAACAATCGGATTGCTTTTTGATACAGCAAATCAGCAGGAAGAAAAAACAACTAATCATCATGGAAGATTAGAGTATGTAGGAGATTTTAGTCCATCTTCAAACGCAGAATTTTATTACTTAAATAATCAAAGTACTAATTATGAATATAAAGCAAACAATAAATCTAAACACAATTATAGAATTGGTTACGGTTTTGACATTACCTATATATCAGGTTGGTCAATAGTAACAAATTTTGAAAGGTTTGGTGCATCTGGAAAAGGCTATGTTAATGAGCTCTATTTATTATTAGGATATGTTCCAATAGATGACACTGAATATGCTATGAGTTTAGATAATGACAATGCATCTTTAAGTTATAAGAGAGATTTAAATGGTTTTGATATCAGAATGAGTTCTAATTATAGGTTGATGAGCCAAATACCCGAATATAATGCAACTATTGAAGTTTTAAATACATTTTAGTAAAATGTAAAATTGTGAAAAAAATTTTAGGGATCGTGGTTCTGGGTTTATTCGTTTTTAGTAATAGTTTTGCTGAAAAAATAAATGTTAAAAAAAAAGTAAAATTGCCAAAAGACGTATCTATTGGTTATGAAAATCCATGGGGATTGAGCTGCACTTGGACAGAAGATGGGAAATGCATGACCCCTAAATATGCTTTACAAATTGTAAATAAAAAAGACAACTATCCAGTAAGACTTGGGAAAAAATCTATAAGAATGGAATTAAGAAAAGGAGATTGTCATCAAAAAAGAAAAGGTTCATACAACGATTGTAAGGCTAGTCCTCCTGCTGAAAGACACGAGCTTACAAATAGAAACGATATTATAGGTAAGAAATGGCACACATATTCAATTTTTTTACCTAAAGATACACCAACTATAAACTCTGAATGGATTACTATGGGTCAATTTCACGTCATAAACGGTAATGCACCACCAGTTAATCTAGATTTAGAAAGAAAACATTTTTTACTAGTGACCAGATTTTTTTGTGTGAATAAGAAGCATTGTAATTCACGTCATTTACAAAATAGAAGGATAAAAATTTTAGATAGTGATCAGTTATTTGGAAAATGGAATGATTTTATTTTTAATGCTAATTGGACCAGTGATACAAAAAAAGGGTACTTTAAATTATGGGTAAATGGACAATTAGTTTATCATTTTAAAGGTAGAACAATAGCACCAAAAGATGCTGCAATACATCAGTTGGGAATTTATAGAGGTGCAGCTAAATCTTCTGGCGAAGCAAATCATGTTGTATATTATGATGAGATAAAAACTGCTACATCTTGCAAAAAAATTAAATTAAAAAAACTTGGATATTCTTGTAAAAAATTAGAAAGCCAAAAATTAGAAAAAATACATACGATAAAATGAAAAAACTTTTAGGGATCATAATTCTAGGTTTGTTGAAATATCATCCTATAGATTATGGGACAACAAGAGCAAGACCAGAGCATAGGGAGATAAAACCATAATTTAGTCTTGTTAAATTTTTAAACTTGGCATAAATACAAGTAAACAAAGGAATGCCCTCGTGGTGAAATTGGTAGACACAAAGGACTTAAAATCCTTGCCCTTTTGGGAGTGCCAGTTCGAGTCTGGCCGAGGGCACCACATTAATGAATAAAATTACAATAATCTCAGATACAAATAAAAAATCATTAAGAATAAAATCATTTATTTCTAAAAATATAAAAAAATATCAATTCTTAAAATCAAATTTGATAATTGTTATTGGCGGAGATGGTTTTATGCTTAAAGTTTTAAAGAAAAATAAAAATTCAACAAAATCATTTTACGGGATTAACTCTGGCAACTATGGTTTTTTAATGAACAAATTTTCACCTAAACATACTATAAAAAATTTTTCTAAGGCAAAAATGATATCTATTTCACCTTTAGAAATGATTGTAAAAAATAAAAAAGGGCAAATTAAAAAATTTATTGCAATTAATGAGGTATCAATTTTGAGACAAAGTAGACAAGCTGCATCATTACTAATTAAAACTGGTGCAAAAACTATTATAAAAAAATTAATTTCTGATGGGGTGTTGGTATCAACACCAGCAGGCAGCACCGCTTACAATTTGTCAGTCCATGGTCCTATTTTAAGTTTACATTCAAAAAAATTATCTATTTCTCCAATAAGCCCTTTTAGACCAAGAAGATGGAAGGGTAAAATTATAAGCGACAAATCAATTGTAAAAATAAGAAATTTAAATGCAAAAAAAAGACCTATTAGTGCAGTAGCTGATAATTTAGAATTTAGAAATGCAAAAAATATTTTAATAAAAACTAATAAAAAAATAAAATTTAATTTATTATATGATTCAAATAGAAGTCTTCAAAAAAAAATTAAAATTGAACAAATAAGAAAAGAAATCAGTTAGTGGTGCCCCCGCACGGATTCGAACCGCGGACCTATTGATTACAAATCAATTGCTCTACCAGCTGAGCTACAAGGGCTTAGATCTTTTTTAATATGTATTTATAGATTATCAAGATATTTTTTTTTGTTTATTTATATGATGAAACACAATTGATGCTGTATTTGATATATTTAAACTTTCAACTTTATTATTAATATCAATTTTTACCAAATAATCTGAGTATTTTTCTGTATTTTTTTTAATTCCATGTCCCTCAGATCCAAATAGCAAAACAATATTTCCTTCCCATTTGATATCTGTAAAATCTTTCTTACTTTTTGAGTCAAAACCATATATCCAAAAGTTTTTTTCTCTTAAATATTTTAATGTTGTATTTATATTTGATACTTGAAAAATATTTATATGTTCTAAACATCCACTTGCAGACTTGTACATTAATTTACTTTCCTTTGGAAAATGTCTTTCTTTAACTATTATTCCATCTATTTTGAAGGAAGCCGCGCTTCTTATTAATGAACCAATATTTCTTGGATCTGTCACTTCATCTAAACATGCGAAAGTTAAATTTTTTTTATTTTTAATAAACTCTTTAAACTCTATTTTTTCTATATGTTCAATTTCAGCAACAAAACCTTGATGCATAATACCTTCATTTCTACTGTATTTGTCTAATTCTTTTTTTGTTTTAAAATAAACTTTTATATCTTTTAGTAGGTTTTTGTTTGGACTTTCTCGATAAATAGTTTTTTTACTTTCTTCGGTTAAAAAAATTCTTAATACTTTTCTATCGTTATTTTTTAAAGCTTCTATAACTGGATGCTTTCCAACTATGAAAAAAGATGATTTATTCATAAATATTTATGTTTTTTATACGTTTTTTAAGCACTTTTCCCTTTATTTCTCGTATTGCATTTATGCAATAAAAATATATAAAACCCATGTTGTTTGAAGCTTTATTCAGCAAGGGGACGCTTCCCCTACTTAGATAGGAGGGGTACCAAAGCGGTCAAATGGGGCGGGCTGTAAACCCGTTGACTTCGGTCTTCGAAGGTTCGAATCCTTCCCCCTCCACCACTTTATAAAGTGTTTAAGCAACTTGGAGTGCGAACTTGGTTATGCGGGTGTAGTTCAATGGTAGAACGCTAGCCTTCCAAGCTGGATGTAAGGGTTCGATTCCCTTTACCCGCTCCAAAAAATTAAAAAATTAAAGTGAGGTAAAAAAAGTAATGTCGAAGGAAAAATTTAATAGGACGAAACCACATTGTAATATTGGCACAATAGGACACGTCGACCATGGAAAAACAACACTGACAGCTGCTATAACAAAAGTTTTATCAGAGTCAGGTGGAGCAAACTTTGTAGCTTATGATCAAATTGACAAAGCTCCAGAGGAAAAAGAAAGAGGAATTACAATTTCAACTGCTCACGTTGAATATGAAACTGAAAAAAGGCATTACGCCCATGTTGATTGTCCAGGCCATGCTGACTATGTAAAAAATATGATTACTGGTGCAGCACAAATGGATGGAGCAATTCTAGTTGTAAACGCTGCTGATGGTCCAATGCCTCAAACAAGAGAGCACATTCTTCTTGCAAGACAAGTAGGAGTTCCAGCTATCGTAGTTTTTTTAAATAAAGTTGATCAAGTAAAAGATAAAGAATTGATAGATCTTGTTGAAGAAGAAATTAAAGAATTGTTAACATCTTACAAATTTCCAGGAGACAAAACTCCGATTATTAAAGGATCAGCACTAGCTGCTGTTGAAGGTAAAGATGAAGAGATTGGTAAAAAAGCAATTATGGAATTGATGAAAGCTGTTGACGAACATATTCCACAACCAGATAGACCAAAAGATAAACCTTTCTTAATGCCAGTTGAAGACGTTTTTTCAATTTCTGGAAGAGGTACAGTTGTTACAGGTAGAGTAGAACAAGGTGTTGTAAAAACTGGTGAAGAGATAGAAATAGTTGGTATTCGAGAAACTAAAAAATCTGTTTGTACTGGTGTTGAAATGTTTAGAAAAATTTTAGACACAGGCGAAGCGGGTGATAATATAGGAGCTTTATTAAGAGGTGTTGAAAGAACTGACGTTGAAAGAGGTCAAGTTCTAGCTAAACCAGGTTCGGTAACACCACACACGGAATTTGAAGCTCAAGCTTATGTATTAAAAAAAGAAGAAGGTGGAAGACACACTCCTTTCTTTACTAAATACAGACCGCAGTTTTATTTCAGAACTACAGATGTTACAGGAGAAGTTGAACTTCCTTCTGGAACAGAAATGGTTATGCCAGGTGATGATGCCAAATTTAAAGTAAAATTAATTACACCGATCGCTATGAGTGAAAAATTAAATTTTGCAATTAGAGAAGGTGGAAGAACTGTAGGAGCTGGAGTAGTAACTAAAATAATTAAGTAAGGCTACCCCATAGGAGTGTAGCTCAATTGGTAGAGCGCCGGTCTCCAAAACCGGAGGTTGGGGGTTCGATTCCCTCCGCTCCTGCCAATAAATAAAGAAAGCGATATGAACCCTTTAAAATTTATTCAAGAAGTTAAGCAAGAAGCTTTTAAAGTGACTTGGCCCACAGGTAAAGAAACTATGCAAGGGACATTAATGGTAGTTGCTATGGCTATAGTAGCTTCTTTATTTTTCTTGTTAATTGATCAAATATTAAAATCACTTTTACAAGTAGTTTTAAATATAGGTTTATAATGAAAAATTGGTATATAGTTCAGTCACATTCAAGCTTTGAAAATAAAGTTGCGCAATTAATTAAAGAAGAAGCTGAAAAAGCAAAAATAGCTGAAAAAATAGAGGAAATAATAGTTCCTACACATGATATAACTGAAGTAAAAAGAGGTAAAAGGGTACAAAGAAAAAAAAAATATTTTCCAGGTTATGTATTAATAAAATCAGAAATGGATAATAATATTTATCATATGATAAAAAATATTAAAAAAGTTAGTGGTTTTTTAGGTTCGAGAGGTACACCAGTCCCAGTTTCAGACAATGAAATTGAAAAAATATTAGGACAAATTAAAGATGGAGTTGCTCAACCAAAATCAAGTGTTGATTATTCAATAGGCGAAAAAGTTCAAGTGATTGACGGACCTTTTGCTTCATTTAGCGGACTTGTAGAAGAAATCGATGATGATAAATCTAGACTTAAAGTTTCTGTCTCAATATTTGGAAGACCTACACCTGTAGATTTAGAATTTAACCAAGTGGAGAAAATAAGCTAATGGCAAAAAAAGAAATATCAGGATATGTAAAATTACAAATAAAAGGTGGACAGGCTAATCCAGCTCCACCAGTAGGACCAGCTTTAGGACAAAGAGGTATAAATATAATGGAATTTTGTAAGGCATTTAATGAAAAAACAAAGAATTTTATCGGTAAACCGGTTCCTGTTGTTATAACTGTATATAAAGATAAGAAGTTCGACTTTATAATCAAATCACCACCAGCTTCACATTTTATTAAAGAAGCAGCTAAACTTAAAGGTGGCTCCCAAGAACCTGGGAGAAATATAGTAGCCTCAATAACAAAAAAACAAGCTGAAGAAATAGCTAAAAAAAAAATGCAAGATTTAAATGCTAATGATATTGAAGAAGCTATAAAAATAATTGCTGGTTCTGCTAGATCTATGGGTATAGAGGTTAAAGATTAATTATGTCAAAAAGATTTAAAAAATTAATAGAAAATAAGACTTTAAATTCTGATACTATTGAAAATGTTTTAACTAAGGTTAAAAATAATTGTACTACAAAATTTGATGAGTCAATTGATCTAAGTTTTCAAATTAATAATAAGCAAAAAAAAGGAGATTTTAATTTAAGAACAATAGTTAATTTACCTTCTGGATCAGGTAAAAAAATAAAAATAGGTGTTGTATGTGAAGAATCAAAACATAATGAAGCAAAACAATCTGGTGCTGATTTAGTTGGTGGAGATGATTTAATTGAAAAAATAAAAGAAGGTAATATTAATTTTGATAAATTAATATGCACACCTTCGATGATGATTAAGCTATCAAAACTAGGAAAAATTTTGGGTCCAAAAGGACTAATGCCTAATCCGAAACTTGGCACAGTTAGTGAAAATGTTAAAAAAGCAATATCAGAAGCTAAATTAGGTCAAGTTGAATTAAAAAATGATAAAGACGGAAATGTAGGTTTGAGTTTAGGAAAAAAATCATTTTCTGATGATAAAATTTTAAAAAATTTTAATGCAGTAATTGAAACTTTAGATAAAGAAAAATCAAATAACCCGATTAAAGGTGATTTGATAAGAAATATATTTATTACTTCAACTATGGGTATTTCTTATAAATTAAAATTAAATAAAAATATTTAACTTTATGATGAGCAAAGCTAAAAAAAAAGAATATATTAAAGAAATGTCAAACTATTTTGATAAAAGTGAAGCTGTTATAGTTGCACACTATCAAGGTTTAACTGTTTCTCAATTGGACAAGCTCAGAAAAGAAATGAGACAGCATGGTATAATCTTTAAAATCACAAAAAATAAAATTACAAAACTAGCATTGGAAAAAACAAAATCCAAAGATCTTGCAAATCTATTTTCAGGACCTACTGCTGTTGCTCTATCTGATGATGCAATTACATCAGCAAAAATTTTAACAAAATTCTCTAAAGATCACGATAATTTAAAAATATTAGGCGGAATCATGGGAACAGACATCTTAGATGTGGCAGGAGTCAAAAATGTCGCTAGTTTACCAACTTTGGATGAAGCAAGGGCTAAAATTGTAGGTATTTTAAGATCACCAGCACAAAAAATAGCAAGTATTTTACTTGCACCTGCTTCAAAAATCGCTATTTTAGCGCTCGAAAAATCAAAAAAATAAATTGTAAGGACTTAAATTATACCATGGCTGATTTAAATAAAATTATAGAGGATTTATCAAGTTTGACTGTTGTTGAAGCAGCTGAACTTTCAAAACAATTAGAAGAAAA
>CACCZY010000012.1 GCA_902550635.1 uncultured Pelagibacteraceae bacterium
TACTTAAAAGTATAAGTACGCCCTATATATTATTTAATTAATTACCATTCAGTAATATTGCTTTTGTGTGCATTAGGTCCATGCCTTTTCCGTGCAAGACTTTCTAATTTTTCTTTTTCTTGCATACCAGAAACTACATGCCAACCTATCCACAGCACTAAAAGAAGAATAACCAAAAGTCCTTCGGTTCCTACTCCAGGATATATTGCACCTGCAACTTCCTTAGCACTTAAATGGTCAATCCAATTTGTTACTGTTGCCATACTATCCTCCTTTACCTGCTTGCGGATGATACCGCTTTTTCATCATCTTTAGATGCTTGCATTAAATCATAGTCTAGACCAGCTAACTCTACTTCTCTTGGAATTCTAAGTTTGCCCATTCCATGTAGAATTTTAGCTATAATCCAACCTGGGATCATTCCAAGAACAAAAAACATGATTATTGCTCCTAAGAACATTCCTAATGGATTGATTGCAGCATAAGTAGTTCCATCCCACATAGCTCCAACGCTGTAACCAGACGATGGATAACCATTTAAAACAAATCCACAAATTACTAAACCTGCAAATCCAGCATAACCATGCACTGCTACTGCTCCAACTGCATCATCAATTTTGAATTTACGTTCAACCCAGTAATGCATTTTGTAAGCAACAACAACACCGATCATGGCAATGATTAATGATTGTATTGGATGATATAAGTCGTTACCTGCTGATGCACAAATAATTCCAGCTAGTCCACTTGAGTATGTCCAGAAAGGATCTCCTTTGGAAATCACATATCCAGCTAATAATCCTCCTGATAATGACATCAAAAAGTTAAAAGTAATACCACTCAGTGTAGTAGGTGTTACATATATATTTGTTGCAGTCCAGTAAGTTACTCCTTCCATACCGTATTCTGGTCCAAGATTGAAAATTGGTATATTACAAGCTGCGTAAAAACCCCAAAATCCAGTATAAATTAAAAATAATCCAACTGTTACTAACCAAGGATTTCTTGGTCCAATATTTCTTGGTTCACCACTAGATGAAAATTTACCAATTCTAGGACCTAGTACTACTAGAATTCCTAGCGCAAATCCTCCAGCAATTGCATGAATTACCCCTGACGCATAAGCATCATGGTACCCAAGTATTTTTAACATCCATCCATCAAAATGCCATCCCCATGCAGCATCTATTGTCCAGAATACTGAGCCAATAGCAATTGCTAAGATACCAAATGCAAAAGTTGTTATTCTTTCGATCACGGCACCCGAAACAATTGAAGCAGCTGTCCATGAGAATAATAAAAACGCTGCCCAAAACACTCCGCTTATATGATCACCTAAATTTACTGCCATGATATCGCTCGATGGCACATACCACTTAGCACTAAAGGTTGATTCATCTGTGATTAGCGCAGCACTTTCGTTCATAATTGAAGGTGCAAATCCTGGCCCAGTAGGGAATGCCCAGTAAATCCACCAACCAAATAAGAACCATGTAACCGTTACTAAAGGTATCAGCATAGTGTTCTTCATTAATGTATGTTGATGATGTTTGTATCTAGAAGCTCCAACTTCATACATACAGAAACCCACGTGAATTAAAAACATGAGCACTACTGTTATCCAGTAGTAAAATTCTGTAAATATTGTTGTAAGAGCTGATAATTGATCAGTCATCTCTAACCTCCGTTTGTTTAAACAAATTGGAAATATTGTATTGAATGAACCAACGAGTACAATAATAAAAAACCTATACCAACTGCAAAAAATTAATTTAAGGACAACCTGTACTAGATAATTTTTTTATGATTCTTAAAATTTTCTGTAAGCTTTTTTAAGATCCACCAAAGGATGGTTTGGTGACATTTGAAATTTAACAAGAAGTTCTCTAGCTATCATATCTCTATCTTGTTGATTGTCTGGTAATTTAATTTTTTTTGGAATTGTTACCCATCCATTTGCGTTTCTATCAAATACAGCTGGTCTATCTTCTTCATATCCCATATGAACATCTTCCAACCAATTAAGATCATCCCATCCCATATGTTCAATATATTTTTTTAGAAATGGCGTAAGTTTTTTATAGTCAGGTAATAAGTTGACGTCATATCGATATCCAATAGTCTGGCCAATCATTTTTTCTCTAGCAGTTTCTTTTTTTTTGCCTAGTTGACCTTTAACTTCTTTAACGTTTTTCTTTTTATTTTTCTTTTTTTTTACCATATTTGTCTCTAAATTTTATGGAAATCATCAACTCCAACTGTGTGATTTGTTCCTGATAATGGAACTTTAGCAAGTGCAGAAGCTTCCATTGTTAATGCTGCCATATCCTCTGGTTCTAGTGAATGAATATTTGTTTTACCACAAGCTCTTGCTAACAACTGAGCTTCTAAAGTCATTGTATGTAAGTAATTATAAACTCTTAAAGCTGCTTGATCAGGGTTTAATCTTTTTCTTAACTTAGGGTCTTGAGTTGCAACACCTACAGGGCAACGACCTGTATGACAGTGATAACAATGACCAGCAGGCACTCCCATTTCTTTTTCAAAATTAGATTCTGGAATCTCTTTGTTACAATTAAGTGCAATCATTGCTCCAGTTCCAATAGCAATTGCATCTGCACCTAAAGCAAGAGCTTTTGCCATATCAGCGCCATCTCTAACTCCTCCAGCATAAATAAGTGTAACTCTTCCAGTTTGTCCAACATCGTCTAAAGCTCTTCTAGCTTCTCTAATTGCAGCTATTCCAGGAATTCCAGTATTTGCAGCTGCTATATGAGGGCCTGCTCCTGTCGAACCTTCCATACCATCCAAGTATATAGAGTCAGGATCACATTTTGCAGCCATTCGAACATCATCGTATACTTTGGCGGCTCCAAGTTTTAATTGTATTGGCACTTTATTTTTTGTTAATTCTCTAAGCTCTTGTACTTTTAGTGCTAGATCATCTGGACCTAACCAATCAGGATGCCTAGCAGGGGATCTTTGGTCAATTCCTGCAGGTAAAGATCTCATTTCAGCAACTTGATCAGTAACTTTTTGCCCCATTAAATGACCGCCCATACCAACTTTTTGTCCTTGTCCAATAAAAACTTCTATTCCATCAGCAAGTTGAGCATGATGTGGATTAAATCCGTATCTAGACTGAATACATTGGTAGTACCATTTTTCTGAATATCTTCTTTCATCAGGTATCATTCCACCTTCACCAGAACAAGTGGCGCTTCCAGCCATCGTTGCTCCTCTTGCAAGAGCAGTTTTTGCTTCATAAGAAAGTGCTCCAAAACTCATACCTGTAATATAAACAGGGATATCTAATTCAATAGGATTTTCACATCTTGGTCCAATTACAGTTTTAGTTTCACATTTTTCTCTATAACCTTCAATTACGAATCTTGTTAAAGTGCCTGGCAAAAAAACCAAATCATCAAACGTTGGTATTTTTTTCATTAACGCCATTCCTCGCATTCTGTATCTACCTAACTGAGCTTTAATATGAATGTCGTCAATTACTTCAGGAGTAAAAATTGAATTATAACCTAATAAGCTTTTATTTCTTTTTGCAAATTCACTTTTTCCATTTGTTTTGCCATTTTTTTTTGCCATTAAATCGCTCCTTTTTTCTCAGTCGGTTCTAAAGCGTCATAGTTCCAAAGTTTTTTACCAGCAACTACTTTCGTCATTTTTGATACATCAAAATTTTCTTCCATTTCAGCCACTTTAAGTTTTCTGTTTAACCAATCTATATCATTTTTTGTCATAGGTGCTTCTACCGCATCGCTGCCAAATGAACCAATTTTTCCACCTATGTATATTGTTCCATCATACATTGAGTCTCCCAGATTAATTCCCACATCTCCTAAAACAACAATTCTTCCTCTTTGCATCATAAATCCTGTAAATGCTCCTGCATCACCACCAATAATTATTGAACCGCCTTTTTGGTCTATACCGGTTCTAGCCCCTACGCTTCCTTTGCAAATTAAATCACCACCTCTAATCGCTGCTCCAAAACATGAGCCAGCATTTTTTTCTATTACAACTTTTCCTGCCATCATGTTTTCAGCACAAGACCAACCTACACGACCATTAACCCTGACCATAGGTCCATCAATTGATCCAACTCCAAAATAACCCAAACTTCCTTCAAAAATTAAATTAAGTTTGTTTAATATTCCAACACCTAAACTATGTTTTCCTTGTGGATTTTTAATTACGATTGTTCCATATCCCTCGCTCATTAATTCGTCAATTTTTTTATTTGCTTCTTTACAATCCATATCTTTAACATCTAGTTCAGTTCTTTTATTAAAATCTACATCGTACGTTCCCCAGTAAAAGAAATTCTCAGCTTCATCAGGATTGAAAAATTTTTGTTGAGTTTTTCCGGTTAATATTTCCGTGTGCATACCCATTGATTGGGCTTTTGTTTTTTTTTGAGATGTTTTTAAATTTGCCATACTTTTACCTCTCCATCAAAAGGATCGTATGTTGTTATTTCTTGAGGAAGAATAGACCTAATGGCAATCTCTTCTGATCCCATAGCTACCAAATCATCTGACTCGTACAAAACTAATGGTTTTGCAGCCATAGTGTCTTTTGCCATACCCAAAGAATCTTTTGTTGCAACAAAGTAAGTAAATACTCCATCAAGACCAGTTAAAGATTCCTTCATTCCTTCTTCTAAAGTTGCTCCATTTCTCATTTTTTCAGCAAGAAAAACTGCAATTAATTCAGAATCGCATTCTGACATGAACCGCATACCTTTATTTTCAAGAGCTCGTCTATTATTCCAGTAATTTGTTAATTGGCCATTATGAACCACAGAAACATCAGCGAAAGGATAACCCCAAAAAGGGTGAGCAGATTTGATATCTACACCAGATTCTGTTGCCATTCTTGCATGACCTATTCCATGTGTTCCCTTAACTTTATCTAAACTATATCTTTCACTTACAGTTTTAGCATCACCTAGGTCTTTTATTAATTCAAGAGATTTTCCAATAGAAAGTATTTCAACCATTTCAACACTTTCAATTTTTTTTGAAAAATCCATTAAATCTTTATCATATTTAATTTCGTATCTATAAGAATAAGGAGTTAGTTGTTCTTCTTTAACGATCGTAGCTCCCAACTCAGAAAGATTTTTATCAACTAGTTTTTTTCTTTCATTATAAACACTCACATCTTCATTGACTGATGTACTTCCTTCTCCAACGTTTTCACCAACTTTAAATCTCATTATAAAGTTTTGACCATCATTCTGAGCATACAGCGCATAACCTGTAGAGTCAGGACCTCTATGCTTTAATGCTTGAAGCATACTTTGTAGTTCTTCACCTACGTTTGAGGATTTTCCTCTATGAATAAGACCAGCTATTCCGCACATAACTTTTTCCTTATAATTATATAAACTATGGAAGACAATCTAAATAAGTATCCAGATCCCACTGTGTGGTTGCACCTAAAAATTTTTCCCATTCGTCATTTTTATACCAGTGGAATACTTTATACATCTCATCAGGCATAGCTGATTTGATAACTTCGTCTTCAGCTAGTCTATCCAAAGCTTCTCCCAAACTTAATGGAAGTTTCTTAACATCTTTACCTTCTTTTTTAGCTTCATACATACTTCTAGATTCAGGCTTAGATGGAACCAGTTTTTTTGAAATACCGTGATCACACGCTTTTAATATAGCTGCACCCAACAGATATGGATTGTGCATAGAGTCAACCGATCTATACTCAAATCTTCCGGGAGCTGATACTCTTAAACCACAAGTTCTGTTTTGATATCCCCAATCAGCATAAACTGGTGCCCAGAAACCTTGATCCCAAAGTCTTCTGTAAGAATTTACTGTTGAAGATCCTAAGGCAGTTAAAGCAGGTAAGTGTTCCATTATTCCAGCAATGGACTGTAAACCAATTTTACCTGGAAGTTGCATATCTTTAGTATCAGGCATAAAAGTATTTGTACCTCCTTGTACATAACCAAATACTTCTTCTACTCCAGGCAATTTTTTATGACCTAATTTGTTTGTTACGATTTTTCCGCCTTTCCATAAAGACATGTTCGTATGACAACCACTTGCAGATACACCCATAAATGGTTTTGTCATAAAACATGCTATTAAATTATGTTCTCTTGCTACTTGCGCGCAAATTTGTCTGTAAGTAGAAAGTCTATCAGCATTTCTTAAAACATTATCGTATGTCCAGTTTAATTCTAACTGTCCCGGAGCATCTTCATGGTCACCTTGGATCATATCTAAACCCATGGCTGAAGCGTACTCAATTACTTTCATAAACACAGGTCTTAATGATTCAAATTGATCAATGTGATAACAGTACGGTTTAGAAAAACCTGATCCAGTAGGGCTTCCGTCAGGATTTTTTGTCAACCACATCATTTCAGGTTCAGTTCCAACTCTTAACTCTAAGCCATGTTTTTTCTGAAATTCATCCATAAATATTCTTAAGTTACCTCTGCAATCAGAGGTTAAATGACCACCTGGATTTTGTCTTTCTTCTCTATTTCTAAAACATGTAACAAAAACTCTTCCAATTCTTTTGTCCCAAGGTAATTGACAAAAAGTTTCAGGGTCAGGTATACCAACAAGTTCCATAGCTTCAGGACCGTAACCGATATAATTTTTGTGTCTGTCTACAAATAAGTTAGCAGTAGATCCATAAACTAATTGAAAACCTTTTTCCGCAGTTCTTTCCCAATGATCTGCAGGAATTCCTTTTCCAACAACTCGCCCTGTTACAGATATAAATTGATAATAAATATACGTAATCCCTAATTCGTTAATTTTTTCTCTTACTTTTTTTACAAGCTTGTCTCTTCCTGGTTGATTTACATGTTTTTCTAGATCAGTCATTTTCCCCCTTAGAATTTTATGATTAAAAAGGTAGCTGAAAAAAAATTATCTGTCTAGCTAGATAAATTAGCTCCAAGGAAATGGACTAGAAGAGGTTGGATGAAGGTTGCCTTTCTCGTATCGGTTGAATCTAAATGGTTTCAACAAATCTCTTTCATTACCCAATAATTCATCAGCAACTAATTCTCCAACACCAATCATTTTGTATCCGTGATTAGAGTCAGCAATAAAATAAACATTCTCACAAAAACGATCAAATACAGGAAATGAATCTGGAGTGAAACATCCTAGTCCGCCTGATGGTCCTTTGTGATAGACTTTTATTTTTCCTTGAAACCTTTTTTGACAGTGAGCCAAAGCAGAACACCACATATGAGCAAACTCATCTGTTGTTTGATATTCAGGTGAGTCTATTCCATAAGGATCAACTTTTACACTTTCAGCTGGCTTGGTTACTTTATAAGGAGCAGCACCTCCCTGAACACCGTTAAAATTGAAATCAGGTTTATAATATATACCCCACATTTTATCTGTAATTAAAGAACCATCAACGTCAGAGAATAGATGTGCATCGCTATCAACATGAATTACAGGAGGCATTTTTCCATCATCAGTTTTTTGAAAATTTGGATCAACTCCTAAAACTCCTTCTGTTAGAAACCAATATATCCACATCGGATACCCTTTGTGTGTAACTCCTTTTTGATCTTTAATTGAAATTTTATTGGGTAATTCTAGTTTGTCCCAAAAACTTTTTACCCATGGACCAGCTCCTATAACTACTTGTTCACATTCAATTGTTCCTTTTGATGTTACAACGCCAGTTACAGCTTTACTGTTACTACCTCTTTTAAAACCGGTAACTTCTGTACTAGTAATAATTTTCACACCCATTGCTTCTGCTTTGTCGGCAATACCATAAATTGCAGCAGAATTATTTGCATAACCGCCTTTTTTTTCATGTAAAACAGAAGTAATTCCTTTTGCTTGCCAATCATGAAACATGTTTTTCATATATTTCATTGAATCATCTTTTCCTTCGATAAATTCCGATTCATACCCAATTTCTTTTTGTTGTTCATAAATAGTTGTTACATCTTTTCTCATACTCTCAGGACTTATTTGCATATACCCTACAGGATGATAACTAAACTTTTTTGGGTCACTTTCCCAAATTTTTACACTATGAGCCATCAATTCTCTCATTGCTGGTTGAAAATAATTGTTTCTTACTACTCCGCAGGCAATACCACTTGCTCCTGATGCTATTCCACCTTTATCTAAAACAATTATGTCATTGTTAGATCCATTTCCATTTTTTTTAATTTTTTCTGCTAGGTGCCAAGCAGTACTTAGGCCGTGTATTCCAGCTCCTATAATTACATATTTTGCTTTTTTTGGAAATGCCATTTATGACCTTACCTTTTTTTTCTGAGGATCATAAAATGGGAAAGGTATAATTTTTGCTGGTATTCTTTTTTGATGACCATCAATTTTTCCGACTTCAACATTTGTTTCTATTTCTGAATGCTTAACATCAATTCTACAAAGAGCAATATTTTTGTTCAAAACTGGCGAAATACAACCACTTGTAATAATCCCTATTTGAGATCTCCCAATATGAACACAGTCGCTATGATTAGCTTTTTCTTTACCAATTAGCTCAAGACCAACTAGTTTTTTTTGTGGATTTTCTTTTCTTTTTATTAATTCTTCTTTACCAATAAAATCCTCTGTTTTAGTTTTTAATGGAACTGTAAATCCAACCCCAGCCTCAAATGGGTCAACTTGTCCATCGAATTCATTTCCAAACAAAATTAATCCAGCTTCAATTCTTAATAGATCTAGAGCACCAAAACCTGCCGGTATTAGTCCTTCATCTTTTCCTGCTTCCATAACTTTATCCCATACCTTAGGAGCATCAGAAGGGTGACACCATATTTCGTAACCCAACTCTCCAGTGTAACCAGTTCTAGAAACTATTAGAGGTGTTCCTGTTAAATTTTCAATTCTGCAAATGGTAAATCTGAACCATTGCAATTCAGAGATTGAAGGTTGTGTTGGTGGAGTAAAAATAAACTTTTCAAGAATTTTTCTACTGTTAGGTCCTTGCAAAGAAATATTGTTTATCTGATCTGTAGAATTTTTTATTATAACCTTATAATTTTTTTTCTTAGCCTGTTCTTTCAACCACTCACCTGCATATTCATCACCGCAAATCCATCTAAATCCATGATCACTTAATTTTAGTAACGTCCCGTCATCAAACATTAATCCATTTTCATAACACATTGATGAATAAACTACTTGACCTACTGAAAGTTTTTTTATGTTTCTAGTCAGAGTATAATTCATTAGTTCTTCTGCATCAGGGCCTAAGATTTCAAATTTTCGCAAGGAAGATAAATCAATTACAACTGCATTTTCTCTACATGCAGTATATTCATTTATTAAACCATGTTTTGTATAATCATTTGGTAACCAAAATCCTCTTGCATCAATAAAGTTTCTAGTAAGTTTTGAAGTTTTTTCATAGAAACCAGTATTTCTAGTTAATTTTGGATCTGAGTCTGTTTTCATTCTAAATGCAAATGATTTTGTAAATTCTTTTTTTTTATCATAAGTTCTAACAAAAATATCTGTAGGATTCCACGAATTACAAGCATCAATATCGCTTGGGCATGCTGTAGTTCCACAGGTTAAATCCTTAAGAGCTCTAAAAATTACGTAATCACCAGGTCTAGCAAAAGATTCATCTGACAATACTGTATTTAATCCTCCAGCAGAGGTATTAAAAAAAAGATTTATTGCATGCCATCCTCTTTTTTTTTGAACTCCAAATTTTTCCATTGAATTATTTAAATTGTCAGAACAATTTGCATGTCCAAAATAACCTGAATCTTCATAATACTTTGATGTGCAAGCCAAATTAAAAGTATCATGCCTTCCAACGGTATCTCTAATTACTTCAACCAAAGGTTCGTGGTCAGTATCATAAAATTTAGAATACAATCCTGGACCAGGAAAAGTACTTGCCATAAAAGTTCTGGTTGTTTGCCAATCAAGACCTTTCTCAATTTTTTTGTCTAATTTTTTTGTATCAAAAGCAACGAAATCAGAACATTGTCTTCCAGTTGGACTTATAACCTGAATATAGTCTCCTTCTTTAACCTGAAATGAAATTGCTGTAGCACGATCAATATTTGTTTCATTTAGAGGATCAAACATAGGATCAGGAATTACTGAAAGCTCTTTGTCTTTTGTAACTTTAGCTCTCTTAACAAAAATAGTTAAATCAGTTGGTGGATTTTGTTCATGAACTAACATTTCTGGTCCAGGAGCAGCAAAAATGCAATAACATTTATCTTTTGATTTTAAATTTATTTTTTCTCCCAAATTGGTATTTTTATCAAAAATAATTGAAGCTTTGGATTTTGAGATATCTAAATTTCTTTTTTTTAATTGACGAAGAGCTATTAAGGAGCTTTCGTCTTTTTTTAAAAGAATTTTTTTAATTTCAGATGTGTTTTTATTTTCTTTTAAGTCTAAAATTGCTGGTTCTGATTTTCCTTCTTTATTAAAAACTGATATCTCACAAATTTGATTACCTTCGTTGTTTATAATTTCAATTTTATCTTCAGGGAAAATTTGTATTCCAGTAAGACCACCACCATTTACCAAATATCTTTCAACCCCAGGTGGAAGCACATTTAACCCAGGTTCCATTATATTGGTACTAGAATTCAGCATTTTTAATAAACCCCTACAACGAACATAATATATCTAACTCATATTGACTATACATTTAATTAAGAACATACTTCAGATCTTAATATATTAAGTAAGAAAGGGGAAAAATATGAAGAATAAAAATATGCCGATTATAATTGGTGTAGTCGTTGTAGTTATTGCTGCTCTTGTATTTTTTATGCAAAGTGGTGATAAATCTGCAAAGAAAGCAGGCGATAGCGCAGAACCAATTGTAATACCTACTCACAACTGGTCTAGCCAAGTTGTAATGGCTTATGTGATAGGTGGTATTTTTGAAGCTAACGGTAACAACGTTAAATACGTTCCAGCTGACTCTCAAGCTGTATATGAATCAATTCGTATCGGTGATGTAACAATATCACACGAAGTTTGGGAATCTGCTTTTGGAAAATCATTTACTACAGCTTTAGATAAGGGCGGTATACTTGACTGGGGAGACCATGAAGCAAGAACTCTTGAAGATATGGGATATCCAGATTGGGTTGCTGAGAAATGCCCAGGTCTACCTGACTGGACTGCTTTAAAAAATCCTGATTGTGCAGCGAACTTTGTAACACCTGATTCAGATGGAAAAGGAAGAATGTTAGAAGGTCCACAAACTTGGCACGGTGATTTAATACCTCAAAGAATTGAAGCTTTGGGTTTAGGAGATCTTTGGTGGGTTAAATTTGCTGGAAGTGCAGATGCACTTTGGGCAGAATTAGAAGCAGCTAAAAAAGAAGATAGAGGAACTATCATCTTTAACTGGACACCAAACTTTACAGATGGTGCTGGTTTCACATTTATAAAATTTCCTCCATACACAGCTGGTTGCAGACCAGAAGATGGTGGTGATGGTAAATGTGGTTCGCCAGATGGTTATTTGAAAAAGGCTGTTAACGCAGACTTTCCAAAAACTCATCCAGGAGCAGCAGCAATTTTTAAGAAAATGTCATTTTCTACAGGACAAATTGGTGCAATGGCAGCTTTAGTTGACCTTGACAAAATGACTCATGAAGATGCAGCTAAAAAGTGGTTAGCTGATAACGAGTCAGTTTGGAAAGCTTGGATGAACTAATTATAGTGCATAAAAGCTAACAAATTATAATCTCCCCCAACCACATGTTGGGGGGGATTTTTTTTTATAAAAGTGTAAAATACAACAATGAAAAAATATCTCTTTATTATAATTTTGAGTTTTTTAATTTCTTCTTCTGCTTTAGCTCGTAAAGTAGGATGTAAAGAAGGAAATTGTACTAATGGTTTTGGTTTGTGGGTTTCCACAGATGGTACAACTTATGAAGGAGAATGGGCTGGAACAAAAAAAAATGGTCAAGGAATCGAAATTTGGCCCAATGGATATATTTACAAAGGTGGATTTAAAAACAGCGAGTGGAGTGGACAAGGTATCTTAACTTTTCCAAATGGTGCAACTTATCAAGGAGAATGGAGCAATGGTTTTATGAATGGAAAAGGAACATTTACTTGGTCAGATGGAAAACAAAAAACAGGAATTTGGAAAAACGGCAAATTACAAGAGTAGTTAAAATAATGCTAGAAAACAAATATTTAAATAAAATAAAAGAGTTACCTGAACCAGCAAGACAACTTGGTGGTCTAGTTTCAATAACAGTTTTTGTAATTTTATCTTTTGCTATTTTAAATATTTATTGGGGTGGAGGTGATGAATTAATTAGAAAAATGAAAATAGAAGAGGAAAGAATTGAAAAAGAAAGAAAAGTAAATGAAGTCATTTCAAGCCTTCCATCAGGCATTGTAGTATTCTACGATGGAACTGATCATTATAGATTGTCGAAAGAACAATACCAAGCAGTTTGCAATATAACTAAACTTATTCCTCAACGCGCTATAATGGCTGCTCATTTTTTAAATTATAAAGCTTATGAACTATATACTATCAATGGTAATAAAATTGATGATACATTTGTTAAATGGGACCAAGAGAAAAGTAAATGTTTTGCTGGCTATACTGTAAGCGGAAGCAATGTAGGAATTAACGAAACAGCAAATGTCAGTGGAGAGGTTTTAAGTTTTTTAAGCACAGGTATTGATACTAGAGTTTATTTTATTAAAAATTTTTAGGAGGGAAAAACAACAATTATATAGATTTTATTTTTACTGAATATCGTATAACTTGTTAATTGAAATGACTGATGCTGTAATTAAATGTGAATCTGTCTATAAAATATTTGGTGCAAATGCCAAAAAAATGCTCCAAGAAGCAAATGGAAATGTAGACGCAAAAACATTCCAAGAAAACGGATGTATTGTAGGTGTGAACAATGCTTCTTTTGAAGTTTCAAAAGGAGAAATGTTGGTTGTTATGGGCTTATCTGGTTCAGGAAAGTCTACATTATTAAGATGTATTTCAAGATTAACAGATGCAACTGGTGGAAAAATTTATATAGAGGGTCAGGATTTGCTTTCATTAAAAGAAAAAGAACTTATTGAACTTAGAAGAAACAAAATGGGAATGGTTTTCCAAAGTTTTGCTTTACTTCCACATAAAACAGTTTTGGAAAACATTGCTTTTCCACTTCAAATCAAAGGAATAGATACTGAGAAAAGCATCAATAAAGCTATGGACATGGTTAAACTTGTTGGTCTTGATGGTAGAGAAAATTATTTTCCAAGAGAACTTTCAGGTGGACAACAACAAAGAGTAGGTATCGCTCGATCCTTAGCTGTAGAACCTGATATTTGGTTTTTAGATGAACCATTCTCTGCACTAGACCCATTAATAAGAAAAGAAATGCAAGACGAATTTTTAAGACTTCAAGAAAAATTAAAAAAAACAATCATGTTTATTACTCATGATTTTGATGAAGCATTAAAACTGGCTGATCGTATAGCAATTATGAAAGATGGAATAATTGAACAGTTAGATACTCCAGCAAAAATTGTTTTAAATCCAGCAACTGAATATGTAAAGAAATTTACTGAAGAAGTGCCAAGAGAAAAAGTTTTAATAATTGAAGATATAATGGACGCTCCAACCTCAGACAATTTAAGCAATCTAAAAGTTTCAAAAGATGAAATAATAGAAAATGTAGCTGAGAAGATTTTATCACAAGAAAAGACAGTAGGTGTAACTGACGAAAACAATAAAATTGTTGGAACTGTTCAACCTTCAAAAATAATTCATACTGTTTTTGGAGGAAGAAAAGATAACAGTTAAATTATGGAATTGTTAAAAAAATATCCAAAATTATTTCAGTGGTTATTTTTGTTAGTTGTATTTTTTGCTTTATGTTTTGCAATTGATGTTCCTGAAACCTATAAATTTATAAGAGGTCAAGCCGAATTCATTAAAGACCCAAACCAAAGTACTTACACACTCTTTGGTAAAGAAGTAAGATATTATGCATTTGATAATTTTTGGAGACTGCCCCCTTTACTTGGATGGTTGCCTATTTGGATAAACGATGGCCTGTTTTTCTTATTGAATGAATGGATGCCAATGGAGTTTTGGGATTCAGCTACACAAGAATATAAAACTCGACCTTTAGTTCTACAAATATCAAGAAATATAACAGCGTTTATGACATTTCTTATAGAATTTATTAGAGAAATTTTATTAGGTGGTGTTGAAACAATTGTAGCATTCACTAGTTGGAATTTTGTAAGTGCATACCCATGGGCAAAATTACCGGGTCTACCTTGGACAATTGTTGCCGCGGGTGCAGCCATACTAGCTTACAAATTAAGCGGCAAGGGTCTGGCTATATTCGCAGGTTTGGTAATGATTTATATTTCAGTGTTTGGTCAATGGAAACCTTCAATGCAAACGCTTTCTTTTATATTGGTAGCCGCACCACTTTCTTTTATTTTTGGATTGAGTTTAGGTGTTATGGCTTACAAGAGCAAACGCGTTGAGAAAGCATTATATCCAATACTTTTAGTTATGCAGACTATGCCTCAATATGCTGTTCTAGTTCCTGCTATGGTTCTTTTTGGCATTGGCGATCATGCTGCAGTTATAATAACAATGGTTGTTGCTATTCCACCGATGATCCTTTTAACTTTAATAGGCCTTAGAGGAGTATCTCCAGAAGTTATTGAAGCTGGTAAAATGAGCGGATGTAGCAATTGGCAACTTATGACAGAGGTATTAATTCCAACTGCAAGAAGAGATATTCTAATTGGTGTTAACCAAGTCATTATGGTGTGCTTTTCTATGGCGGTTATCTCAGCTTTTATAGGTGCTAAAGGACTGGGATGGAATTTATTGTTAGCTTTAAATCAATTGAATATTGGTTTAGCTCTAGAAGCAGGTTTATGTATTAGTTTTATTGCAATTCTTTTAGATAAAATGTCTTTGGCCTGGGCAAATAAACAAACTGATTATTTTGGAAATCTGACATTTTATCAACGTTATAAAAACACAATATTTTTTGGTGGGGCTGTAGTGGTTGGAGCTATACTTGCTTTAGTTGGATCTTTTTTCTTTAAAGAAGGTTTTAATTATTTTTATGAGGTTCCTCATAATAAAGGAATATCAACTGCAGATTTCTGGAACAAAGGTGTTGATTGGATTTTTGACACGTTTTTTGTATACATAAAAGCATTTAATACTTGGTTAATAACAGAAGTTCTTCAGCCAATGAGAGCATTATATCTAAGAATGCCAGCAGTTGCTACTTTAGTGTTAGTTGTTGGTGCAGGTTATATAATTGGTGGAATACGTTCAGCTTTTACAGTAGGTGGTTTAACATTATTTATAGCTCTAAGTCCATGGTGGGATAGAGCATTAGTTACAACATATATGGCAACTTTTGGAGTTATTATATCTTGTACAATTGGATTTGTTGTTGGAACTTTGTGTCAGCAAAATAAATATACTACAAATTTTATGTTAGGAATTTGTGATATTTTTCAAACATTTCCTTCATTTGTATATCTAATTCCAGTAATGATGTTATTTGGAGTTACAGATACATCGGTATTAATTGCTGTAATTGTTTATGCAACTATACCTGCAACAAGATATACTATTGAGGGATTAAGAAGTGTTCCAGCTGGTTTACATGATGCGGCCACGATGTCAGGTGTAACAAAATTACAAAGATTATTCAAAATAGAATTGCCCCTAGCATTTCCTCATATGATGCTTGGCGTAAATCAAACAATAGTATTTGCTCTATTTATGGTAATTATAGGTGCATTTATCGGAACAGAAGATTTAGGGCAATATATTTTAAAAGCTTTATCAGATAAAGCGGGTGGAGGAAAAGGATTAACACTTGGTATTTGTGTTGCTTTCATAGGTCTAATATTTGACAATTTAATTAGAACTTGGGTAGAAAAAAGAAAAAAACATCTCGGCATAGATTAAAATTGTGAAAAAATTTCTTGTTGCCATTGATCAAGGCACTACATCTAGTAGAGCTATTTTATTTAGTTTATCTGGCAAACCAATTTATACTTCCCAAAAAGAGTTTACACAGTATTTTCCAAAGAATGGTTGGGTAGAACATAATCCAAATGAGATTTGGAATACAGTAAAAAAAGTTTTAACCGATGTAATTACAAAAAGTAAAAAATTAAAAGGAAACATTCTAACAATTGGCATAACAAATCAAAGAGAAACTACTATTCTATGGGATAAAAAAACAGGAAAACATATTTATAATGCAATTGTTTGGCAGGATAGAAGAACCGAAGAATATTGTAAGAAAATAAAGAAAAAAGAAAATCTAATAAGAAAAAAAACGGGCTTATTTATTGATCCATATTTTTCTGCCACCAAAATCAAATGGATATTAGAAAATGTTCCAAAGGCAAAAAATCTTTTAAAGAAAAAACAATTGTTATTTGGAACAATTGATAGTTTTTTAATTTGGAAACTTACCAATGGTAAAGTTCATGCAACAGATGCCACTAATGCTTCAAGAACTATGCTTTTTAATATCAATAAAAATAATTGGGATAATGAAATTTTAAAAATTTTTAAAATAAATAAAAATATATTACCAGTAGTAAAAAACTCAGCAGATGATTTTGGATATACTAGTAAAAAAGTTATTGGTGAAAAAATACCCATTTCAGGAGTTTTAGGTGATCAACAAGCAGCAGCATTTGGTCAAGCCTGTTTTGAAAAAGGATCCGTAAAAAGCACTTATGGTACAGGAGCTTTTGTAATTATGAATACTGGTAATAAAAAATTGATTTCAAAAAATAAATTACTCACAACTATTTGTTATAGATTAAATAATAAGAATACTTTTGCACTTGAGGGATCTATTTTTGTAGCTGGTGCTGGGATTCAGTGGTTAAGAGATAAAATAGGGTTAATAAATGATGCTAATGAAACAGAAAAAATTGTAAAATCAAAAGAAAATAATGATGGCGTCTATATCGTGCCTGCTTTCACAGGTTTAGGGGCACCATATTGGAGCTCAAGTTCTCGTGGATTAATTACTGGTTTAACAAGAAATAGTGATTGGAAAGATCTGGTGCGCGCTATCATAGAGTCTGTTGCTTACCAAAGCTATGATTTATTTAAGGTTATGAAAAAAGATGGGATAAAACCTAAGATTGTTAAAGTAGATGGAGGAATGGTTACTAACAATTGGTTTTCTCAATTTTTATCTAATATAATTGATACAAAAGTTATAAGACCAAAGGTTAAAGAAACCACAGCTTTAGGAGTAGCTTTTATGGCAGGTTTAAAAATAGGAGTTTATAAGTCTTTTTCAGATATTTCAAATTATTGGAAAATAGATAAAAAATTTACTCCAAAAATAAGCAAATCAAACCGTACTAAGCTGTTGAAAGGTTGGCAACAAGCAATTAGAAAAACCTTAGTTTAATGAAAAAAATATTAGTCATTGGTGGTGGGGCAATGGGTTCAGCATTTACAATTCCTTGCTTAGAAAACAAGAGTAAAGTTACTATTACAGAGCCTTATAGCAAAACTTTTATTAGAAACCTTTCTTCAAAAAATAAATTTCATTCGAGTTTAAAGATAAAACTTCCAAAAAGTTTAAAATTTAGAAAATTCTCCCAGAATTTATTAAGAGAAAAATTTGATTTGATTGTAATAGCTTTAAGTCTCTCGGGTATTGATTTTATTAGCAAAGAACTAAAAAAATCAAAATTTAAAAATCCGATATTGGTACTTACTAAAGGATTAAAATACGAAAAAAAAAATAATAAAATTTTAACAATTTCAGAACAATTAAAAAAGAATTATAATGGAATGAATATTTCAGTTTTAAAAGGTCCTTGCTTAGCCAAGGAACTAGCTAGAAAAAGTCACACTAGTGTAATTGTAGCTAATAAAAATATTAAAATAGCTAAACAGATAGGCAAGATGATTTCTACAAAATATTACGCTATAGAATTTTCTAATGATATTATTGGTGTAGAAGTATGTTCTGCGATAAAAAATATATATGCAATGATAATTGGAGCAGGTCAAAGTTTAAATAGATCATCAAGTTTATTTCAAAAATCAATAATTGAAATGAAATATTTAACAAAGCATTTTAAAGGAAAAGAAGCAACAACTCTGGGACTTGCAGGAGTAGGAGATTTGTATGTTAGTGCGGCAGGTGGAAGAAATAGCAAAATGGGAAGTTATTTAGGAAAAGGATTTACATTTAAAAAAGCAAAAAAAAAATTTATGCCCAAAGATACAGTTGAAGGAGAGCAACTTGCTAGAGAGATAGCGCCATATATATTGAAAAAAATAAATAAGAAAAAAATTCCTTTAATGACTAATTTATTGAAAACTATCCTAAAAAATAAAAAATTAAATATAAGATTATAAATAAAATTTAGTTTTTTTATTGATCTAAAAAAGCTTTTGAAGAATCATCCATAGCAGATGCCCATGGAGTATGATGAACTGGTGCAACAGATCCAGTCACTGGTGATGAAAAAGATTTATTCCTATAGGTCATAATATCTTCTACTTTGTGGTGTTCCCATTCTTTAAAATGCTTTCTAATTAATTCAAAATCTATTTTTGGATAATCAGACATCCCATGAAGTTCTTTTGTATATTCAGTTTGAAAATCTATCATTTGTTCTGGATTTTCTAATTTTTCTTCTAGGGCAACCCATTTATTAATATCTTTTTCTATTTCTGAGCTATTTGGAATTTTAGCTTTTCCCATTATCACATCTCTTGCATACCACGCCTGACAATCAAACATATTAAAAGTATGAAATTGATCTTGCATACCTAAATAAAGTAATTTGTGATTATCTTGCCATACGACACCTTTATATAATTTTGGTGGATATAATCTGTTTCTAGTTTTTAGCTTAAGATCCTCAGTTAAAAATGGGAAATGATGAAGATAACCAGAACACAAAATTATTGCATCAGCTTCTTGCTCATGCCCATCTTTAAAGATTGCTTTATTTCCAACCAGTTTATCTAAATAGTGCACCTCTTTTACTCCTTTAGGCCATTTAAATCCCATTGGGTTATTTCTATAACCTATAGTTACACTTTTGGCTCCATACTTGTGGCATTGAAGAGCAACATCTTCTGCTGAATAACTGCTTCCTAAAACAATAACATTTTTTCCTCTAAACTCCTCTGCATCTCTAAAATCATGTGAATGCATAATTCTACCTGGAAAAGATTTCATCCCAGGATATTCTGGAATGAATGGAACTGAAAAATGACCAGTTGATACAACTACATAATCAAAAATATCTTTTGAAAATTTATCATTTTTTTTATCATGAGAAATAATCTCAAAATTATTTCCATTGAAAACAACTTTAGAAACACTTGTACTAAATCTTATTTTATTTTTTAGGTTACCTTTTTTTACTCTGCCAGTTATATAATCATATAAAACTTCTCTTGGTGGAAATGATGGAATAGGCTTCCCAAAATGCTCATCAAATGAATAGTCTGCAAATTCTAAACACTCCTTAGGACCATTTGACCATAGATACCTATACATGCTATTAGGAATAGGATCGCCATATTGATCGGATCCAGTTCTCCAACTGTAATTCCATAATCCTCCCCAATCTTCCTGTTTTTCAAAGCAAACTATTTCAGGTATTTTTTCACCTTTTTTTTCAGCCTGTTCAAAAGCCCTTAGCATTGAAAGACCACAAGGTCCTGTTCCAATAATAGCTACTTTTGTCATTGAATTTTTCCCATAAAAAATAAATTTATAAATGTATTTTACTAACAAAAAAGTAAAAATTGCAATAATATTTTATTATGAAAACTAATTGGAATTACCCCACTTCTATGTGGGTAGGAGAAAATAGAATTAAAGATTTACCGGAAGCTTGCAAAAATTTAAACATCTCAAGTCCATTATTTGTAACAGATAAAGATCTTATTAATCTCGACATGACCAAAAACATTATTTTTGAAGTTAGAAAAAAATTTAGTACTTTATTTATTTTTTCAAATTTTTCAGGAAACCCAATCGGTGAAAATGTAGAAGAAGGAGTTTTTGAATTTAAAAAAAATAAATGTGATGGTGTTATAGCTTTTGGAGGAGGGAGCGGGTTAGATGTTGGTAAAGCAATTGCATTTATGTCAGGACAAACTAGACCTATATGGGATTTTGAAGATGTAGGAGATTACTGGAAAAGAGCAAATGAGAAAAATATTGCTCCTATAATTGCTATTCCTACTACAGCTGGAACCGGATCTGAGACTGGACGTGCTTCAGCAATTATTAATAAAGAAAGTGGAGTAAAAAAGATTATTTTTCATCCAAAACTTTTACCTTCTATTGTTATTTTAGATCCAGTTTTAACAGTTGATTTATCTTCAAGATTAACAGCGGCCACTGGAATGGATGCACTAGCTCACAACTTAGAAGCATTTTGTGCACCAGGCTTTCATCCAATGGCAGATGGAATTGCATTAGAAGGAATGAGGTTAATAAAAAAATCACTTTTAATAGCTGTGAAAAATGGAAATGATTTGAATGCAAGATTAGATTTGTTGGTCGCAGCCAGTATGGGCTCTACTGCTTTTCAAAAAGGTTTGGGAGCAATTCATTCTTTAAGTCATCCAGTAAATGCGCAATTTGATATCCATCATGGTTTATCAAATGCAATATTTATGCCGTATGTGCTTACTTTTAATAAAAGTTCAGTAGAAAATAGGATTAGTTCTATATGTGACTATCTTAATTTAGATAAAAATTTTGAAAGTTTTTTGAATTGGATATTAGACTTAAGAAAAAAACTAAATATTCCTCATAAGTTGTCAGATGTTATGGATACTAAAAAAATCAATTTAAATAAGCTTTCAAAAATGGCATTTGAAGATCCTTCTACACAAACAAATCCAAAAAAAATGACTATTGACGATATGAAAATTTTGTATGAACATAGTATTTCAGGAAAATTATTTGAATGAAAAATTTAAACTTATTAATTGTCGAAGGCAATCTTCAAAAAGAAAATGAAAATTTCAAAAAATCAGGAATTGAAACTCACACAGAAAGTTTAAAAGATTCGCTTTCGTATTATCGCAAAGATTTAAATATAGATGTTTTTAATCCATGTTCAGAAGAAAGTTTCAACAAAGTAATTTCAAAAATTAAAAAGTATGATGGATTAATATGGGGAGGTAGCAGTTTAAATATTTATAATGATTGTATTGAAATACGTAGACAGATCGCATTTATGAAAGAGTGTTTTAAAAATATAAAAAAAATTTTAGGAATATGTTGGGGCATGCAGGTTGCGGTAACTGCTGCTGGCGGCCAAGTAAAAAAATCATCAAACGGAGCACATATTGGTATAGCAAATGATATTGAAATTAATGAAAAAGGTTTAAAACATCCTTTATATCTATTAAAAAATAAAAAGTTTAATTCCCCAGCTTTTAACTTTGACGAAGTAATAAAATTACCGAATGGCTCAATTCATTTAGCTTCTAATAAAATAAATAAAATTCAAAGTATACAATTCAAAAGCGGAAATAGTGATATTTGGGGACTGCAATATCATCCAGAAATTAGTTACGACAAAATGATAAGTTTAATAAAATTTAGAAAAGAAAGATTAATAAACGTAAGAAAATGTTTTGAAAATGAAGAAGAAGTAAAAAATCATATAGATATTATTCAAAAGGAAAATGAAATATCTAATAGAGAGTCTAGAATGTTAGAAATAAAAAATTGGCTAGGCAGCTTGAATTAGATCCATTGAATTTTACTACATAGTTTTGTTTTTTTATTTCCAGAAATTATTTTTCCAATTACATAAGGTTTGTATTCTTTCTTAAAAATATTTATAACTTTATTTAAATTCTGAGGTTTTATAATTATACAAAAACCAACACCACAATTAAAAGTTTTGATCATTTCTTTTTCAGATATGCTTCTTCTTAACCATTTGAATATTTTTTGAGTTTTTATTTTTTTTAAATAGATTTCGGCAGTTAAATTATTAGGTATAACTCTCTTTATATTTTCTTCAATACCACCGCCAAAATTTATTTTTTTTGATTTCAGTAAAAATCTAATTAATGAATAACCATTTGAATGAAGCCCATTAGAAGGGATTGCTAAAATTAAATTATTCTTTTTTACATTTTCTTTTTTTAAAATTTTTTTTTCTTCCACAGCACCTACTGCGAAACCTGCAATGTCAAATTTATTTAATTCGTAAGTTCCAGGCATTTCTGCAGTTTCTCCACCAACTAAATCACAACCAGAAATTTTACAGCCTTTAATAATTCCACTAACAATA
>CACCZY010000013.1 GCA_902550635.1 uncultured Pelagibacteraceae bacterium
TCTTGGTGATGCATCTTTTTTGATCATCTTTCTGAGTTTTTTAATTAGACTTTTATTAAGTCTGAATGATTTATTTAAAATAACAAATAAAATTATTCTAATATCATTATCCCAGTTCTGTCCAACAACAATTGCCTCTTTTATTTCTTTGAACTTTTCTACAACAGAATAAATTTCTGCTGTACCTAATCTTGCCCCACCTGGGTTTAAAGTAGTATCTGACCTTCCATAGATTATATAGCCACCATTTTTTTTTTTCTCAGCATAGTCCCCATGATGCCATACGTTTTTATATCTATTAAAATATGCATTTTTATATTTCAAATTTCCTTTATCATTCCAAAATTTTTTTGGCATAGAAGGAAATGAATTTTTGCAAACTAATTCTCCTTTTGTATTTAATAAAGACTTTCCTTTCTCATTAAAAATATCAACATCCATTCCAAGTCCATTATTTTGAATTTCACCACTCACTACTGAGCTATATATATTTCCCAAAACAAAACATGATACAATATCGGTACCACCAGATATTGAAGCTAGGTGTACATTTTTTTTAATTTTTTTATAAATATAATCAAATCCTTCTTCAGATAATGGAGATCCTGTTGAACAAATAGTTTTAAGACTTTTAAGTTTAAATTTTAATTTTGCAGAAAAATTTAATTTTTTTAAAGTGTCAATATACTTTGCACTTACTCCAAAAAGTGTAATTTTTTCTTTTTCAATAATTTCAAATAATAATTCTTTTTTTTTATACATTGGAAATCCGTCAAATAAAACAATTGATGCTTTTGATGCAAGACAACTTATAAGCCAATTCCACATCATCCACCCACAAGTAGTAAAATAAAAAATATTATCCCCTGGTTTAATTTCACAATGTAATTGATGTTCTTTTAAATGTTGTAGTAAAACTCCTCCACTACGATGACATATACATTTGGGTTTGCCAGTTGTACCACTAGAATATAATATTGCTAAGTCATGATCAAAATCATGCTTTTTGAAATTAATTACATTTGCTTTATATTTTTTTATATTTTTCCAAGTAAATATTTTATGTTTTTTAGTTTTTTTTAATTTAAGATAATTCTTTCCAGGATAATTTATAACTAAAACTTTTTTAATTGATTTTATTTTTTTCAAAATTAAAGGAAGTCTATTAATAATATTTATTTCTTTTCCATTGTAATAGTATCTGTCTGCAATAATTAGTATTTTTGGTTTGATCTGCGAAAATCTTTCAATAACTCCATGAGTTCCAAAATCTGGAGAACATGATGACCAAATAGCTCCTATTGCCGAAGTTGCCAAAAAACTTTCTACAGTCTCAATAATATTAGGTAAGTAGGCAGCAACTCGATCGTTCTTTTTTATTCCAATTGATTGAAAAAAATTAAAAACTTTATATGTATTCAAATTTAACTGCCACCAACTTCTATATTCATATAAGCCATTTTCACTTATAAATGTTATAGCTTTAGAATTATCTTTTTTTGACAACAAATTTTCAGCAAAATTTAGCTTGGAATTTATTAAAAATTTATGTTTAAAAATACTTCCTGCAAAATTATATCTAAGTTTTTTATATCCTTTTACATTAGTAAAATCCCAAATAGAACTCCAAAATTTTTTTGGATTTTTTAAAGTCCATTTTAATAATTTTGAATATTTTTTTGATGTTTTATATTTATAATTATTTGATAAAAATTTTTCATATTTAAATAAATTAGATTTTAATTTTATATTTTCTGATGCTTCCCACAATTTTTTAATCATAAAAAAATTATATTGAATTATTGTTATTTATGTTACTGTTCATCTGATAAAATTTCAAAATGAGAACTTTTTCCTTGGTGATTCGGTCATGTTTTAGTCCATTTTTGTTCTTTAACGATAACAAGATATAGTAGGAGAAAAAAAAAATATACCAAAAATAGAAATGATTAAAAATAAAGTAACCGCAGTACTAGGACCTACAAATACAGGAAAAACCTATCAAGCAATAGAAACTTTACTATCATTTGATGACGGAATGATTGGTTTTCCTTTAAGACTTCTCGCCAGAGAAGTTTATGACAAAGTTGTTAAAAGAATAGGTAAAGAAAAAGTAGCTTTAATTACTGGTGAAGAAAAAATTATACCAAATAATGCAAAATATTATCTATGTACTGTGGAATCAATGCCGATAGATAAAAAATTAGAATTTGTTGCTGTAGACGAAATTCAAATGTGTTCAGACCATGAAAGAGGCCACATATTTACTGAAAGATTATTAAATTTAAGAGGTGAAAAGTTAACTATGTTTTTAGGTTCTCATTCAATTAAAAATATTATTGAAAATCTTGATGAAGACACAGAATTTATAGATAAGAATAGATTGTCTAAACTGTCATTTGTTGGACATAAAAAAATATCCAGAATTGACAGAAAAAGTGCAATTATAGGTTTTTCTGCTGAGGAAGTTTATGCAATTGCTGAATTAATTAGAAGACAAAAAGGGGGTGCTTCCATTGTAATGGGTTCATTAAGCCCAAAGACAAGAAATGCTCAAGTAGAATTATATCAGTCAGGTGACGTCGATTATTTAGTAGCTACCGATGCTATCGGAATGGGTATAAATATGGATATAAATAATGTCTATTTTTCTAACATAAAAAAATTCGATGGAAAAAAATCAAGAAGATTAAACCTGCCTGAAATAGGTCAAATTGCTGGAAGAGCCGGAAGATTTTTAAACGATGGTTTTTTTGGTATTACCGGTGAATGTGATCAAATTAATTCTGTAGATGTAGAGCTTTTAGAAGGAAATAAATTTGAAGAAATAAGAAATATTTTTTGGAGAAATTTCAATTTAAATTTTTCATCAACAGACAATTTAATAAAATCATTAGAGGTCAAACCACCAGCTAATTGGTTAAGAAGAATTAATGAATGTGAGGATGAAAAAGTTTTAAAGTTTTTAATTAAAGATAAAGAAAAATATAAAATTCAAAATAATCCTAACAATTTAAAAATATTGTGGCAATGTTGCCAAATTCCAGATTTTGTAAAAAAAACATATGGTCATCATTTACAAGTTGTAATTAAAGTTTTCGAATTTTTATCTAGCAATAATGGAAAAGTTCCCAGTGACTATATGAAAAAACAGTTAAAATCACTTGATAATCTTGAAGGTAATGTAGATTCCTTATCAAATAGAATAGCTAATGTTCGAACATGGTCATATGTTGCAAATAAAATTAATTGGGTAGAAAATCAAGATTATTGGATAGAAAGAACAAAATATTTGGAAGATAAACTTTCTGATAGATTGCACGAAGAATTAACAAAAACTTTTATTGATAAAAGAGCAAGTATATTGGCAAGAGGATTAAAACAAGATTCAAAATTAGAAACTAAAATAATTGACCAAAAAAAAGTTATAATAGACAATCAATATATCGGCGAAATTGTTGGCCTTAAACTAAATCTTGATCTAAAAGCAAACACTTTAGATACAGATATCAAATCTTTAAGAAAGGCAGCAAGACAAAATATAGGTCCTGAGTTTTCTAGAAGAATTAGTGAAATAATTGATTCTAGAATGATTGTGTTGGAAGATAATTTTAAAATAACTTGGCAAAAAAACACAATCGCAAAGATTATACCAGGAAAAGATTATTTATCTCCAAAAATTGAAATTATAGTAGATGATATTATAGAATTAGAAGATCAAAAGAAATTAACTTTATTTTTAAATGATTGGCTAGAAAATAAAATTAAAGAAACTTTAAAAAATCTATTTGAGCTTAAATTAATTAATGAAAAAAACTCAAATATTAGAGCTTTAGCATACAGACTTTACGAGAATAATGGAGTAATAAAAAGAAATGAATCCAGTGATTTAATAAAAAAACTAAATAACGAGGACAGAAAAATTTTAAGAAAATATGGAGTAAAATTTGGAAGATATCATATTTTTTTATTCAAATTACTTAAACCTGATGCAGTCAAATTAAGATTGACTTTATGGAAAAATTTTCAAAAAAAAAATATAAACTTTATTTCTCCTAAATTTGGATTAAATTTTTTAACTATAAATGAAAAAATCGACAAAAATTTAATGTTAATTTGTGGATTTGAAAATTTTAATAATTTATATATAAGAATTGACATTTTAGACAGATTATTTGTAAAATTAATTGAAAGTAATAAAACCAAAAATAAAGAAATAAAATTAACTCCTGAAATGCTTAATTTGCTTGGATGTAATAAAGAAAATTTCTTAAAATTGATAGAATTGATGGATTATAAACATTTTAACAGGGAAAATGAAATTTTTCTTAAATATACTCCAAAAAAAAAACAATTTAAAAAAGAAAAGTCTAGACAAAAATTTATTAACAACGCATTTAATAAACTTAAACAAATTCAATTTAAATGATTAATATATTTAAGAAAAATAAAGATCAGGAAGTTAAAAATAACAAAAAATATATAAATATAGCTGCTTTATTAATTCATGTTGCTAAGATTGATGAACAATATACTGAAAAGGAAAAAAAAATAATTAAAAAAACTCTTGAAGAGATATCAAATAACAAAATAAAAGTAGATGAAGTAATTGCAGAAGCAGAAAAGTTAGATAATGATTCTAATCAAATTTTAGATTTTACTAAAACTATTAAAAATCTTGAAGATAATCTAAAAAAAAAATTAGTGGAAACACTTTGGAGAATTATTTATTCTGATAAAAATGTAGACCTCTACGAATCTAGTTTAATGAGAAGATTAGCTGGATTACTTTATATAGACTCAAAAACCTTAGGTGATATAAAAAATAAAATTTCTAATGAAAATTTAAAATGACCTACATAGTTAATGAAAAATGTATTAAATGTAAACTTATGGATTGCGTAGAGGTATGTCCTGTAGATTGTTTTTATGAGGGAAAAAATATGCTTGTAATTAAACCTGATGAGTGTATAGATTGTGGCGTTTGCGAACCTGAATGTCCAGTGGATGCAATAGAACCTGATACAAATGTTGGAATAGAGAAATGGTTAGAAATAAATACAAAATATTCGGAAATTTGGCCAAATATTTCAGAAAAAAAAGATCCACCTAAAGATAACGAAAATTATAAAAATGAAAAAAATAAATTTGAAAAATATTTTAAAGAAAACCTTTAAAAAAAATAAAAAAAAAAGCGTTAAGATAAAAAAAAAAATTAAGATTAAAGTCAAAAAAGAAAAAAAAATTAAAAAAATACCTCCAAAAAAAATTAAAAAAATACCTCCAAAAAAAACACAAAAAAATGTTGATATTAAAACAAATGAAAAATATAAAGTTTCAAAAAGTAATGAAGTAAAGCCCGAAATAAAAAAAATAAAAAAACAAGATACTGAAAAAAAAGAATATAAACCTAATCAGTATGTAGTATATCCAAAACATGGTGTTGGAAAAATTTTAAAAATTGACACTGTTACAATTGGAGGTATAGAAGTTCAATGCTATGTAGTTAAATTTGAAAAAGATAAAGCAGAAGGTTTTGTTCCCGTAAATAAGCAATTACATTTAAGACCTCTTTCTACAATAAATCAGGTTAATAAATCTATCTCAATATTAAAAAGCAAACCAAAAATTAAAAGGTCGATGTGGAGTAGAAGAGCTCAAGAATATGAACAAAAAATAAATTCTGGAAAAGTTTATGAATTAGCTGAAGTTGTAAGAGACTTAAATAAAGGTGATGATATTATGGTAGATCAATCTTATAGTGAAAGACAGCTATTCGAGAAAGCTTATGAAAGAATTTTAAATGAGTTTCAAATTGTATTAAAAATTTCACATGAAGACACTCAAAAAAAATTAGATAAAGCTCTAAAAAGAAACCTTGTTACATCTGCTTCTGAAACAAAGGCTCAGACGCAAACAACTAAAGTACCTGATCCAGATGTAACTAACGATGTGGTGTCAGAAGAAGTAACAACAACAGAAGAAGTATAAGAATAAAAAAAAACGCTTCTCACACAAAAAGTTATGAGAAGCGTTTTAAAGAAAGAATTATTTATCTTCTTCTTCTTCTTTTTTTAGCTTTTTTCTTAGCTTTTTTCTTAGCTTTTTTTCTTCTCTTAGCCATCTTTAGCTCCCTTATTTGTTAAACGAATCATTATGATTCGATATAACTGATTATTATTTTTTTTAAAAAGTTATGTCAATTACTTAATTTTTGTAAAATTTTATAAAAAAAAATATTTTTTATTTTATTTTTAATAATTGTAAAAAAGTTAGATAAATTGCGATTAATAAACAATATTTTTAAATTTATTTAATAAAGTTTTTCAAAAGAATTTTTATATTTTTGTATAATTTTGAATCTTTTTAACTTTAATGTTGGTGTTAACATTCCATTTTCAATTGAAAATTTTTCATCAATTATAAAAAATTTTTTAATATTTTCTATTTTAGATAATTTTTTATTAATTTTTTCAATTTCTTGTTTAATATTTTTTTCCTCTAATGATTTTTTTTCATCATTAATGACTAATAATGCAACAAGATAAGGTTTATTATCTCCATAAACAATTGCTTGCTCAAATAGTTCTGAATTAACTAATTCATTTTCTATTTTTAATGGTGAAATATTGTCTCCTCCTGGCGTAATTAAAATATCTTTTTTTCTATCTGTTATTTTCAAATATTTATTTTCAAAAACTCCTATATCTCCTGTATGGAGCCAGCCATTTTTTAAAACTTTATCCGTCTCCTCTTTATTGTTCCAATAACCAAGCATGACATTCTCACCTTTAACAAGTATTTCACCATCTTTAGCAATTTTTACTTCATTTCCTTTAAATGGAGGTCCTACAGTTTCTACTCTTATATCATTTATTGGATTACAACTTACAACTGGTGATGTTTCAGTAAGACCATACCCCTGTAAAGTAGGTAAACCTATGGCATTAAGAAAGTATCCAACTTCTTTATCCAAAGCACCACCACCAGATACGAAGGTTTTTAAAGATCCTCCAAACTGAGCCTTTATTTTTTTTCTCACAATTTTTTCTAAAATATTGTCTTGAATTTTTTCAATAAAATTCAAAGGTTCTTTTTTAATTTTTTTTAGTCCAAGATTTAGCATTTTTTGAACTAAGACTTTTTTTATACCAACTGCTTTATTAAAACTTGCATTAATTTTTTGATATAAATTTTGATAAAATCTTGGAACAGCAGTCATAATTTCTGGATTACAATCATTCATATTTTTTATTAATTTCTCAATATTCTCAGCATAAAATACCCTAGCTGAAACTGTGATTTGAACAAATTGAACCGTATGTTCATAAGAATGTGATAAAGGCAACCAAGTTAAAAATCTTGTTTGATCTTTTTTAATTAATGGTTTTAAAATTTCTATGGCACCCTCGCAGTTATTTAAAATACCTCCATGACTTAGTATAACTCCTTTTGGATTTCCTTGTGTGCCAGAGGTATAAATTATGCATGCTGGATCTTTTCTTTTTAAACTGATTTGAAATTCTTTTTTTTTGTCAAAATCTTTATCTGTAATTTTTTTATAACTTATTAACAAATTACTTTCTTCTAAATTTAATTCATCAAAATGAATTATTTTTTTTATAAAATTTTTATCTTTTAAAATATTTTTTATTTTTTTATATTGTTCTACACTTGAAACAATTACCAAGGAAGGTTTGCAGTCATTAATTATATATTCATAATCTCTTTCTGAATAAGTTGTATATGCTGGAACAGTAATTCCATAGGATAACATTATTGAAATATCAGAGATTAACCATTCGGGTCTATTTTCAGAAATTAATAAACATCTGTCTCCTTTTTGAATATGGTTTGATATTTCTTCTGATAAGTTCTTTATTGATTGAAAAACTTGATTCCAAGAATATTCTTTAGAGTTATATAACCATTTTAAAAATATTTGGTCTTTATTTTTTATTTCACAAAATCTCTTATAAAATAACTCAATTAGATTATTTATTTGAGAAATTTCCATAAATTAACATTAAATACTTTAAGTAATATTATTTCAAGTTAATCATTATATCTAAATCTTTTATTTTTAAAAATACCATTTCCTGGAAATGATCCATATATTAGTTTAAAGTTATTTTTATTTAAATATTTTAACATTTTTTCACAATTTCTTTTTAAATTTAAATTATAAGCATGACCTTCAATCAAAATGATTTCTACATTAAATTTTTTCAAATTAATCCCTTTTAAAACATCATAATCATTTCCTTCAGCATCAATATCGAGAAGATTTATACTTTTGTTTCTTAAAAATTTATTTAAAATAAAATCTAAGGTTCTTATTTTTATTTTTTTAGATTTTACCTTTTTTTTACTCATTTTTAGAAAAAAATTTTTATTTAATGAGTTTACCATTGAAACATCTTTATCATAAAAAAAATATCCATTTTTATTTTTACTTCCAGCAGCTACATTTAAATTAACATCATTTGGTCTTGCAACTTTGAATAGATCTATAGTTTTTTTACTTATATCAATATTTATTCCTGTCCAACCATTTTTATAAAGATTCAATGTATTAGATATTCTTATTGGATGATATGAGCCAACATCCACATAAATACCTTTCTTGTTTTGAAAGTATTTTTCTATAAATTTTTTATTTTTATTTTGATCATTATTTTTTAACAAATTCCTTAAAGAATTTTTTAACAAATTTAATCTCAAATTTATTTCATAAAAATAATTCATTATATTTTCTTCCTTGGTGGGCGAAGAGAGAATCGAACTCTCACAGTATTGCTACCATTGGATTTTGAGTCCAACGCGTCTACCAATTCCGCCATTCGCCCATTTAAATAATTTTTTTAAATAGTATAAGTTCAATTATTATAATAAAACAAATAAAATGATAAAGCAGATTTATAAAAAAACTATACAATTAGCAGGTCATAAAAGTTCAAAATTTTTTTTAGCAATCATGTCTTTTATTGAAAGTTTTATATTTCCCATACCACCTGATGTTCTTATTATACCAATGACAATAGCTAAAAAAAAAGATTGGTTGAAGATTGCTTTAATAGCTACAATTTTCTCAGTGCTTGGTGGATGTTTGGGTTATTTCATTGGTTATGTTTTTTTTAATGAAATAGGTATAAAAATATTTGAACTATATGGTGTAGACAATGCTTCCTTTTTAAAAGACAAAGTTTCATCTGAAGGTGGTGTAATAGCTTGGATTACACTTTTAGCTATTGCCGGTTTTAGTCCACTACCATTTAAACTTTTAACAATAACTAGTGGATTTGTTCATTTTAATTTACTTCTATTTATAATGGTAAGTGCACTTACTAGAGGTTCAAGGTTTTTTTTAATTTCTTTTCTTATTGGAAATTTTGGTACGACTATGAAAAAAATTATAGAAAAAAAATTACTAAAAGTTTCAATAATAATATCTGTTATTTTAATTCTATTTGCTCTTTTTATTTATTTTTTTTTAAAAAATTTTATTTAAGTTATGAAATATATTCTTGATAAAAAAATAATTTATTTAATTACGTTAACTATATCTGTATTATCTTTGTTAACTGCAGTTTACATAGAATATTCAATTGGAATTAAACCTTGCACACTTTGCATTTATCAAAGAATTCCTTACATATTGCTTATTTTTGTATCTTTTTTAGGTTTTAATTACTCTGAAAATTTATTTTGGATAAAATTACAAACCTTAATATTTTTAATAAGCTTTATATTATCAGGGTATCATTTTGGAATAGAAACAGGATTTTTTGAGGAATTTACGGGATGTACTGCTCAAAATGTTAATCTATTAGACAAAACAAAAATACTAAATAGTCTTCAAAATAATACAATTAGTTGCAAAAATGTAGGTTTTAAAATACTAGGTATGTCACTTGCGACTATAAACATGATTATTTCATCTATATTTGTAATTATACATCTTAAAATAATACACAATGAAAAAAACAAATAAAAAAAAAGTAGAAGAAATAATAAGAGTTGATCATGCCGGAGAACGTGGAGCAATAAAAATATATGAGGGACAACTATTAGCTTTAAATACTTTAGTTAAGGATGAAAAATTAGAAAAAATGATAAAAAAAATGAAAGAACATGAAAAAGAACATTGTGAATACTTTGAAAATGAAATTAAAAAAAGAGGAATTAAAAAAACAATTTTTCTCCCTTTATGGGATTTGTTGGGAGTTAGTTTGGGATTTGGAAGTGTAATTTTGGGAAAAAAAGCTGCAATGCTATGTACAGCATCAGTTGAAGAAGTAATTGATGGACATTATCAAAATCAACTAAGTGAATTAAAAAAAGATGAAGAAAAACTTAAAAAAAAAATCACTAAATTCAGAAAAGATGAAATTAATCATAAAAATATTGCCTACAAAGAAGGTGCTTCTAAAGATGGACTATATTCAGTGTTTGATAAAATTATTAAAACAGGATCAAAATTTGCGATTAATATTTCAAAAGAAATATAAATTTTAAGGCTCTAATTCAACATCCCAATACAAATAATCTAACCAACTTTTATGTAAAAAATTTGGAGGAAAATTTTTTCCATTTTTATGCAAATCTTCAGTGGAGGGTCGAAATGGTAATTGATGTAGTATCATTCCAGATTTAGATAATAATCTTCCACCTTTTTTAACATTACAACAAGAACATGCTGTTACTACGTTATCCCAATCTGTTTTACCTCCTTTTGATCTAGGTAAAAGATGGTCAAATGTTAATTCTTTTTTACTACCGCAGTATTGGCAACTAAACTTGTCTCTTAAGAACACATTAAATCTTGTGAAGCTAGGATTGGTTTGAGGTTTTACAAAACTTCTTAGAGCAATAACACTTGGAAGCTTCATACTAAATGAAGGACTTCTTATGACTCTATCATAATAACTCACTATCGAAACCCTGTCTAAAAAAACAGACTTTATCGAGTCTTGCCAGCACCATAAAGATAATGGATAATAACTTAATGGTCTATAGTCAGCATTTAAAACAAGCGCTGGACATTTTTCAAGTGATAACGTTTGATCTATTGTCATAAGTTAATTAATTCTAGCCTAATTGTAAATTAATATCAACATGACAAATTATTTTAAAAAAAATTAATAACCTAAGTTTTTTTTAATATATTTTAGAGCAATACTCGAAGCTTCCGATGAAATATGATGATCGCAGTTCTGTAACATATTAATTTCTACTTCAATTTTGTTTCTTTCCAAAAAATCTTTTGCTTCTAACAAATTGCTTGAGGAAACTACTTGGTCCATATCACCATGTAATAATAAAAATTTAGTTTTTGAAATTATTCTTGATTCTAGGTTTTCCTTATTAATTATTTTTCCAGAAAAACCAACTACACAGCTGAATGGCTCATTTTCAATTAATCCAATATTGATTGCTAACATGCACCCTTGACTAAAGCCAGATAAACATACCTTTGAATTATCTAATCTATATACGGTCTTTACCTGATCGATAAATTCTTTTAACTTTTTTTCTGCTTTTAAAGATTGTTCAAGAATATATTCTTTGTTTTCTTTTGATAAATCAAACCATTGGTAGCCGTTTGGATTAATTTCACATTTCTCATGTGCATTAGGACATAAAAATACGGTATTAGGCATAAAACGTTTCCAGTTGAGTGTAAGTATGCTTATATCTTTACCATCTCCACCGTAACCATGAAGCAAAATTACTGCATTTTTTATTTCTACATTATTTTCGGGATTGATTACTACTGTTTCAAGGCAAAACTTCATATTTAATTTATTATGTTTTTTTATTAAAAAAATGTCCTACAATCAATTAATGCTTTCTTATATTTCAATTAAAGTTTTAGATTATTTAAATCTAAAGTATATAAATAACCAATATGAAGAAAAAAATAAAATCTATCTGGAACACCAGAATTAACAAAAAAACCTCATCTTTATTCCAAAAAATGGGTTCTTCTATCGAAGTAGATAAAAGATTATTTAAAGAAGATATAGATGGGTCAATAGCTCATGTGGAAATGCTTTGTAAACAAAAAATAATCTCTTTTAAAATTAAAAATAAAATAATTTGGGGTTTAAACAAAATTGAAAATGAAATTAAGAAAAAAAAATTCGTTTTTAGAATTGAATATGAAGATATTCATATGAACATTGAAAAAAGATTATACGATATTATTGGCGAAGATGCGGGTTTCATGCATTCTGCTAGATCTAGAAATGACCAGGTTTTAACTGATTTAAAATTATGGATGAAAAAATCTACAATTGAACTGATTGAAGGATTAAAAAATTTAAATAAGCATTTTGTTAACTTAGCTGAAAAAAATGTTTATACAATTATGCCTGGATTTACTCATTTAAAAAATGCACAACCAATTTCATTGGGTCATTATTTGTTAGCATATATAGAAATGTTTGGCAGAGACTTAAATAGATTTAATTACAATTTAAATAATTTAAATGAAAGCCCTTTAGGTGTTGGAGCATTATCAGGAACATCTTTTAATATTGATAGAAAATTTACAGCCAAAAAGCTAAAATTTAAAAAAATTAGCAATAACTCTATAGATACAGTGTCAGATCGTGATTTCGCACTTGATTTTCTATTTTCTTGTGCAACTTGTTCGATGCATATATCGCGACTATCAGAAGAATTTATTATTTGGAATTCTGATGCATTTAATTTTATATCTTTAAAAGATAGTTTGGTAACAGGGTCTTCCATGATGCCACAAAAAAAAAATCCAGATCCACTAGAATATTTAAGAGGAAAAAGTGGCAATGCTTATGGTAATTTATTTTCAATGTTTACAATATTAAAGGGTTTGCCATTATCATATTTTAAAGATTTACAGGATGATAAAAACTTAATATTTAAATCATTTGATGATCTAAAAAATTCAATTTTAATTCTGAGTGAAATAATTAAAAATATTAATTTTAATAAAAAAAAAATGCTTCAATTGGCTTCTATTGGATATATTACATCAACTGATTTAGCAGAGCATATTGTACAAAAATTAAAAATTCCATTTAGAAAATCTTATGAAATTACAGCAAAAATAGTAAATTATGCAGAAAAAAATAATAAAACATTAGATCAAATTAGTATTAAGGAAATTCAAAAAATTGAAAAAAAATTAGACTCTGATGTTTTAAAAATTTTAAATCTAGAAAATTCAATAAAATCAAAGAAATCATATGGAGGAACATCTTTTGAAAATGTAAATAGAATGATAAAGAAATATAAAAAAGGAATTAATGTTAAATAAAATATTATTTTTTATACTAATATCTATAGTTTTGTTTTCTTGTGGCAAAAAAGGAGATCCGGTCTATAAAGAATCAAGATTAAAATTAGTTATTACTTAATAAAAAACTTTATGAAATATAAAAATAAAAAACTTTATATAGAAAATGTGTCTATTGAAAAATTAGCTAAAAAGTATGGTACTCCACTTTATTGTTATTCATTTAACAAGATAAAAGATAATATTGCTAATTTTAAAAATAATTTTAAGTCAATAAATCCTACTATTTGTTTTTCTGTAAAATCTAATTCTAATATTCATTTATTAAAAATAATAAAAAAAATGGGATTAGGAGCCGATGTGGTTTCAAAAGGCGAGTTATTAAAAGTATTGAAAGTAGGAATGGAGCCAAAAAAGATTGTTTTTTCTGGGGTTGGAAAAGACTATGATGAATTAAATCTTGCGATTAAAAAAAAAATTTTACTCATAAATGTGGAATCTGAAAGTGAAATTAAACAAATAGAAAAAATTGCAAATAAAAGAAAAATTAAAGTAAATATTGGTATAAGGCTAAATCCTGATATTGATCCTTTAACTAACAGTAAAATTTCAACAGGAAGAAAAGAAGATAAATTTGGAATTTCAAAAAAACAATTAGTTAAAATTGTAAAAAAAATTAAATCGTCAAAAAATTTAAACTTACAATGTTTAAGTGTTCATATTGGCAGTCAAATTACAAATTATAAACCTTACTCAAAAATGCTTAATGTAATTGAAAATTTAATTAAAAAAACTAAACATAATTTTAATTATATAGATTTAGGTGGAGGTATGGGTATTAAATATGAAAAAAATTCTAAAGAATTAAATTATAAAAAATACAGTAGTTTAATAAGTAGATTTTTAAAGAAAAATAAAACAAAAATTATATTTGAGCCTGGAAGATCAATAATTGGCAATGCAGGTATCCTCATAAGTAAAATAACTTATATTAAAGACGCAATTAAAATCAAATTTGTAATTATGGATGCGGCTATGAATGATTTAATTAGACCAGCTTTATATGGTGCAAAACACGAAATTAAAGCTGTTAAAAAAAATAATATTAAAATTAATAAATTGCATGAATTTGTTGGCCCGGTTTGTGAAACTAGTGACAAATTTTCTTCATTAAAAAAATACCAGAAACTACATGAAAATGATCTTCTAGCAATTTATGATGTTGGAGCATATGGTATGGCTTTATCTTCAAATTATAATTTAAGAACTAAACCAGCTGAAATATTGGTAAATCGGTCAAGAGTTAAGGTAATTACAAAACGTCAACTTATTAAAAATTTAATTTAATTTTAAATTAATGATAAAAAGTTTTATTTTTAAATTTTTCTTTTTCTTTGGAATTTTATTTATATGTATCCTTTTTATACCAGCATTATTTATGCCAAAAAAATTTGTTCAATTTGGCGGAAAATTAATGGGATATTGGTGTTCAATTTCATTAAAAATTTTTTTATCTACTAAAATTATTATTAATGGTAAAGAAAATATTATTGATGATCAAAAATTTTTTATTGCTTGTTCTCATCAATCAATGTTTGAAACTTTTTTTTTGCAAACTATTTTTAATTCTCCAATTTTCATTCTTAAAAAAGAATTGCTAAAAATTCCTATTTTTGGATCATACTTAAAAAAAATAGACTCTATCTCAATCGATAGAAATAAAATTTCAAAAGATAATTTAAACTTTAGTGAAAAAATAAAGCTTATTGTTGAAAAATCTAATAGACCAATAATTATATTTCCTCAAGGAACTAGAACTTTACCAGGTGAAAAAATTCCTTTTAAAAAAGGTGTTGGAAGAATATATAAAGACTTAAATATTTTTTGTCAGCCAGTTGCAGTTAACTCGGGTCATGTTTGGCCAAAAAACGGTTATCTTAAATCTAATAAAACTATAAATGTTTCTATATTAAAGCCAATATCACCAGGATTACCATCTGAAGATTTTTTAAAATTTTTAGAAAATGATATCTATAATGAATTAGATAAATTTAATTAACCTTTCATGGGCATAACAATATAAATACTATCAAAATCTGCTGGATCCTTAATTAATGCTGGTGAACCGCTTTCATTCAAATAAATTTCTATTTTATCGCCATCTAGTTGGGAAGCTATATCTATTAAATACCTAGAATTAAAACTTATACTCAAGTCATATTCGAATTTTACATCTAAAATTTCATTACCATCCCCACTATTGGTGTTGTTAACGGACAAACCTAATTTATCCTTGGATAGTGTAAATTTTACACCATCTTTTTTATCCAATGAAACAGATGCAACTCTATCAACTGCATTCAAGAATAATTTAAGACTGGACTCTAGTTTTTTATTATTATTTTTAGGAACTACCTGAATATAATTGGGAAATTTTCCGTCTATTAATTTAGAAATTAAAATACTATCCTTAGCTTCAAATTTAATTTTTGATTTTATATTTGAAATTTTTATATCTCCATCATAATCCTCTAGTATTGAGCATAATTGATAAACAGTTTTTTTTGGAATTATAACAGGCTCAAAATTAACTTTTTCTTTCAAATTAACTTTTGAAATAGACATTCTATGGCTATCGGTAGCAACAGCCGTAAGGTAAAATTTTTCTTCAATTTGTGAAACATGAAAAAAAACACCACTTAAATAGTGTCTTGTTTCATCGTTTGAAATTGAAAATTTACATTTATTTAAGATTTTTAAGAGTTTTTTTGAATGTATAGAAAATTCATTATCAGAAAATATTTCATCAGCAACTGGAAATTCGTTGGCTGATAAACAATTTAGATTAAACTTTGTATTATCTGACTCCAATTGAAGTTTGTTTTCACTATTTAAAGAAAAATTAACTTTTTTACCTGATGATAATTTTTTCACAATATCATTAATTATTGATGAAGACGTTGTTGTTTTTCCTTCCTCCGAAATTTCAATATTTTCTATTTGATTTATAAAAATTATATCTAGATCCGTTGCAGTTAAAGTAAGCTTTGAATTTGCAGCATTCACCAAGATATTTGAAAGAATTGGTAAAGTGCTTCTTCTTTCTATTATTCCTTGGCAGTAATTTAATGATCTTTGAAGATCTTTTTGATTTACGTTAAATTTCATTATTCTGCTTATACAAAACTTCGTTCTTAATATTATCAATGCTTATTGAAATATCCGAGTCTTTTTCCTTAAGTTTTTCTATAGTCTTCACTGAATGAATTACTGTAGTGTGATCTCTATTGGCAAAGTCTCTTCCAATTTCTGGTAATGACTTCGACGTTAGCATTTTAGTTAAATATATAGCAACTTGTCTCGGTCTTACTAAATATCTCGATCTTCTTGATGAAAGCATTTCATTTTTATTTATTTTAAAATACTTGCATGATGCTGACTGTATTGCTTCAACTGTAACTTGGTTTGCCGAATGGTTCAATATATCTTTCAAAATTATTTTTGTTTCAGCAATACCTGGGGTCTTATTGTAAATTCTTGTAAATGAAATAATTCTATTTAAGGAGCCAAGCAATTCTCTTACATTTGATTTTACTTCTGAACTTATATATTTTTGAACATCTTCGTTAATTTTACAATCATTAACTTGATTTAAGTTTAAATCTTCAATTCTTTTTTTAATAATTTTATACCTTAATTCTTGGTCAGGTTTTTGAATATCAATAACTAAACCACCAGAAAATCTAGATTTAATTCTTTCTTGAATTCTAAGAAGTCTATTTGGAGCTCTATCAGCAGAAATAATTATTTGAGAACCTCTATCTAATAGTGCATTAAATGTATGAAAAAATTCTTCCTGCATTGCTTCTTTACCAGTCATAAACTGAATATCATCAATTAAAAGAACATCTGTATTTCTAAAATATTCCTTAAATTTAAACATTTCATTTGATTTTATAGAACGAACAAATTGATACATAAACCTTTCTGCAGAAATTAGCATAACTTTAAAAGTTTTTTTCAGTTCTAGTCCAATTGCATTTAACAAGTGAGTCTTCCCCATTCCAACTCCTCCATACAAATATAATGGATTGTAAAATCCTGTTTCTCTAGATACTTTTTTTGAAGCTTCAAAAGCTAATTTATTACTTGATCCCACAATAAATTTTTCAAAAGATTTTAGAGGATCTATTCTATTATACTTTAGATAAGAATCATGAATAAATGAAACATTATTATTAGAACTCACATTTTTGGTTTCATAACTATTTAATTTTTCTTCAACGTTATTTTTTTCCTTAATTATAAATTCAATTCTTACTATTTCTTTGTTATGAGATTTAACAATTTGTAAAATTTGATCTAAATATCTAGAAGTAATCCAATCTCTAATAAATCTAGTAGATACCGATAACAAAATATAATTTAAATGTTCTTCTTCAAAGAACATTTTTTTTAACCAACTATCATATATGTCACTTCCTAACTTTTTTTTCATTTCCTCCTGAATAACTTTCCAATCAATCTTATTACTAAAAGTTTCAGAATTATTAGGATTGAGTATTTTGTTATTCATAAATATAAAGTAAGAAGATTTCACTTAAAGACTAAATTGATAATATTCA
>CACCZY010000014.1 GCA_902550635.1 uncultured Pelagibacteraceae bacterium
AGATGGTCAAAGAAATAGAATATTTGCTGATGCATTTGGAAAAGATCCTGAATTTTTTGGATTTTATAGAGCTATGCAAGCTTATGAAAAAGCATTGATAGGTGGCGAGACTTCATTAATATTATCACCAGACAGTGATTTTTTTAAATTTTTTGGAAATACAAAACCTAAAACAAATCAATAAAAATTTATCATGAAAGAATTGATCATAGCATTTGGTCTTTTCTTGTTTATCGAAGGTATTTTGTATGCCTTATTTCCATCAAAAATGAAAAATATGTTATTAAAACTTAATGAGATTAATGAAAAGCAACTAAGAGCAGGTGGTTTTTTATTTGCTTTAATTGGTTTTGTAATAATTTGGTACATTAAAAGATAATGAAAAAAAGTTTTTTTAAATTTTTAATTCCAATATTCTTATTTATAAATTTTACAAACATCAGTTATTCTAAATCTGTTCCAGAATCTTTTGCTGACCTTTCAGAAAAACTAATGCCATCAGTAGTAAATATTTCAACTACTCAAACTATAACAACAAATTCTAACCCTTTTCCATTTCAATTTCCCCCAGGTTCGCCATTTGAAGACATGTTTAAAGATTTTGGAACACCACAGCAAAGAAAAACATCTGCTTTAGGATCAGGTTTTATAATCGATGCAAAAGGAATTGTTATAACAAATAATCATGTTATCCAAGGAGCTGAAGATATTGTAGTAAGAGTAAATGGAGATAAAGAGTATCAAGCTAAAATATTAGGAGCTGATCCAGAGATGGATATAGCGGTACTCCAAATAAATTCTACTGATAAGTTTACTCCTGCTAAATTTGGTGACTCTGACAAAGCACGAATTGGTGATTGGGTAATAGCAATAGGAAATCCTTTTGGTTTGGGAGGAACAGTGACAGCAGGAATTATTTCTGCGAGAAATAGAAGTATTGGTTTATCTAGATATGAAGATTTTATTCAAACTGATGCATCTATCAATGTAGGAAATTCAGGCGGTCCATTGTTTAACATGAATGGCGATGTAATTGGAATTAATACTGCAATTTTAGGTCAAAGCGGATCAATAGGAATAGGTTTTGCAATACCTTCAAACAGTGCAAAAATTGTAATTGATCAGTTAATTAAATATGGTGAAACTAAAAGAGGATGGCTTGGAGTTAGAATTCAAAATGTAACAAAAGAAATTGCAGATGTTGAAAAATTAGACAAACCAAGAGGTGCTTTAGTTGCGAGTGTTGCATCTGATAGCCCTTCAGATAAAGCAGGTATAAAATCAGGAGATATAATATTGGAGTTTGATGGAAAAAAAATTAATGAAATGAAAGAGCTACCATTAATTGTAGCACAAACAAAAGTTGGCAAAACAGTTAATGTAAAAATTTGGAGAAATAAAAAAGAATTAAGAAAAAAAATTACACTAGGGAGATTAGAAACTTCTGAAGATTTTAAAACTAAAACTAAAAAAGTCGAGAAACCAAAAATAGGCGAAATAGAAGAATTAAAAATTAATGTTAGAAATCTTACAAAAGAAGATATCGAAAAAAGAAATCTTCCTAAAGATACAACAGGAGTTGTCATAACTGAAATCAAAAAAGACAGTCCAATAAACTTCTTATCATTAAATGATGTTATTGTTGAAGTTCAAAAGAAAAAAATAAAAACAATAGGTGATTTAAAAAATATTATAAAGTCTGCAATAAAAAGCTCTGAACAAACAATTTTAATTGTAATTTATAACAATCAAAACCAAAAACGTTACATTGGTGTAAAGATTAAATAACAGATGGACATCAAGTCCAAAATTATACTAATTTCAGGTCCCACAGCTTCAGGTAAATCTGATCAGGCAGATAAATTAGCAAAAAAAATTGGAGGAGAAATAATAAATGCAGACAGCATGCAAGTTTATAAAGAACTTAAAGTATTGACAGCAAGACCATCAAAAACTCGTAAAATTAAATATCACTTGTATGGTTTTTTAAGTGTTAAAAAAAAATTTTCAACTGGAGATTGGCTTAAATTAACTTTAAAAAAAATAAAACAAATAAGAGAAAGGGGAAAAATACCAATTATAGTTGGAGGCACAGGACTTTATTTTAAATCTTTGATAGATGGACTTGTAAAAATACCAAATATTCCATTGAAATTTAGATATGTAATAAGAACGAAACACAATAAAATTGGTCAAGAAAAGTTTTATCAAAAATTATTAAAAATTGACCCAAAAATTAAAAACCACATTAATCCCAAAGATCCGCAAAGAACTTTAAGAGCCTATGAAATAAAAAAATTTACCAAGGTTTCAATGATAGATTGGTTTAAAAAAACAAAAAAAAATTTTGAGGATAAGGATTTTATTAAAATATATTTTGATATTCCAAGAAATATATTGATTGATCAAATTAATAATAGAGTAGATAGAATGTTTGCTAGCGATGTTGAGAAAGAAGTAATAAAATTTAATGCTTTAAAAGTTAAAAAAGATTATAGCGCAAATAAGGTTATAGGAATTAGAGAAATTAACCAATATTTAAAAAAAGAAGCAACATTAGAAGAAACAAAAGAAAAAATTAGTACAAAAACAAGACAATATGCAAAAAGGCAATCCACATGGTCACGCAAACATATGAGCTCTTGGCAGTTTATAAATCCACTTAATAAGGTTTTGGCGAGAAAATTTTTTAAATAAACCTCTCTTAAACTTGACCTATTAGCACAACTTCAGCTAGATTAGCCGAATGTCAAAATTATATTCTGGAGCAGAAATAGTATTTAAATGTTTGGAAGATCAAGGAGTAGAAGTTATTTTTGGTTATCCAGGTGGTGCTGTACTACCAATATACGATGAATTAAAAAATTTTAGTTCAGTTAAACATTTTTTAGTCAGACACGAGCAGGGCGCAGGACATGCAGCTGAAGGATACGCAAGATCAACTGGAAAAGCAGGTGTTGCTTTAGTGACATCAGGACCAGGAGCGACAAATATAGTAACTGCTTTAACAGATGCTTATATGGACTCAGTACCAATAGTTTGTATATCAGGACAAGTACCAACTCATTTAATTGGAACAGATGCATTTCAAGAATGTGACACAACTGGTATTACAAGACCATGCACAAAACATAATTGGTTAGTAAAAGATGTAAAAGATCTTGCTAAAACCATTCACAGAGCATTTGAAGTTGCAACGACAGGAAGACCTGGGCCAGTCTTAGTTGATATTCCAAAAGATATTCAATTTCAAAAAACAAATTATACTAAATATAAGAGACAAAAAAAAATAAATGGTAAAGCTCAAAAACATTTTAATCAATCAGAAATAGACAAACTGATTAATTTAATGAGCAAATCATCAAAACCAATATTTTACACCGGAGGAGGAGTAATAAATTCTGGACCGAAGGCAAGCACATTATTAAGAGAATTAGTATATGCAACTGGATTTCCAATTACGTCAACATTGCAAGGTCTTGGTGCATTTCCAGGTGATGATAATCAATTTTTGGGAATGCTTGGTATGCATGGGACTTATGAAGCAAATAATGCGATGCACGAATGTGACTTGATGATAAATATTGGAGCACGTTTTGATGATAGAATTACTGGAAAATTAGATGAGTTTTCACCTAAATCAAAAAAGGTACATATAGATATTGATCCATCTTCAATAAATAAAAATGTAAAAGTAGATTTGCCAATTGTTGGCGACGTGACCGAAGTTATAAATTCTGTAATAAAAACAATTAAAAAGAAAAAAACAAATTTTGAAAAATCGAATAAACAAAAAATTTCAAAATGGTGGGAAAAAATAGAAAAATGGCGATCAATTCGTTCTCTTGATTTTGTAAATAGTTCAGAAACTATTAAACCGCAGTACGCAGTTCAAAGGCTTTACGAATTAACAAAAAATAAAGATACTTATATTACAACTGAGGTTGGACAACATCAAATGTGGGCTGCTCAACATTATAAATTCGACAAACCTAACAGATGGATGACTTCAGGTGGATTAGGTACAATGGGATATGGTTTACCCTCAGCTGTTGGAGTTCAGGTTGCTCATCCAAATAAATTAGTTATTGATATAGCAGGAGAAGCTTCAGTTTTAATGACTATGCAAGAAATGTCTACTGCAGTTCAATATAGTCTACCTATTAAAATTTTCATTTTAAATAATGAATACATGGGGATGGTTCGTCAATGGCAAGAACTATTACATGATAAAAATTATTCAGAAAGTTATACAGCAGCATTACCAGATTTTGTTAAGTTAGCAGAAGCTTATGGATGCGTTGGTTTAAGAGCATCAACCCCAGAAGAACTTGATGATAAAATTATTGAAATGATTAACACAGAAAGACCAGTGATTTTTGATTGTCGCGTAGATAAAGTTGAAAATTGCTTTCCAATGATACCTTCAGGAAAAGCCCATAATCAAATGTTACTTGGTCCAAATGATCAAAAAGAAAATAAAATTACCGGTAAAGGAAAAACTTTAGTATAATGACAAAACCTAAATCAGCATATAGTATTCCAGGAAAACAAGGGAAATTTGATACTCATATAATAGTAGTTTGGGTCGATAATGAAGCTGGAGTTTTAGCTAGAGTGGTTGGTCTATTTTCTGGCAGAGGCTACAATATAGAGTCATTAGCTGTTGCCGAAATTGATCCAAAGCTAAATATTTCTAGAATTACAATTGTAACCACAGGAACACCACAAGTAATTGAGCAAATTAAACTACAACTCAAAAAATTAGTGCCTGTTCATAAGGTGGCTGATTTTATGAGAAATGACAAAAACGTAATATTCAAAGAAATGGCACTTTTTAAAGTGGTTGGCAATGAGTCTAAAAGAAAAAAAGCTATAAAGGCTTGTAAAAAGTTTAATGCTATAATATTGGATAAAACAAAAAAGTCATGCGTAATTCAGATAACAGCTCTAAGAAGAGAAATTGATTTGATGTCAAAAAGTTTAAAAAAACTAGGACTGGTAAGTTTGTCAAGAACAGGCGCAGTAGCAATGACAAGAGGTTCAGAAATATTTAGATAAGAAGGAGATAATTATGAAAATGTTTTATGAAAAAGATACTGATGTAAATTTAATTAAAAGTAAAAAAATAGCAATTTTTGGTTATGGTAGTCAAGGACATGCTCACGCACTTAATTTGAAAGACAGTGGTGTTAAAGAAGTTGTAGTTGCTCTAAGAGATGGATCGTCAAGCAAGGCAAAAGCAGAGTCTAAAGGACTTAAAGTTATGAATTTGTCAGATGCTGCAGAGTGGGCAGATGTTGTAATGATTTTAACACCAGATGAATTACAAGCTACAATTTACAAAAATCATATTGAGCAAAGAGTCAGAGAAGGAACTTCAATCGCATTCGCACATGGATTAAATATTCATTACGATCTTATTAAAGCTAGAAAAGATTTAGATGTATTTATGGTCGCCCCAAAAGGACCAGGCCATTTGGTAAGAAGTGAGTTTGAAAAAGGTGGAGGTGTTCCATGTTTATTTGCCGTTCATCAAAATGGATCTGGAAAAGCTAGAGATCTTGCTATGTCATATGCGTCAGCAGTTGGAGGTGGTCGATCAGGAATAATTGAAACAACATTTAAAGATGAAGTTGAAACAGACTTATTCGGAGAACAAACAGTTTTATGTGGAGGATTAGTAGAACTAATTAAAAATGGTTATGAAACTTTAGTTGAAGCAGGCTATGAACCTGAAATGGCATATTTTGAAACTGTTCATGAAGTTAAATTAATTGTTGATTTAATATATGAAGGTGGAATTGCAAATATGAATTATTCAATTTCAAATACAGCAGAGTATGGAGAATATGTAACGGGTCCAAGAATTATTAATAAAGAAGAAACAAAGAAAAGAATGAAAGAAGTTCTTGCGGATATTCAGTCAGGCAAATTTACTAAAGAGTGGATGGATGAATGTAAGAATGGTCAAAAGAATTTCTTAAAAACTAGAGAAAAGCTGGCCGATCATCCAGTTGAGAAAGTAGGTGCTGGATTAAGAGCAATGATGCCTTGGATTTCTAAAAAGAAACTAGTTGATAGCGATAAGAAATAAATTTACTTAATTTTAGATTAATTTTTCTAATTAATTGCAATCTCTATTATAGATTGTATTATGCCGAAGCTATATTTTTAAAAAATGTCTGAAAAAGAAAGAGTTTATATATTTGATACTACCATGCGAGATGGTGAACAGTCACCAGGCGCGTCCATGAGTTTGGAGGAAAAAATTCAAATTGCAAGAGTATTTGACGAATTAGGAATTGATATAATTGAAGCAGGTTTTCCGATTGCTTCCCCAGGTGATTTTGAAGCTGTAACAGAAATTAGCAAAATATTAAAAAAATCTATTCCAGCAGGATTATCAAGACATTCAAAAAAAGATATTGATAGATGTTATGAAGCATTAAGACATGCTCCAAGATTTAGAATTCATACTTTTATATCTACTAGCCCACTGCATATGAAACATAAATTAAATAAATCTTCTGAAGAAGTTTATGACTCAATTAAAGAACATGTAACATATGCAAGAAAATTTACAGATGATGTTGAATGGTCTTGTGAAGATGGAACAAGAACAGATATGGATTATATGTGCAAAACAGTAGAGCTTGCAATTAAATGTGGTGCAAAAACAATAAATATTCCGGATACAGTTGGTTATACTGTTCCATCTGAATTTACAAAAATAATCCAAACACTACAAAACAAAGTTCCAAATATAGATAAAGCAATTTTATCAACGCATTGTCATAATGATTTAGGTTTAGCAGTCGCAAATTCATTAGCGGGAGTTCAGGCAGGAGCTAGACAGATCGAATGTACTATAAATGGTATAGGAGAACGTGCAGGAAATGCTGCACTTGAAGAAGTAGTAATGGCTATGAAAACAAGAAATGATTTAATGCCTTATGAGACAGGAATTAATACGAAACTTTTAAGCAAAGCTTCAAAAATAGTTTCTAACGCAACAGGATTTCCTGTGCAGTTTAATAAAGCTATAGTTGGAAAAAATGCTTTTGCACATGAAGCTGGAATTCATCAAGATGGAATGCTAAAAAATAGAAACACATATGAAATTATGACACCTGAAAGTGTTGGTGTAAAACAAACATCTTTAGTTATGGGTAAGCACTCAGGAAGACATGCATTCAAAGATAAATTAACTAGCTTGGGATATGTTGATGTAACAGATGATGTTATAGAAAATGCTTTTGGCAAATTTAAAGTTTTAGCTGATAAGAAAAAACATGTTTATGATGAAGATATTTTGGCTCTTGTTGATGATAGTTTAATAACTGACAATAAAATTAATGCATTAAGTTTAAAATCATTAAAAGTTTTTGCAGGAACTGGGGAACCTCAAAGAGCAGAAATGACACTAGAAGTTTTTGGTGAAATAAATAAAGCAACCGAGACAGGAGATGGACCTGTTGATGCAATTTTTAAATGTATAAAAAAATTATACCCTCACGATGTTAACTTGCAATTATATCAAGTTCATGCAGTGACAGAAGGAACAGATGCACAAGCAACTGTAAGTGTGAGAATTGAAGAAAATGGAAAAACAACAGTAGGGCAAGCTGCTGATACAGATACTTTAGTTGCTTCAGCTAATGCTTATATCAATGCTTTGAACAAAATGATAATAAAGAGGAGCAAAACTGCACCAGATCAAACTACTGTAACAAAAGAAAATTTTGCAAATCAGAAAATGAAAGGAATATAAAATGGGAATGTTAGATAAATTAACAAAAATTTGGAGCCAAGATATGGCTATCGATCTTGGTACAGCTAATACATTAGTGGTATTAAAAGGACAGGGGGTAGTCCTAAATGAGCCTTCAGTAGTTGCTGTGGTTGACAGTAAGGGTAAAAAATCAGTCCTTGCAGTTGGCGATGAAGCAAAAACAATGTTGGGAAGAACACCAGGCAATATAAGTGCTATTAGACCTTTAAGAGATGGTGTAATTGCTGACTTTATTGTTACTGAGGAAATGATTAAATACTTTATAAAAAAAGTTCATAAAAGAAGTACTTTTGCAAACCCAAGAATTTTAATTTGTGTTCCCACAGGATCAACTCCAGTCGAAAGAAAAGCAATCCAGGACAGCGCTCTAGCTGCTGGAGCAAGAAGAGTTCAATTAATTGAAGAACCAATTGCAGCTGCTATTGGAGCAGGACTTCCAATATCAGAAGCAACAGGATCAATGGTAGTAGATATTGGTGGAGGTACAACTGAAATTGCAGTTATGTCTTTAGGTGGAGTTGTTTATTCAAATTCTTTAAGAGTAGCAGGAGATGCAATGGATAAAGCTTTAGCGGATTATATGAGAAAAGAATATAATTTAATGATCGGCGACAGTACATCTGAAAAAATAAAAAAAGAAGTTGGGACAGCAATACCAGTTAACAACAATACTTATCCAGTAAAAGGAAGAGATTTAAGATCTGGAACTCCTAAAGAAGTTAGCATTACAGAGGAAGATACTGCAGAAGCTCTTAATGGTATTTTGAGAGAAATGATTAATGGTATTAAAGATGCATTAGAAAACACACCTCCTGAATTATCAGCAGACTTAGTTGATATGGGCTTAACTTTAACTGGTGGAGGAGCATTACTCAAAAATATAGATAAAAGATTTTCTAAAGAAACTGGTTTGCCAGTTCACATAGCAGATGATCCATTGGCATGTGTAGCTGTGGGAACTGGAAAAGCTTTAGACCAAGAAGAAATCTTTTCAGCTATGCTATCTGAGTATTAATCTTGAAAAATGCAACCGAGCAGAGATGATTTCGTAATTGCTATTCGTTCAGCTTTTTTATCCAAGAGTGCTCAACAAAGATTTTCATTATTATTATTAATTTTTTTTTCTTTAGTATTAATTTCACTTTCAAAATTTAATTTTAAAGGAATTGATTATATCAGAATGAGTTTCAAAGAAGTTGCTTATAGATCTTCTTTTATAGTCTCAATACCAGAAAAATATATTAAAATTGGATATTATTCACTAATGGATCATTTGCAACTTTATAAAAATTATCAAGAGACAAAACTTGAATTAGAAATTTTAAAATCAAAAGAACTAAATAACAAATATATAATTGCAGAGAACCTAAGACTTAAAGAAACAATTGAAGAAATAAAATTTTCTACAGAAGATATTTATGCAAAAGTTTTATTAGATAAAAATAGTCCTTTTTTAAAATCATTTATAATTAATAAAGGGAGCAGACAAAAAATAAAATTGGGAATGGCAGTATTAAACAAAGGTTATTTGGTTGGAAAAGTAGTTGAAGTAAATTTTTTAACATCAAGAGTTTTGTTGTTAACTGACCTTAACAGTAAAATACCGGTAAATATTGAGCCTGGAGCAATACAATCTATAATGTCAGGTACAGGTAGCGATAATGGTAAAATTCAATATTTTAAAGACCAAAAAAATATTTCAGAAGAAAATATTGTATATACTTCAGGAGCAGGAGGGGTATTTAAGTCAGGTATACCAATAGGTAAAATTGAACTAGACGAAAATAAAAATATACAAGTTAATTTTTTTACTGATTTTTCACAATTAAGATATGTAAAAATTTCATTATATGAGGCACTAAACTAGATGGTAAAATTTCAAAAAAAAAAAATAACTTATGAAATATTAAAAAGTTTTCCTATTATTTTATTATTTGTGTCAGTTTTAAATGAGTTGGATCTTAATTATTTAAACTTTAAGTATTTTTCATTTAATTTTCCTTTTATTTTAGTTTTTTATTTTAGCTTAAAAAAAAGTGATAGCTTGGGTTATGGATTTATATTTATAGCAGGTTTGTTTAATGATGCTGTAAATGGTCTTCCAATTGGATTAAGTAGTCTTAGTTATTTATTAGTTTGCGGATTTGCTGCTTACTTAAGAAATATAACATTAAGACCAGATTTAATTAAAGATTGGTTATTTTTTTTAATGACAATTTGTGTAACTAATTCATTAATTTATTTTTTAATTGTAGTATTTTTTAAAGTTAACTTAAATTATTTAGACTATATTTTTAATATTTTATTCACTTTTTTATTTTATATAATATTTGCTTATTTTTTTGATATTTATCAAAGGTTTGTTTTTAAAAAAGAAAATGATTAGTTCTGGAGAAGACTCTAACGTAAGAAAGCTAAACACTATAAACAGAAGAATGTTTATAATTTCTGCTGCAAAAATAATTGTTTTTGGAGGAATAATTACTAGATTGTTTAATCTTCAAATTAATCAAAATAAAAAATATTTAACTTTATCAGACAAAAATAGATTGAGAGAATGGAAACTTCCTCCTATTAGAGGAGAATTTATTGATTATTTTGGAAATATTGTTGCGGGAAATTCAGAAGTGTACCAACTACATGTTATTCCTGAACAAATAGAAAATTTTAAAAATTTAATGGTACGTTTAAAAGATATTTTAAATTTGTCACCAAGTGAATTTTCAAAGCTTGTAAAAAAGAAAAATTCACAAAAACCATGGGAGACTTTAGTCATCTCTGAAAATTTAACATGGGAACAATTTTCAAAAATAAATTTTTTTCTTCATGATTTGGAAGGCGCTAAGCCAGTGTTGTCTGTTGTTAGAGATTATCCATACAAAGATAGTTACACTCATATCCTTGGGTATGTTTCTGAAGCGAGCGTAAAAGATCTAAATGAAAATGAAAAAGTTAAAAAAAATCATGTTCCAGGTTTAAGAGTTGGAAAAAGTGGATTAGAAAAAGCTCTGGAAAACGATTTAATTGGAACTAATTCTATTCAAAGATACGAAGTAAATGCTTATGGAAAAAGAATAAACCAAATTGATCATGTAGAAGGAATCAACGGTAAAAAAGTTCGTTTAACTATTGATACCGAAGTTCAAAAATACGCAAATGAATTAATGGTTGGTAAAGCAGGATCGATAAGTGCAATGGATATTTATACAGGGGAATTAATAGCTCTTCATTCTTCCCCAACATTTGATCCAAATTTATTCTTATATGGTATCGATTCTGAGGAGTGGAAAAAAATAATTAAAGATCCATTAAAACCATTAATGAACAAATCAATTTCAGGTTTATACTCTCCTGGATCTACCATAAAGCCAATAGTTGCTCTTTCTGCTTTAGAAAATGATGTGGTGTCTACAAAATTTAAAATTTATTGCACAGGTAAAACAGAATTTTATGAACAAACTTATCATTGTTGGAAAAAGAAAGGCCATAGATCTGTTAATTTAAGAGAGGCTATAAAACAATCATGTGATACTTACTTTTATGAAATTGCGAGATTGCTAGGTGTTGATCGACTAAATGAAACTGCAAAAAAATTTGGTTTAGGTGAAAAAGTTTTTGACAATATGTTTGTAGAAGAAAAAAGAGGAGTTGTACCATCAACTAAATGGAAAAAAGAAGTAATCGGAGAAAATTGGTATCTTGGAGAAACATTAATAAATGGTATTGGCCAAGGTTATATACAAACTACACCGCTGCAACTATGTTTGATGACTGCACAATTAGCAAATGGAGGCTTTAAAATATTTCCTAAATTAATAATTCAAAGAAATCAAAAAACATATGAAGAAATAAAATATTCAATTGATAAAAATTTAGAAGAATTTAAAAAAGTAAAAAAAGACTCATTTATTGAAAAAGGTACTGATTTTTTTAACAAATTTAGTAAATCAAATTATCCATTATTTAGAAATCCTGAGAATGTAAAGTTTGTTTTGGATGCTATGTATGGTTCAACCAATGAGGTTTTTGGAACTTCATATAAATCTAGGTTTGATGATCCAAAGTATAGATATGCAGGAAAAACTGGAACTGCACAGGTTAAAAGAATAACTGAAGAACAAAGAGAATTAGATTTAAAAACATCACAAATTCCCTACGAAGAGAGAGATCATGCTTTGTTTGTAGCATTTGGTCCATATAAAAATCCAAGATATGCTTTAAGTGTTTTTATTGAACATGGAGGATCAGGAAGTGTAGCAGCCGCACCAATAGCTAAAAAATTACTTAAACTTATTGTTGATAGGCATGAAGTTAGAGAAAAAATAAGAACATCAAATTTAATGGATATATAATGTTACAAAGATATTCTTTTAATAATGAAACTTCATTTTTTCAAAAATTAAAATCTTTTGATTTTGTTTTATTATTTTGCATTTTAATTATAGGAATAATCAGTTCGTTTTCAATGTATTCAACTGATGGTGGTGAATTTCTTTATCATACAAAAAGCCACATCATAAGATTTAGTGTTTTTTTTATTATGATGATATTTTTATCATTTATTAATATTAGATATTGGCATGCAACAGGATATATTTTTTATTTTTTTATTCTTGGACTTTTAATATGGGCTTCATTTTTTGGTATTACTGCATCAGGTTCACAAAGGTGGGTAAATTTATACATAATAAATTTACAACCTTCCGAGTTAATGAAGATAGCCATTATTATTTGTTTCGCAAAATTTTTTCATAGAGTTCAGCTAAAAAATGTAAATACTTTAAAAAATATTTTATTTCCAATTGTTATTCTTGTTATTCCAATAGTATTAGTAATTAGCCAACCAGATCTTGGTACTTCAATATTAATTGCAATGAGTGGATTAGTTGTATTGTGGTTGTCAGGAGTTAATATAAAATATTTTGTTTACTCAACACTTATATTAATAATTGCTGCTCCATTTGTAATTTCTTTTTTAAAACCATATCAAAAGAAAAGAATTTTAACTTTTTTTGATCCAGAGAAGGATCCTTTAGGAGCAGGTTATCAAATTATACAGTCCAAAATTGCTGTTGGATCTGGTGGAATAATGGGAAAAGGATTTTTAAAAGGAACACAAAGTTATTTAGAATTTTTACCAGAAAAACATACTGACTTTATTTTTACTTTATATTCTGAAGAATTTGGATTTATAGGATCAATTTTATTATTAATCTTATATGCAATTTTAATATTAAGAATAATTGTAATTGGATCTTCATCAAGAAGCTTTTTTGGAAGATTGTTCTGTTATGGATTTGCTGCATCATTATTTATCTATATTTCAGTAAATATGTGTATGGTTTTAGGTCTCTTACCTATTGTAGGATCTCCTTTACCAATTATGTCATATGGAGGATCTTCAATGCTTGCAACTATGATAGGATTTGCATTAGTGATGAGTACCAAAATCTATAGTAGGCAATTAATAATTTAATATCAAAAATACCCGCGATATTAGATAAATTGATAAAAAACCCTAATCTTAATAACTATTTTGGGCCAATTCTTAAGTTTAATCTTTTTTAATTAGGCTTTATTATATAAAAAATCATATGTTTGAAAAATTAGAAGAATTAGCAAAAAATAACAAAAAAATATCTGATTTTCATATTAGATCTGGTTCACCACTTGGTTATAGACAAACTGGTGAAATATATAAAGTAAAAGAAGTTATTGTTAAAGCACAAGATATTCAAGACCTTATATCTACTAACTGTAACGAAATAGAGTCAAAAAGATTTCAAGAAACACATGAATTAGACTCTTCGGTAACATTAAGTGGATTAAGATTTAGAGCAAATTTTTACAAAACTATTAATGGCCCAGCAGCTGTACTTAGAAGAGTAGAAACTGTAATGCCTGAAATGGCACAATTTGATTTGCCACAAGTACTTTATGACATTATTGATATGCACAAAGGATTAGTTCTGGTAACAGGACCAACGGGCTCAGGAAAATCAACAACTCTTGCAGCAATTGTTAATGAAATAAATAAAACAAGAACTTCAAACATAATTACAGTTGAAGATCCAGTTGAATTTATACATAAAGATATAAAGAGTATTGTGTCTCACAGGGAAGTTGGAAAACAAACAAAAAGTTTTGCAAGCGCCTTAAAAGCTGCATTAAGGGAAGACCCCGACGTAATATTGGTTGGGGAGATGAGAGACTTAGAAACAGTTGGACTTGCATTAACAGCAGCAGAGACAGGTCACTTAGTTTTTGGAACATTGCATACAAGCGGTGCGCCAAGTACTATTAACAGAATTATAGATGTATTTCCTCCAGAACAACAAGCACAAATACGTGCGCAAATTTCAACATCTTTAAAAATGGTTGTTACTCAAAGACTTCTTAAAACAAAAGATGGACAAGGCCGTTGTGGTGCTTTCGAAGTGATGAAGTGTACTGCTCCAATTCAAAACTTAATAAGGGAATCAAAAATTCATCAAATTCCAAGCATCATGCAAACTGCTGTTAAAGACGGTATGATCACAATGCAGAAATCTTTAGAGGAACTTGTAAAGGCAGGTAAAATAGATGCGAGTGCTGGCAAAGAACATTAAAGGTTTCAATATTATAGAACTACTAATCGTAATCGTAATTGTAGGAATTATATCTGCAGTAGCTTATCCTAATTTTAATGAATGGAGAAAAGAAAGAGAAGTAAGAGGGGCAGCTGTAAAAATTAAAAATGCAATACAAGCTATAAATTCACAAGTTCAACGAGGTATGTATGGATTTGTTCAAGTTTATATAGAAAATAATGAAGCTGCTTTACATATAGTAACGAAGGGAATGAAAATGGAAACCCTTACAAATATGGTAAATAATGGAGCAAGTGATTGGAATAATGACCCTACATCAAGATGTGATACAGACTCGACTGGATATTGGGATCATGACGGATCCATAGATGATATGTTAGAAGTTACTGAAATATGGTTAGAAGATATAACGACTAGTTTTCTGGATGGAGTTGCCGCTGTATGTTTTGCAAAGAATTCAAAATGGTATAGTGGAGCAGGTAATTTTTTGAGTGCCGCAGGCGGGCAGATAAGTGTAGATAGTTTATTTTTTATTTGTAATAGAAATGTTGACTTTCCAAGGTGTTTTGTAGATGAAGCAACCGGAATTCCTAATAGAGAACATGATCATTTATTCTTAGTAGAATGGTCTAGATTTGGTAATATAACTATGGAAAAATGGAACCAGCCAAGGGAAGATTGGATATTGCAATAAAGTATATGAAAAAAAATATAAAAAATATTTTAGGTTTATCAATACTAGAGTCGCTAGTTGCAACAGCAATAGTTGGAATAGGTTTTATAGCAATTTTATCAATGGTAAATTATGCTGTGCAATCAATAGATACTTCAGGAGAAAGAACAAAAGCTAACTATCTAGTAAGCATGATGGCAGAAGATGTTATTGGTCATAGAAATAGCTTGTATGGAGTAAGTGCTGAATCAGCAGGCATCACATTTGAAGCTGATGGTTCAATTAAAGTAACAGATGAAGACGGAAATACATCAGATGTAAATAAATTTATTGATCATTTGCACCAGACTCCTTGGGTAGCAGGAGGTGATGGAAACGCTGGACCATGTGGTGGTACAGGAGGGGGAAATGAAACAAATATTTACGAAGGTCAAAGAGCTGATGCACCAAGAAATAAAGAGGCAAAGTGGAGAGAAATATTTGATAGCAATAGGTATTTAAAATGCAGAGGAGAAAATGACATTAAGAGAATGAGAGTATATAAAATTTGTAGATGGGGAGATGTATGTGACCTTACTAATGAGGATGTTTATGATGATGGTCTTTACATTGGAAGAATCCAGATAAATTTAAATAATGGAAAGAAAAGAAAATTTTTATATTTCCAAGCAGATTATAAAATTAGAAAATAATGAAAAAAAATTCTTTAAAAACTATTACAGGAATGACTTTAATTGAAGTTCTTATTGGAGTTCTTATTTCATCTATAATGATTGGAGCTATGTACACAACTTATAATGCTGTAAATAATAGTTATTCGCAAGTTACTGACAAAGCAAAAATAAGTCGTTCCGGTAGAGACATTGTAGAAATGCTTATGAGGGATATAAGGATGGCTGGTTACAAATATTATTTAGGTAGTAATAATCTTGGCTTGCCTGAAAGAAGTTATTTAGAATTTAAAGATGGGAGAGATAATTTTGCAGAAAGCCATCACGGTATTGTTATTATTAAGGCCGCGGATGCAGATGCGCTTGGTCACAATATTGATGGAGATGCTACACCATTAATAAAAAATGATTCCAATGATATGTGTTGTGATAAAATACACATTGTATATGACGACTTTGATCAGAATGACCTTGCTCAACCATACAAAAGATACAGAATCACTTATTTTGCACAACCCATTAATGATCCCAATGGAAAGGATCCAAGATATGGAGTTTATAGATCCAAACAAAGCTGGATACAAGTTCTTGGTGATGAAACAGGCGAATGGAGTAGCGAGTGTACAGAATGTTACAAAAACGAATTAATACGTGATCACTTAGTAGATATGGAATTTATCCCATTTGATAGAGAAGGAAGAGTAATAATTCCCGCTCCAAGACCTGATAATACTTCAAGAGATAATCTAACAAGAATAACAGCCGTGGATGTTAGACTTTCATTTAGATCAAAACGAGAATTTTTTAGATTTGAGCCTACTGCTGATAAACCAAGATTTGTTAAGGGACTTACTGATAGAACAAGACAATTTATGGATAAATATTTAAGGGACTCAGTTGTAGTAACAATTCATACAAGAAATATAGGTACATAAAAATTATGAGACATAAAAACGAAAAAGGTTTTGCTTTAGTTCTTTCAATTGTATTATTGCTCGTAATGTCACTTATGGGAGGAGCATTAATTGTAATTTCATCTGGTGACCATCAAAGCAATAATTCTAGTGATCAGTATCAACAAACCTTTTATGTTGCTGAAACAGCATTGCTTGAAGGACAAAAAAGTTTAATTAATAGGATGATGGGTCCGTGGGTTAGTGTTGACTCTCTTACTGGACCAGAACCAGGAGCATCAGCTGAGGATATTGAAGCATATGGAAATTATACTGCACAACTTTCAGCTAGTGCGGTAGGTGGTATAGCTAGAGATGTAGATAAAAGAGACTTACCTAGAAATTTAGTTGCACCAACCGAAACACCTTGTTTTAATAGTTTTAGAAATATAGTTAGAGCAGGTATTCAAGTTACAGAACATGTAATAAATAAAAATTTTGGAACTTTAATTGGTCCAGTATTTGAAAATACAGCTGAACTTGATGTTTTAGCTACACCGCAACAGATAGCACAAGAAAGAGAATTCCTTCAAAGATTTAGATACGAGTGGTTTTCAGTAAATATTGGATCTGCTCCATTTACAGGCACAGGCTCTAGCATAAAAAAAAACAACTACTAATACTCAAAGACAAGGTACAGCATATAGAATTTACGGATGCGGTTATA
>CACCZY010000015.1 GCA_902550635.1 uncultured Pelagibacteraceae bacterium
TAATGTTTATTTTTAACCAATTTTTTTATTAATTTTACAATTTTTGCGTAGTTTACTATTGATTTAAGATCTTTATCATTCGATGGTTTTTTATCTTCGTAGTTTACATCAAGTGTAAATTTTACTTTTTGTGGCTTTTTTTTTTCAAAATCGTAATAACCAAGTTTCAGATCTAGTAACAAATCTTTAATTAAAACCTTTTTTTCATAATTAAATAAACTCTTATTTTTGTCTATCTTAATTATTTTAAGATTATTTTTTTTCATTCTTTTAATCCCAATATATCAGGAGTTTGCCAATTTAAACTTTGACCACTATCGACTGATATTACTTGTCCTGTAATAGATCTATTTTTAACAAAGAAGTCAACCGCATTACAGATTTGTTCAACGTCCACTTGTCTTTTAAGGGGAGTTGCCATGTATTGTTTTTTAAAGTGTTTTGCAGATTGCCTTTTATTCTTTAAAGTTGGGCCTGGTGCAATTCCATTTACTCTTATACTTGGGGCAAAACTCATAGCGCTTGTTTTAGTAAGAGTATAAAGTCCAGTTTTGCTAATTGTATATGAAAAAAAATATGGAGTAAGTTTAAAAACTCTTTGATCAATTATGTTAATTATGTTGTTATTTTTACCTCTGATATTTTTTGAGAATTCTTTTGATAAAAGAGCAGGAGCTCTTAAATTAGTTCTTAAGTGACGTCCCCAGCTATCAGTAGTAAAATTTTCAAGTTTATCATTTTCAAATAGAGAAGCATTATTAATTAAGCAATCAAAATATTTTAATTTGGATTTTGCAAATTTTACTATTTTTTTTACATCTGTCTCTTTGCTTAAGTCTCCTTTAACAAGATAAACTTTAGTTTGTTTTTTTGATAATTCTTTTTTTAATTTTTCGGCATTAGATTTAGATTTATTAAAGTGTATTACAATCTCTACTCCTCGCCCCGCAAGCCTTTTAGCTATAGCAGCCCCAATTCGGGTTGCACCTCCAGTAATTATTATTTTATTTGCTTCCACTTTTTCTTTCCTTTTTGTGCTCTAGTTCCAGGCATTCCCATTGTTGATCTTCCCTTAGGATAGAGTTTATTTTTAACATCGTACTGTCTTATTTTTGGATTTAAAGTAATTTCTAGCTCAGTACTTTCTAATTTTCTTATTTCATCTCTAATTTTTGCTGCTTCTTCAAATTCTAAATTAGATGCAGAGTCTTTCATTTTTTTGTTTAATGTTTTTAAGTGTTTTTTAAGGTTTCCACCTATATTAGATCCTTCACTCACTTTTACATAATCTTTTTCATAAACACTTTCTAAAATATCACTAATTTCTTTCTTAACTGATTTTGCATCAATTTTATTTTTTTTATTATAATTAAGTTGTATTTGTCTTCTTCTATTTGTCTCTTGAATTGCTTTTTTTATACTTTTAGTTTCTTTGTCAGCGTAGAGAATAACTTTTCCTTCAACATTTCTTGCGGCTCTACCAATAGTTTGGATAAGCGAAGTTTCGGATCTTAAAAAACCTTCTTTATCTGCATCTAAAATTCCAACCAACGCACATTCTGGTATATCTAGTCCTTCTCTTAATAAGTTTATTCCAACCAAAACATCAAATACTCCCATTCTTAAATCTCTCATGATTTCAATTCTTTCAAGAGTATCAATGTCTGAGTGAAGGTATCTTACCTTTATTCCATTTTCATGAAGATACTCAGTCAAATCTTCCGCCATTTTTTTTGTTAATGTCGTTACTAACACTCTGTAGTTTTTTTCAACAACTTTTTTACATTCATGCATTAAATCATCAACTTGGTTTTTTGCAGGTCTAATTTCCACATCAGGATCTATCAATCCTGTAGGTCTTATTACTTGATCAATAAATTTACCTTTCGTTTGTTCTAATTCCCAAGGTCCAGGAGTAGCAGAAACAAAAACTGTTTGAGTTCTCATCATATCCCACTCTTCAAATTTTAGAGGTCTATTATCCATACATGATGGAAGTCTAAATCCATATTCTGCAAGAGTACTTTTCCTAGATCTATCTCCTTTGAACATTCCATTTAGTTGTGGAACTGTTACATGAGATTCATCTACAAAAATTAAAGTATTATCTGGAAAATATTCAAACAGAGTAGGAGGTGGCTCACCTGGTTTTCTGCCAGATAAAAATCTTGAGTAATTTTCAATTCCAGCGCATGAACCAGTTGCTTCAATCATTTCCAAATCAAATTTTGTTCTTTCTTCTAACCTTTGAGCTTCAAGTAATTTATTTTCTTCCTTATGTTTTTTTAAAGTTATTTCTAACTCTTTTTTAATATTGATAATTGCCTGCTCTATAGTCGGTTTAGGTGTTATGTAGTGGCTATTTGCATAAATTTTTATTAATTTTAATTCTCTTACTGGATCTCCAGTTAATGGATCAAACTCTTCAATTTTTTCAAGTTTATTTCCAAATAAACTTAATCTCCATGCTCTATCTTCTAGATGTGAAGGGAAAACTTCAAGATATTCACCTCTAGCTCTAAAAGTTCCTCTATAAAAATTTTGGTCATTTCTTTTATATTGAAGAGCAACTAAAGATTTTATTATTTGTTCTCTATTGTAATCATAATTTTTTTGTAATGTTAAAGTCATCTTGCTGTATGCCTCAACTGATCCAAGGCCATAAATACAAGATACGCTGGCAACAATTAAAACATCATCTCTTTCTAAAAGAGATCTTGTAGCCGAGTGTCTCATTCTATCTATCTGTTCATTAATTGAAGCTTCTTTTTCTATATATGTATCTGATCTAGGGACATAAGCTTCGGGTGTATAATAGTCATAATATGAAACAAAATATTCCACAGCATTATCTGGAAAGAAAGTTTTCATCTCTCCATAAAGTTGAGCAGCAAGGGTTTTATTGGGTGCTAAAATTAAAGCAGGTCTATTTGTTTGTTCAATAACTTTTGCCATAGTAAAAGTTTTTCCAGAACCAGTAACACCTAGTAGGACTTGACTAAGGTCACCTTTTTTTGCACTTTGAACTAACTTCTTTATAGCTTCTGGTTGATCGCCAGCTGGTTTAAAATCAGATTTAATTTTAAATTTTTTGCCACCTTCAAGTTTTCCACTAATTTCAGGGTTTTTGCTTTGTATATCAGTAATTAAATCTTGATAAGTGTTTTGCATATATTAAACAAAGTAATAAAATAAGAAATATATTTCAATGAGCATAATATCTGACAGTTTAAAAAGAATAAAACCATCTCCAACTATAGCAGTTACTCAAAAAGCTAGAGAATTAAGAGCTGCAGGGAAAGATGTCATTGGTCTAGGCGCTGGAGAACCTGATTTTGATACACCAGACAATATCAAAGATGCAGCTATTAAAGCTATTAGAGGTGGTGATACAAAATATACAGCAGTTGATGGAACTCCAGAATTAAAAAAAGCAATTGTAGAAAAGTTTAAGAGAGAAAATAAGCTAGATTATACAACCGACCAAATAACAGTTGGAACTGGTGGAAAACAAGTTCTCTATAATGCATTTATGGCAACTTTAAATAAAGGTGATGAAGTAATAATTCCAGCACCTTTTTGGGTTTCATATCCAGACATGGTTTTGCTTGCAGGAGGGAAACCAAAAATAGTTAAATGTGAAGAAAAAGATGGTTTTAAATTAACTCCTCAAAAACTTAAGAAAGCTATCTCAAAAAAAACTAAATGGTTAATTTTAAATTCACCTTCAAATCCAACAGGAGCAGGTTACACAAGAGATGAAATTGAAGGTTTGGCAAATATATTAATAAAAAATAAAAAAATTCATATTTTGAGTGACGATATTTATGAGCATATTAAATATGATAACTTTAATTTTTTTACAATTGCGCAAGTTTCCAAATTAAAAGATAGAACGTTAACAATGAACGGTGTTAGCAAATCATATGCAATGACTGGTTGGAGAATAGGCTATGCCGCTGGACCAAAAGATATTATTAAAGCAATTGGAAAAATTCAATCTCAATCGACTTCAAATCCTTCTTCAGTAAGTCAAGCTGCTGCAGTTGAAGCTTTAAACGGTTCTCAAGATTTTATTAAACAAAGATCAGATGCATTTAAAGAAAGAAGAAATTTTGTAGTTAAAAGTTTAAATAATATTAAAGGAATTAATTGTTTAATTCCTAACGGTGCATTTTATGTATTTCCAAGTTGTAAACAGCTATTAGGAAAAAAAACAAAATTAAAGACCGATTCTGATTTTGTTGAAAAATTATTAGAGCGAGCCAATGTTGCTGTTGTCCAAGGATCTGCCTTTGGCTTGGATGGATACTTTAGAATTTCTTATGCGACTTCAATGGAAAAATTAAAAATAGCAATGGAAAGAATAAAATCTTTTTGTGAAAGTTTAGAATAGTATTATTTAATGTTCGTGCTTTTCAATACCATGTTTTTCTAAAAGCTCATGCATTCTTTGATGTTCTTTATAAGTTAAGCCATAAAAAACAATTACAGTAACAATTGATCCAACTACTACACCTTGAATAAATCTAAAAATTGTTTTTTTATTTCTATCTTTTGTCTCTTGGCTCATATTTTTTCCTTTTTTCTTGGCTTCATAAAATTTATAAAAAGCATATGAAATTAAAATTATACTTAAAATCCAAGATATTGGGTGATTCACAACAGCTATAAAAGATCCTCCAAGCAAGGCAGCTATAAATCCACTAATATAACAAATAGGGCACATAGTAAGTTTAAAGAGATAAAAATTTTTCAGCTTCAAGTGCAGCCATACATCCCATTCCTGCAGCAGTAACTGCTTGTCTAAATATTTTATCTTTAACATCTCCTGCAGCAAAAACACCCGGTATATTTGTTTCTGTTGAGTCTGGTTTTGTTGTTAAATAACCTTCTTTATCCATATCCAATTGATCTTTAAATAGTTGAGTAGCTGGATCGTGACCAATTGCAATAAATAAGCCATCAATTTTTAACTCATTAATTTTATTTGTTTTTACATTTTTAATTTTTAATCCCTTAACATTTTTAGGGTCATTGCTTCCAATTACTTCTTCGACAACACTATCCCAAATAATTTCAATTTTTTTGTTAGCCATTAATTTGCTTTGGAGCATTTTTTCAGCTCTCAAAGAATCTCTTCTGTGAATTAATTGTACTTTTGAAGCAAATTTTGTAAGAAACATTGCTTCTTCAACTGCAGCATTTCCTCCACCAACAACCGCAACTGTTTTATCCTTAAAGAAAAACCCATCACATGTTGCACACGCAGATACTCCAAATCCTCTATATTTCTGTTCAGATTCAATATTTAACCATCTTGCTTGTGCTCCGGTTGAAATAATAATTGAGTCTGCAGTATATTTTTGACCACCATCTCCTATTGCTTCAAAAGGTTTTGATTTTAAATTAACTGAAGAAATGTGATCTTCGATCATTTCTGTGCCTACAGCTTTAGCTTGGTCTCGCATTTGCTCCATCAACCATGGTCCTTGAATTACTTCTGCAAAACCAGGATAGTTTTCAACATCAGTTGTGGTAGTTAACTGTCCGCCTGGCTCCATTCCTGAAACCATAATTGGTTTTAGCATTGCTCTTGCAGCATAAACCGCAGCTGTATATCCGGCTGGACCAGATCCAATTATTAACACTTTTGTGTGTTTAGTTGGATTTTGATTCATATCAAAGCTATATAGTAATTAATGAGCAAATTAAAAGGGTTATTATTGACAGAAGGAATGCATGGCATGATAAGCCAGGTTGAAGGTTTAGCTAAAGCTTTAGATATTGAATTTACTCACCAGAAAGTTGAACTAAATAGTTTTTGGAAAATGATTCCTCCTAATTTAACTCCTATCTCAAACGTAGTTTTTAAAAAATTTGATGCTCCAGATTTTGATATAATCATTTCTTGTGGAAGAAAAAGTGTAATTCCCTCAATTTATCTGAAAAAAAATTCAAATAAAAAAATTTTTAATATACATATTCAAGATCCAAAAGTTTCGCTAAGTAATTTTGATTTTGTAATTGCTCCAGAGCACGACAGTTTAAATGGAAAAAATGTTATTATATCAAAAGGAGCTATTCACTACTTAACTTTAGATGAGATTAAAAATAATCATAGCTATCTTGAAGAAAAACTAAAAAAAAATAAGGATTATTTGTTATTAGTTTTAGGAGGTCCTAACAAATACTATGACTATGATGATCAAAATTTAATTAATATTTTTGATAGAATTAAAAAAATTTTGAGCACTAATAATTTACAAGCTATAGTAATTCCATCAATGAGAACTCCTAAGAGAACGATAAATTTAGTAGATGAATTATTGGGCAAAGAAAATCTTGTCATTACTAATATTGACAAAAAAGCCTATCTCTCCGGACTATCATTAGCAAAATATATTGTTGTAACTTGTGACTCTACTTCAATGATATCGGAGGCAGCTATCACAGGAAAACCTATATATATTGCTGATATACCAGCTAAAAAAAATGATCAAAGATTTAAAGCGTTTAGGGAGCTATTTAGTAAATTAAATATTGCAAAAAATTTAAATGAAAAACTTGAGATTTGGAACTATAAAAGCTTAAATGAAACAGCTAGAATAGCTGAAGAAATCAAAAAACAAATATTATAATGTCATTTTTAAACTCAATTGAAAAAAAATCTAAAAAGTTTGAAAGTCCTTTTACTCATTGGGAATTAAATGAACCTTTAACTGAAGGACAGGTTAATGAGATTGTAAATGCAGATATTGCTAATCCAATTGAGCATAATCTTAACTACGATGGAACCAGAGCGATTGATGGAGGAGAAGGAAAATTTAGAGAAGGTATTTCTCATGGAGGAAAAGCTTTAAAATTTAGATGTTTTATAACAAAGGAAAATTCAAATCAATTTCCAAACTTAACAAATTTTATTCAAGAACTTCAAAATAAAAAAACTTATGAAAAAATTTCAAGTTTAATTGGAAAAGATTTATATAATTCATATGTTAGAGTTGAAGTTATATGTGATCGAAAAGGTTTTTGGTTAAAACCACATTGCGATATAAAAGAAAAGCTTATTTCATGCTTGCTTTTTGTAAATAAGTTTAATGAAAGTGAAGATTTGGGAACCGATTTTTACGACAATAAATTAAAAAAAGTTAAAACTCTCCCATATAGAGATAACTATGGATATTTTTTTTCAAGCGGACCTAATACCTGGCATGGCATGGAAAAAAAAGAAATTGTTAAAGAAAGACGCTGTCTTCAAGTAAATTATGTTACATTTAAAACTGACTGGAAAGTTGAAAATTAAATTTCTTGTAAAGATTTGACTTCTATTTTTTTTGTTTTTAATGATTTGATAGCCTCTAAACAAGCATAAGCGGTTGACATATTTGTACAATAAGGAACTTTATTTATTAAGGTTGATCTTCTTAAAGATGTAGAGTCTTGAATACGATGTGCACGTTTTCCACCTCCAGTATTAATTACTAATGCAATTTTTTTTGAATTTAGTACATCAATTATGTGTGGAGAGCCCCCGCTAACTTTATTTATTTTTCTACACTTTATACCACTTTTAATAATTCTATTTGCAGTTCCTTCAGTTCCACATAATGTAAAACCTAAATTTACTAATTGCTTTGCTAAATCCACTCCTTCATTTTTATGTCTGTCTTTTAGAGAAATAAATGCCATTCCCTTAGTTGGTAAAGAATTTTGAGAAGCCATTTGACTTTTGGCATATGCTAAACCAAAATCTTTATCTATTCCCATTACTTCTCCTGTTGATTTCATTTCAGGGCCTAACAAAACATCAACATTTGGAAATTTATTAAATGGGAAAACAGCTTCTTTAACCGCAAACATATTTTTATTTTTATTTTTTAAATTAAATTTTTTTAGTTTTTCCCCTGCCATTATTCTTGAAGCAATTTTAGCTAAAGGAATTCCTTTAGCTTTAGAAACAAAAGGCACAGTTCTGCTTGCTCTTGGATTAACTTCAATTATATAAATCTCATCGTTTTTAATTGCAAACTGAACGTTCATAAAACCTTTTACTTTTAAAGCTAATGCTAATTTTTTTGTTTGAATGTTAATTTCATCAATTAGTTCTTTTTTAATGGCCACTGGTGGTATGCAGCATGCTGAATCTCCAGAATGAATTCCAGCTTCTTCAATATGTTGCATAACTCCAGCAACAAAAACATCTTTACCATCAGATATTGCATCAACATCTACTTCCATTGCATTATTTATAAACCTATCAATTAAAATTGGATTATTTTCTGCAGCCTTAAATGCTTCTTGAACAAAATCTTTTAGTTGGTGTTTTTCATGTACTATTTCCATGGCTCTACCTCCTAATACATAGGAAGGTCTTACAACAAGCGGCAAGCCAATATCAGATGCTATTTTTATAGCTTCACTGTATGTTTTTGCTATTCCACTATCTGCTTGTTTTAATTTTAGTTTAATTAAAAGTTTTCTAAATCTGTCTCTGTCTTCAGCTAAATCAATTGATGAATATTGAGTACCTATAATTGGTAAAGAGTTATCATGAAGAAATTTTGCCAATTTAATTGGAGTTTGACCGCCAAATTGTGCAATTATTCCTATCAAATTTCCTTTTGATTTTTCTTTTAAAATTATGTTGTGCACATACTCCTCGATTAAAGGTTCAAAATATAATCTGTCACTTGTATCATAATCAGTAGAAACAGTTTCTGGGTTACAGTTGATCATTATTGTTTCGAATCCAGCTTCTTTTAAAGAGTAACTTGCTTGGCAACAACAGTAATCAAATTCAATTCCTTGTCCTATTCTATTTGGTCCACCACCTAGAATAATAATTTTATTTTTTTTAGAAGGATCAGCCTCACATTCTGTATTTAATGAAAAATTTCTTTGATATGTTGAGTACATGTAAGGAGTGAAAGATTTAAATTCAGCAGCACATGTATCCACTTTTTTAAACACAGGTAAAATTTTTAAAGCAATCCTTTTTCTTCTAACAATTTTCTCTTTTAAATTAGTTAGTTGAGATAATTTCTTATCAGAGAATCCTATTGATTTGATTCTATTAAATTCGTTAAAGTTTTTAGGTAGGCCTTTTTTCGAGATTTTATTTTCTTCATCTACAATCTCTTTAATTTGCTCTAAGAACCAAGGATCTACTTTTGATAATTTGTGTATTTTTTTTATATTAATTTTTTTACGTATTGCTTCTGCAATTAATAAAATTTTGTTTGGGATATTGATCTTGAGTTTTTTTTCAATTTCACTCTTATTTAAATCAAAAATTCTATCCAAACCTGAAAAACCAATCTCCAAAGATATTAATGCTTTTTGAAGAGATTCCTTAAAGTTTCTACCAATCGCCATTGCTTCACCAACTGATTTCATTGAAGTTCCTAATATTGCAGGTGAGCTAGAGAATTTTTCAAAAGTAAATCTAGGAATTTTTGTAACTACATAATCTATAGTTGGTTCAAAAGATGCAGGAGTAACTTTGGTAATCTCATTTTTTAATTCATCAAGAGTGTAGCCAATGGCTAGTTTGGCTGCCACTTTTGCTATCGGAAAACCAGTTGCTTTTGACGCAAGTGCCGAAGATCTAGAAACTCTAGGATTCATTTCTATAATTACCATTCGTCCATTTTTTGGATTAATGGCGAACTGAACGTTTGAACCTCCCGTTTCTACTCCAATTTTTTTTAAGCATGCAATGGAAGCGTTTCGCATGACCTGATATTCTTTGTCTGTAAGAGTTAAAGCTGGCGCAATTGTAATAGAGTCGCCCGTGTGAATTCCCATTGGGTCTAAATTTTCTATGGAGCATATTATGATGCAGTTATCTTTTCTATCTCTAACAACTTCCATTTCAAATTCTTTCCAACCTTCCAAACATTCTTCTACCAGAACTTGATTTACTGGAGATGCATCAAGACCTTCCTTAACACGTTTGAAAAAATCTTTTTTAGTTTTGGCTATACCACTTCCAAGTCCACCAAGAGTAAATGCGGGTCTGATTATTGATGGCAATCCAACTTTACTTAAAGATTTCTTAATTTGTTTAATATTGTTAACGATTTCTGATTTTGGAAGATTTAATCCAATATCGTTCATATTTTTTCTAAATTTTTTTCTATCCTCAGCATTAGAAATAGCTTTTGAATTTGCTCCAATTAGTTCAATTTTATATTTTTTGAGCAATCCGATTTTTTCTGCTTTGATCGCTAAATTTAGTGCAGTTTGCCCACCCATAGTTGGTAAAATTGCATCAGGTTTTTCTTTTTTTAAAATTTTTTCTAATATTTCAATAGATATGGGTTCAATATAAGTTTTATCAGCAACTCCTGGATCTGTCATAATTGTTGCGGGATTTGAATTTATTAAGATTACTTTATAACCTTCATCTTTTAATGCTTTACATGCTTGCGTACCAGAGTAGTCAAATTCGCATGCTTGGCCGATAATAATTGGACCAGCTCCTACAACTAAAATTTTTTTAATATCTTTTCTTTTTGGCATTTTTTCTTACTTCATTTATAAATTGGTTAAATAAATAGTGACTGTCTTGTGGGCCTGGATTTGACTCTGGATGATACTGTACAGAAAACACAGGTTTATTTTTTAATTTTATTCCTTCAATACAATTATCAAATAAAGACTTATGAGTTACCACAACATTTTTTGGCAAGCTTTCTTTAACAACTTCAAATCCATGATTTTGACTTGTTATCTCGACTTTATTGTTAATTAGGTTTTTTACCGGGTGATTTGCTCCTCTGTGACCACGTTTCATTTTTTTCGTTTTTGCATTAAGTGCCAAAGATAACAATTGGTGACCAAGACATATTCCAAATATTGGAATATTTTTTTTGATTAATTTTTGAATTATATTTATTGCATATTTTCCAGTTGCAGCAGGATCACCAGGTCCATTTGATAGAAAAATACCGTCGGGTTTTAGTTTAATAATTTCTTCGGCTTGTAGATTACAAGGAACCACAACTACTTCACATTTAAAATTTGAAAAATATCTTAAAATATTTTTTTTAATTCCATAATCAATAGCAATAATTTTAAATAATTTCTTTTTATTTTTTTCAAAACCAACTTCTTTTTTCCAAGTTTTAAAACCTTTCCAAATGTATTTTTTTTTAGTTGTAACTTTTTTTGCTAAATCTAGACCTTTTAAACCAGGCCATTTAATAGACTGGTTTAAAAGTTTTTTTATATTTAAATTTTCTTTTTTACTATTAGAAATGGTACCTTTTGGAGCGCCATTATCTCTAATGTAATTTGTTAAACTTCTTGTATCTAACCCAGTAAGGCCTACTATTTTATTTTTTTTAAGCCAGATGTCTAAATTTTTTAAAGATCTATAATTTGAAGGGTTTGTTATTTCTGAGTTTAGAATAACTCCTCTAGTCCAAATTTTATCTGATTCGTGATCTTCTTTGTTTGTTCCGACATTGCCTATATGTGGAAATGTGAAGTTAATTATTTGTCCAGCATAAGATGGATCAGAAATAATTTCTTGGTATCCAGTTAATGAGGTATTAAAACATACCTCACCTGTTGTAGTTCCTTGATATCCTATGCCTATACCTTTATAAACCGTTCTATTTTCAAGAACTAAAATACCTGGGGAAAATCTATATGAATTTACTGAGTTTATTTTTTGTTTTTTGTTCAATTACAACTCATGAGTTAAAGGTTAATACAATAAAACCTAAATTTCCGCAACATCTCTAATTAAATTTTTAAAAAAATAATTTTTCTTTTGAACAAAAATTTCTATAAGTTAGATTAAAAAAAATGTCTTTAAGAGAAAAAATCGATAACGACTATAAAAATGCTTTAAAATCAAAAGACAAGAATAAAATATCAACTTATAGGTTAATTTTGGCTGGAGTTAAAGATCTAGATATTAATAATAGATCTGGTCCAGATAAAAAAAATACAAATGACGATGACATAAAAAAACTTTTAAAAAAAATGATAAAACAAAGATCCGAATCAATAGAGATATATAAGAAAAATAATAGAAACGATCTTTTAGAAGTCGAGCAGAATGAAGTTGATATTTTATCAACTTATCTTCCAAAACAATTAGGTGAAGAAGAGACAAAAAAATTGTGTGAAGAAGCAATTAAAAAAATGGGATGTTCTTCAATAAAAGATATGGGAAAAGTAATGGGTGAATTGAAAAAAAATTATTCAGATAGTTTAGATTTTTCTAAAGCAGGAAGTTTATTAAAACAATTGTTAAATAAATGAAATATCCAAAAGAATATTTAGATGAGATAAAAACACGTTTAAAAGTTTCAACAGTAGTTTCCAAAAGCATTAATATTAAAAAAAGAGGGAAAGAATTTGTTGGACTTTCACCTTTTAAAAACGAAAAAACACCTTCTTTTACAGTAAATGATGAAAAAGGTTTTTATCATTGTTTTAGCACAGGAGAACATGGAAATATTTTTGATTTTATTATGAAAACACAAAATTTAAAATTTGGCGAAGCAGTAAAAATGTTAGCAACTTTAGCTGGCATGAGACCTTATACATTTTCAAAAGAAGATGAAATAAGAGAAAAAAATTGGAAAGAATATATTTCAATTTATAATAAATATACAAATTTCTATCACGAAGCTTTAATAAAAAACAGCAACTCAGAAACTGCAAAAAACTATTTAAAAAACAGAAGTTTAACAATAAATGAAGTAAAAAAATTCAAAATTGGATATGTTGAAAAATTACCAAATATTTACAATGAATTGAAAAAAGAGTTTAACGAAACAAAGTTACAAGAGTCTGGATTATTTTATTTTGATGAAAAAAAAAATATATATGTAGAAAGATTTAAAGATAGAATTATATTTCCTATTAATAATATTTCAGGTCAACCTATTGCTCTAGGAGGAAGAATAATCAATGAAAAAAATAATGTAGCAAAATATATAAACTCTCCAGAAACACCTTTTTTTAAAAAGGGATCAAATCTTTATAATTTAGATATAGCCAGAAAATTATCTAACAAAGTTGATAACATATATCTCGTAGAAGGTTATATGGATGTTATTGGACTTAGCAAAAATGAAATCAATAACGTTGTTGCTAATCTTGGAACATCATTAACAGAAAAACAAATTATTATTTTAAATCAATTCTTTGATCATATTATAATATGTTTTGATGGAGATAGTAGTGGTTATAAAGCTGCATTAAGAGCAGCTGAAAATTCAATCAAAGAACTTAAACCAGAAAAAAAAATATCTTTTCTTTTTCTTCCAGATGGCAATGATCCTGATAGTTTTGTAAATAAATATGGTAAAGATTATTTTTTTAATTATTCAAAGAAAAATTTAATTTCCATACATGAATTTATTTTTAATCACCACAAAGAACAAACAGATGACAACCCTTCATCTCTGGCTGTATTTGAAAAAACATTAAGATCTATTGCAAATTCAATTAAAGATGAATTTATTAAAAAATATATTTTAGAATTTTTTCTAGATAAAGTATCGCAACTTACTCCTAATATTAATAATATTGAAAAAAAATTTTATTCAAAATCAATTAAATCATTAAAAACAACTCAAAAGCAATTTAATGAAACAAAAAATTTAAGCCAAATTGAACTTAAAGAGTTTTCTTTTCTTTATATAATTATAGATAATTTAAATCTATTTTATGAAAAATTAGATTTGATTGAAAATGTAAAAATCTTCACAAAGGAAAATAGAATGATTTTTGATGAAATATTGTTAAAGTTTAGATCAAATGAACAATTTAAAGTAGAAGATTTAAAAGTTGATAAGCAACTAATTGAAAGAGTAAAAAAGTACGCATCAATTAAACATATAATAAAAAACAACAAAAAAGATGATGAAAAAATTTATGATCTTTTAAACGAAATAATTAGAGACCTTAAAAATCATGAATTAGAGCTGAGGATTGAAGAATTAGAATCAAAATTTTCAGAGGATTTGAGTGAGACTACTTTTAATCAGATTAGAGAGCTCAAAAAAATGCAAAAAATCAATTAATTTGTAAAAATTAATCATAGATTTTTTTATAATTAGGATTATATAAGACTTCCGGATAATTTTATATATTGTGGAAAGAATAATAACAAAATCGTTTGCCAGGCTCATGGGTAGAGGTATCCATCGAGGATTTATTACGTATGAAGAATTGAGCAAATCATTAGGTAAAAGAAATCTTTCAGGAGACAATCTTGCACAAGCCTTTATTCATATTTTAAATGAAAAAATAGTACTTGTTCAAAAAAAATCTGATTTTAAGGTATTAAGGAAAAAAGAAAATACTTCTAAAGAAGAGGGAAAAACTGTCGATAAGAGTGATGATCCTATAAGAATGTATCTCCGTGAAATGGGAGGTGTCGAACTACTTTCAAGAGAAGGAGAAATTGCAATAGCAAAAAGAATAGAAGCAGGAAAAGATGTTATGTTAAATGCCCTATGTCAAAGCCCATTAGCAGCACAGCAATTTAACGATTGGGATCAAAAATTACAAAAAGATGAAATTTTAGTAAGAGAAATAATTGATATAGATACAAATTACATGGAGGATGATGATTCAAGTTTATCAAAACAAAAAAAAATATCATCTGAAAACGAAACTAGCGAAGATAAGAATAGTGAATCAAATAACAATGAAGAAGGAGATGAATTTAATCCTACCCTTGCTGCTATGGAGAGTGAAATTAAACCAAAAGTACTTTTAACTATTAACCAATTAACAAAAGAATATAATAAATTATTAAAATATCATAGAGAAAAACTTGATGCAATTTTATCTTCAGGCACATTTTCTTCAACTAAGGAAAAAGGATATAATAAATTAGTTGAAAACATTTTAGAAAAAATTAAATCATTACAATTATCGCCATCAGTGTTAGAGGAATTAGTTCAAAAACACTATAATGAGAATAAAAAAACTATTTCTTTGGAAGGTAATCTTTTAAGATTGGCTTTAGATAGCAAGATATCAAGAAATGAATTTATAAAATTTTATGTTGGAAATGAAATTAATCCAAATTTAAAAAAATTTTTAGATACCAATGAAGTTTGGAAAAAATTTTTCCAAAAAAATAAAGATGAATTTAAAAATATTAGAAATAGAATGGTGGAGACTAGCGAAAGACTTGGAATTTCTATTACTGAATTTAAAAAATTAGTAAGTAGAATTCAAAAAGGTGAAAAAGAATCTAGAATTGCAAAAAAAGAAATGGTGGAAGCTAATTTAAGACTTGTGATTTCAATTGCAAAAAAATATACAAATAGAGGTTTGCAATTTTTAGATTTAATACAAGAAGGTAATATTGGGTTAATGAAAGCTGTAGATAAATTTGAGTATAGAAGAGGCTACAAGTTTTCAACTTATGCAACTTGGTGGATAAGACAAGCAATAACAAGATCAATTGCAGACCAAGCAAGAACGATTAGAATACCAGTACATATGATCGAAACAATAAATAAAATCGTAAGAACTCAAAGGTTAATACTTAGTGAGTTTGGAAGAGAAGCTACTCCTGAAGAATTAGCAAAAAAACTTAGAATGCCTTTAGAAAAAGTTCGAAAAGTTTTAAAAATTTCAAAGGAACCAGTTTCATTAGAAAAACCAGTTGGCGATGAGGAGGATAGTAGTTTAGGTGATTTTATTGAAGATACAAAAGCACTAGCACCATTAGAACAAGCGATTAAATCAAACCTAAGTGAAGCCACAACAAAAATATTGTCTACATTGACACCAAGAGAAGAAAGAGTTTTAAGAATGAGGTTTGGTGTAGGAATGAATACAGATCATACTCTAGAAGAGGTTGGTTTGCAGTTTTCAGTAACAAGAGAACGTATAAGACAAATTGAAGCTAAAGCACTTAGAAAACTTAAACATCCTAGCAGATCAAAACAGCTAAAAAGTTTCTTAGAAAGTTAAGGGCCGTTAGCTCAATAGTAGAGTACTGCATTGACATTGCAGGGGTAGTTGGAGCGTAACCAACACGGCCCACCATTTTATCTTTAATTGATTAGAAATAAAAAATGATATATTTGTATTTAAAATTGGGGCGATTAGCTCAGTTGGTTAGAGCAGTACACTCATAATGTATTGGTCCCAGGTTCGAGTCCTGGATCGCCCACCATTTAGATGGAATAGTTAATTTTTATAACGATGTTGTAAAAGATTATCAGGAATTATTTTTGTATGACGATTTGTGGATTTCTTACTTTTTATATTATTTTAAAAAAAACAAAATCCTTTCATCACAAGAATTACTAGAGATAGATGTTTCAGGAAAAAGAAAAACGATTTATAAAACACATTCTAATGCTTCAGGACTTATTGCTACATATGTTAAAAATATCAATGAGGCAGTAAGAGAATGAGATAAAAAAGCAAGAATTAGCTTTGATTATATGAAAGATAAGACTAGAGATAAAAAATATTAACTTTTTATTTTTTTTAAAAAATCAATCCACTCAACCTTTCTTGTTTCCCATGAATAAATTTGATTTATTGTCTCTCTTTGTTTTTTTAGCTTTTGTTGATTATCCTTTGACCAAAAATTATTGATACTGTCTATTAATGAGTTTAAATAGTTAAGTTCTAGATTATGTAAATTTTTTTCGAAGTTTACAAATTTTGCAAATGGTGAACACGTTTCTTTAAGAGCCCCAAGGTCAGTTGTTACTATCTCGCATCCAGCAGCCATAGCTTCAATTGCTGAAATACAGCTTGTTTCGACCCAAATGTTCGGA
>CACCZY010000016.1 GCA_902550635.1 uncultured Pelagibacteraceae bacterium
AGAGACTAATAATCCATTAGCTACAAGAGTTAGATTTAAAGATAGTGTAGATTTTATTGGTTGGTACACAAACAAATCAGAAAAAATATTAAAAATTTCAAAGAAAGATGCTTTTAGACAATATATTGCATACCATGAAGGGTGGGGAAATTATAAAAATTATAAGAATAACAAAAAAATAATTTCTTTAGCAAAAAGAGTTCAATCGCAATCAAATAAGTACAAGAGTCAACTTGATAAATGTGCTGTGCATTTAAATAGAAAAAAATATATTATTTTTTAGCGTAACTGTTTTTTAAGCTCTATATCAATAACATCAATTCTTTTTGTGTTTTTGGCCAAAGTTAGATACATCGTAGGTGTTACGTATAGAGTAAAAAATGTAGAAATTATCATTCCACCTAATATTGTTGCACCAACGGCAAGCCTTGATCCTTCCCCGGCACCTGGACCAATATTTCCAATAACCAATGGCATCATTGCAATCATGGTGCTAATCGATGTCATGATTATAGGCCTAAATCTAAGATCACAAGCCTCTTTTACTGAGCTTTCAATATTTTTGCCCGCTGCTCTTAATTGGTTAGCATAGTCTACAATTAAAATACTATTTTTTGTTGAAATTCCAATAAGAATAACAAGAGCAATTTGAGAGAAAATATTTATTGAGGTATTTAAAAATAAAATAAATACCAATCCCCCAAAAACTGCAAGCGGAACAGTAAGAACTATTATAAAAGGATGTATAAATGAATTAAATGTTGCAGCCATCACTAAATAAGCAGTTAATAATGCTAGAGCAAAAATAATGTATAGTTCATTACTAGTTTCTTTTAATTCTTCAGATTTACCCTTCCAGGTAATTTGTTTTTCAGGAGCAACTTCAATAATTGTTTTTTCTAAATACTTAATAGCTTCTGCCAAAGTATAACCCTCACTTATATTTGCAGATATAGTAATGGCTCTTTGTCTGTTATATCTTGATAATTTATTAGCAGAACCCTGTTCTTTAAAATCAACCAAGTTAGCTAATGAAATTAATTTTCCATTATTTTCCGATCTGACGAAAATTTTGCTTAAACCTTCTTTATTTTTTCTATCTGATGAATATTGTTGTAAAATAATTGGATATTCTTTTCCTAGTTTATTAAATTTTGTAACTGTTTTTCCACCATATAAAGTTTCTAGAGTTTGACCAATTGATTGAGCAGATATACCTAAGTCCTTAGCTTTATTTTTATTTATAATTAATTTTATTTCCGGTTTATTTCTTGAATAATCAGTTTCAATTCTAGATAAATTTCTATTTTTTCTTAACATTCTTATTACTTTATTTTGTGTTTTTTCCAAATCTTCATAAGTACTTCCTAATATGACCATTTGGATTGGTTTATTATAATTTGAAACTCTTATTGATTGTGGTGATATTGGAAATGCCACAGTTTGTGGTACAGTCACTATTTTTCCAATTGCTTGTCGCATAATAGTTTGAGAATTTTGTTTTCTATTTTTCCAATGATCCAGGAGTGAAATAATTAAGTAACTATTTTCAGATCCAAAACCAGGAACTATCATTAAAAATTTTTTGTAAGGACTATTTTCAGATTGTAATAAAGGTATAAGCCTTTTTTCTACATCTTCTGCTCTATTTTGAGTATACTGAAAAGAACTACCTTCGTCAGTGAAACCAATAACAAGATAAGCACCTCTATCTTCCAGTGGGAGTAATTCTTTTTTAGTAAAATTATACAATAATGCCGAACCAATTATCATTAGTACAATAAAAGAGACGACTATTTTTTTTTTATAAATCCAAAATTTAAGCGTATCTTGGTAAAAATACGAAAATCCTTTAAAAAATTTATCAAATTTTACCACAAAAAAATTTGTTTTAGTTTTTCTATTTAAAAATTTACTTCCAAGCATTGGCGATAGTGTTAAAGCTACAAATGACGAAATTACAATTGAAAAAGATAATGCAATAGCTGTTTCTTTAAATAATGTTCCTGCTATTCCTTCAATAAAAATTAGTGGAAGAAAAACGGCAACCAATATTAATGTTGTAGCAATAATAGCAAATGTTATTTGTTTTGATCCTTTGTAAGCTGCAACCAAAGGTGTTTCACCGTTTTCTATTCTTCGATAAATTGCATCAGTCATAATTACAGAGTCATCTGTAATTATCCCAATTGCTAAAATGAAACTTAATAAAACGAATATATTTATCGACAAATCAAACAAATATATTCCTAGAAAAGTCGCTATCAAACTAACAGGTAAAGCTATAGCTGGCACAATAACCGCTTTTAGATTGCCCAAAAATAAATAAATAATTGCTACAACTAAAATAAAAGCAATTATAAGAGTTTTGTAAACTTCATTAATTGCAGCTCCTATGTATGTTGCTCTATTAAAAGCTATTTCCAAATTTAATTCTGGAGGTAAATTTTTCTTAACTTCCTTAATTTTTTTTTTAATTTCTTTTGAAAGCTCTACGGTAGATGCGCCACTTTTTGCATAAATACCAATTCCAACAGTTTTAAGATTTAGTGCATTTTTACTTTGTGCTCTAAATAATGCTTTTTCTGAAACTGGTCCAAACTCAATATTAGCTATATCTGAGAGTTTGACTAAATTATTTTTCCCTTTTTTTATTGGTAATTGTTTTAGTTTTTTTAAATCATTATATGATTTATCTAAATTAATTGTTAAGTCTACATTGTTAGACTCTAATGTGCCTGCAGGTAGACTGACATTTTCATTTCGAAGAGCTACTTCCACCTCCTGAATGGTAAGATTATTAGCTGCTAGTCTAATTGGATCTATCCATACTCTTACACTTAATTCTCTTAGTCCTCCCACTCTAATTCTTCCAACGTTTTTAACACTTGAAAATTGATCTACTAAATATCTTTCTGCGTAGTCTCCCAATTCTAAATCACTCCATGTTCCAGAGGAAAGCGCTATCCACATAGTGGTTGTAAAACCTGCCGCTTGTTTAAGTATTTGTGGTGGATTAGATTCCGCAGGTAGGTTGTCAACTATTCTTGCAACTCTTTCTCTAACGTCATTTGCAGCATCGTCCAAATCAATATCAGTATTAAATTCTATATTTATTGTGCTCTTTCCATTTTCTGATTTTGAGTCAATATTTTTTATTCCCTCAGCTCCACCTATCACGTCTTCAATTACCTGTGTAACTTCTTCATCAATTATAGATGCAGATGCTGATTTATAATCGACTTTAACTTGCACTACAGGTGGCTGAAGCCCAGACGGAAGTTCTCTCACGGGTAGTTTCCAAAATACAAAAAATCCAAACACAATTAAAATTAAAGATAATACCCAAGCAACTACAGGTCGTCTTATACTAACTTCAGTTATATACATTATTTACTTTTTAATTGGTTTAATTTTTCCCCTTGGTCTAACTTTTTTAAGTCCTTCTGCAACAATAATGTCTCCTGAAACTAGTCCAGAAATTACTTCAACATTACCTTTATTTCTTAAACCTATTTTAATTTCAGTTTTGTTTGCTGTACTATCTTCTTTTACTTTGTAAACGTAAGATTTATTTCCTTCCAGCATTATGCTTGTATCAGGAATAGATAAAGAACTTCTTTCATTATAATTTAAATTTACTTCGAGTAGTGAACCTGGAATTAATTCATAGTTTTCGTTATTAATTTTAACTCTTGTTAAAAGACTTCTTGTTTCTGCATTAATTCTACTAGAAACTCCATCGACCTCACCCTTATAAATTTTGTTTTTATAACCTGCGAATTTAGCATTAATTGGCAATCCTTTTTTAATTACCGCTGCAAATGTTTCAGGAATTTTTAAATCGGAATAAATGATTGAGCTATCATCTAATGTTATAATAACCGAATTTTCTGATCCAAGAGTATCTTCTGTTAATCCTCGATAACCTAAAATACCGCTAAAAGGAGCTAAAATATCTTTATCTTTGAGTTTAACTATAATTTCACCCTTCTCTACATATTTTTTAAGATTAAGATCTGAAGTTAAATTATTTTTTTTAATTCTAAAAGTTTCAGTTTTTTTTGATATTGCTGTACCAAAACTTTCAATTGTTTCTGAAAATTTTTTTTCTACTACCTCAGTGACAATTATTCCTGGAGGCTGTCTTTTACTAAATTTTTTCTTAAAATGATTACCCACCATCGTCCTTGCAACAATAACTGCTGCAATTACAAAAAAGAAAATAATTATTATAGTTGTTATTTTTGTTGATCTTTTCATAGTTTTAATTTTCCATACTCAGCCCAGGAGCCGTCATAAATAGTAGGTGTATATTTATTATTTATCATGGAATAAGCAAGAGCTAAAACAGCTGCAGTAACTCCTGATCCACACGAAAAAACAATTTCTTCGTCATAAGTTGAACCTAATAAACTTGAAAATTTGTTTAAAATGTCTTTTGAATTTTTAAAAGTATGATTTTCAGTAATCAACTCGTTAAAGGGAAGACAATAAGAATTTTTTATTGAACCGCTTCTGACATCTTTCCTGGGTTCAGGATCTTTTCCTTCAAATCTTCTTTTACTCCTTGCATCAATTACTTTAAATTTTTTATTTGTTATATTTTCATCTATTTGCTTTTTATTTTTTATCATTTCTTTTTTTTCAAGTGCAATATATTTTGTTTTATTTACTTTATTTATTTTATTCGTGGTAGTTCTATTTTCTAATTTCCATTTTTTTAATCCACCATCTAACACATGAACTAAATTAGGATTATGTCCAAAGTAAATAAATGAGAACCAGCATCTACAGGAACTATATAGGTCAGAGTTATCATAAATAACTATTGAATCATTATTAGATATACCCATTGATGATACAATTTCTTCCCACTTTTTTTTTGTAGGCATCATGTGAGGAAGATCGCTTTCTTTCTCGGAATTATCATCTAAATCAAAAAAAATTGCATTTTCTAAGTGATCTTTATCAAATTCCTTTTTTGAATTTCTGCTAACATTTGGCAGATGCCATGAACAGTCTAAAATTTTTACTTTTTCAAAATTAGAAGCTAGCCATTCAGTTGAAACTAAAGACATTAATAATTTTTTTCTAAGTATTTTTGATGATAATCTTCAGCTTTACAATAATTTTTAATCTCAGAGATTTTTGTTACAATCTTTCCATTAAATTTTCCATTAAATTTTAAAAATACTTTTTCAGCTATTTCTTTTTGTTTTAAATTTGAATAAAATATTTCGCTTCTATATTGTGATCCAATGTCAGGGCCTTGTTTATTTAAAGTAGTTGGATCATGTATTTCAAAAAAAAAATTTAATATTTCTTCGTAGGATAATTTATCTCTATTAAATTCTACCTTTACAACTTCTGCATGATTAGTTTTACCTGTACATACTTCTTCATAAGATGTTTTTTGATAGTCGCCACCACAGTAACCAACTTCAGTTTTAAACACACCATCTAACTTGCTAAACTTTATTTCTGGTCCCCAAAAACACCCTAATGCTAAAATTGCTATTTCCATTGATTATTAATTTAATTAATCTAAAGTTATTATTATGCTTTCCAAAAATCAATTAGGCTTTTTGTACATGTTTATGTCAGTTTGTGCATTTTCAGTAATGGATCTAATCGTTAAATGGTCTGAAAATTACCCCGTGGGTGAAGTTTTATTTTTTAGGGGTTTTTTTGGAATAATTCCTTTATTTTTTTTGATTCCAAGAAAAAGATATTTAGATTTCTATAAAACCAACAGAGGTTTTCTTCACTTTAGAAGATGCGCAGCAGGGTTAATTGCTATTGTAGCTATTTTTATTGCTTTAAGAAAATTACCTTTAGCAACGGTTGTAAGCATTTCTTTTGCGGCACCTGTTTTTACAACAATAATGTCTATTTTTTTACTAAGTGAAAAAGTAGGTTTGTATAGGTGGTTGGCAGTTATAGTTGGTTTTATTGGAATATTAATAATCTCAGAACCCGGATATAGTTCTTTAAATCTATATTATTTATATCCAATTATTTTTTGTTTTGGGTTATCATATGTTGCAATAACAATAAAACAACTGTCTACTTCAGAACCAGTTTGGTTAATAAGTTTTTATTTTTCTTTATCTATTATGTTTATTAGTTTTTTTACGATCACAACTGGTTGGATAATGCCATCCATAAAAGATTTATTTTTGCTATCTCTTTTAGGAATTCTAGGGGGATTAGCAAATTTATGGTTAACTCAATCTTACAAATTTTCAGACGTATCTTTGGTAACACCTCTTAAATATCTAGCCTTAGTTTTTGCTATTTTTTTTGGCTATGTTATTTGGGATGAAGTTCCTAGCTCAAAAACTTTAATTGGTTCACTACTTGTTATTATTTCTTCAATTATTATTTTTAGAAGGGAAATTTCACTTAAAAAAGAAGTTTCCATTCCTCGACATGAGTAAACCACCAAAATATTGGCATAAAGCTAAAATATCACTCTCAAAAAGAGACCCGATATTAAAAAAAATTATTAAGCAATATAACAAAGGACATTTAACAACCAAAAACAATCCTTTTTTCTCTCTTTGCAGAACAATTGTAGGACAACAAATATCAGTTAAAGCTGCAGACACAATTTGGAATAGGCTTGAAACTAAATGTAAAAAAAAAATTATACCTCAGAAGATTATTAAATTAAAAACAACTAGTATGAAAAAGGCTGGGCTATCTCGCCAAAAGATTTCATATTTAAAAAATATTGCAAAAAGTTTCAAAAATAAATCCTTCGATGTTTCAAGTTTAAAGAAAATGGATGATGTTTCTGCAATTGATTATATTACTCAGCTAAAAGGATTAGGTATTTGGAGTGCTCAAATGTTTTTAATGTTTAATTTAAATAGACCAGACATTTTTCCAACTAAAGATATTGGTTTAATTAGAGCAATATCAAAAAATTATAAAAAACGTTATCCCCCTAGCGAAAAATTTTTAAATAAAATTTCTAATTTACATAGTGGTTACAGAACTGTTTTTACTTGGTATATGTGGAGAAGTATTGATCCCACAGATGTTGAATATTAAAATAAAATATTATTTTTATAATCCATGCAATATTTTTAATTTAATTTTCCAACCAATCTTTTAATTTTTCTTTATTTTCGTTTACATAACTTGGTAGCTTATTAATATCTATTTTTATAAGTTTTTCACCTCCTCCTATTTTTACCAATGATCTTTGGTCATGCTTCAAATTATATATAGCTTTTTTTTCATTCATCATTTTTTTAATTCCATCTATTCCTAATGGATTCAAATCATATTCTCTATGATGAAGATAAGATTTTAATTTGTATTCAATTTCTTTTGCAGTTTTAATATATGAGAAATGCCATCCACCATCCTCTACAAACATGATATTACTAAACTTATTTTTACTAAATAAAATATCGAATCTCCACCATGGATAGTTTCTATCTTTAATGTTTCTTAACCACTGAGGAGAAATTAAATCTTTCTTTTTACAAGCTTTGGATCCAACCCACGAAAAATTTTCATATTTTAAATTTAGTTTGTAATAAATCATTTCTTGTTTAAAAAAAACAAATTTTTCTTTTGAGTCTTTTAGTTTAAATTTATTTAATTTGGGAATTTCGTCTAAATCTGAAATTATTATCCAGTCATCTTTTTCTGCTAAATTTAGACCATAATTAATATAATTTCTTTGACTGTTTTCTCTCTTTATAGAATTGAGAATATATTTCTTATTTTTAATATTTTCTAAATCATCATTGTTAACTATTTCTATACCTTGAGGTTCTGTGTCTTGTATTAAATAAATTATTTTATCTTTAAAATTTTTATATTTATTTATATCAAAATTTAATTTTTTTGTTTCACCTTTATGATTATACTTACTTTCTATAATAACAAAAAAATCTACATACTTATCTAACGTGTTTAGTCTTATATCAAGCACAAGATCTTCATCAAAGTACATAAAACAATCAAAAATTTTCATAAATTTTTTTAATTTAAATTATAGTTTATTTTATAATTTCTTTAAATCTAAAAGTTGCAATTTCTTCAACTTGTTTTTTTGCTTCAATAAATTCTTCATCAAATGAATTTTTAATTCTAGTTCTAAAATAATTTAAAATATCATTTTTATTTTTACCCTTTACTGCAATTATAAATGGAAAACCAAATTTTTTTTTATAATTTAAATTAAGTTTTTTAAATTCTTCAACTTCCTCTTTAGAACATTCGTTTAACCCAGCGCCTTTTTGCTCCTTTTTAGACTCATTAGTTAGTTTTTGTTCTACGACAAGTTCAGGATGAGAATTTAGAATTTTAATAATACTTTCTTTATTACTTTCATTATAAATTTTAAAAAATTTTAAACGAAGATTATCAAAATTTTTATAAGGCAAATAATCAAATGCTCTTTCAGCTATCCATTCTGTTTTTTCAAAAACATTTCCAAAAATAGATATAAAATCAGATTTATTTAATTTATTAACTTTATTTATTGAGTCCATTTTGGCTAATTTTAAACAGTTTTAATATATTAATTATGCAATTTTTGTATATTATACAACAACGATATGACAAAATTAACAACACATGTGCTGGACGTTTTTTCAGGAAAGCCTGGTAAAGACATAAAAGTAGACCTATATTTTATTGAAGGTCAAAAAAAAGTAAAAATAAATAGTTTACAATTAAATAATGATGGAAGAGCAGACAAACCTTTAGTCGAGAATGAAAATTTTAAAGTTGGAAAATATGAACTTGTATTTTTTGTTGGAGAGTATTTTAAAAATATTACTGATTTAGATCCAATACCTTTTTTAGATGAGGTAGTAATTAGATTTGGAATTTCAAATAACAAAGAACATTATCATGTCCCGCTCTTAGTTTCTCCTTGGAGTTATTCAACTTATAGGGGAAGTTAATGTCATCTAATAAGATTGAATTTGTTTTTCAAAACAAAGTTCACCAAATTTTAAATCCCGACCCAAATGAAACAGTTTTAAACTTCGTAAGATCAAATTTAAAAAAAACTGGGACAAAAGAAGGTTGTGCAGAAGGCGGGTGTGGAGCCTGTACAATAGTTTTAGGTGAACTAAAAAATAATAAAATTTTATATAAATCAATTAATTCATGCATTACTTTTGTACCAGTTCTTAACGGCAAACAATTAATACTAATAGAAAATTTAACATCAGAAAATGGCAAATTACACTCGGTTCAAAATGCAATGGTGGATTACCATGGATCTCAGTGTGGTTTTTGTACCCCAGGATTTGTCATGTCGATGTTTGCGATGTTTAAAAATAACAAAAGTATAAATAATGAATTAATAAATGATTCATTGTCTGGGAATTTGTGTAGGTGTACAGGTTACAGACCGATAATTGATGCAGCTAAAAGTTTAGATAATTTATCTAGATATGATCATTTTGATAAAGACAAATTTATTACATTGAGGTTATTAAAAAAAATAACAAAAAAAAATATTGAAATAACAAGTAATAATAAAAAATACTTTGCTCCAAAAACAATAAAGGAGCTGAAAAAAATATTAAATAAAGTTAAAGATGCAAAGCTTTTGAGTGGGGGTACTGATTTATCATTAGAAGTCACAAAGAAAAGAAAGGAATTAGAAAAAATAATTTATCTTGGTTCAATAGAGGAGCTTAATTTTATTAAAAAATATAAAAATGAAATTGAAATTGGAGCAAGCACAACCTTAATAAATTTTGAAAAACAAATAAAAAAATATTATTTAGATTTTTATAATATTTTAAAAAGGTATGGCTCTGTCCAAATTAGAAATGTATGTACCATAGCTGGAAATATTGCAACAGCCTCACCAATCGGTGACTCTCTACCATTGTTATTGGCACTAGACGCTAAAATAATTATAGATGGTAAAAATGGAAAAAAAACAATTCCTATTAATAATTTTTTTATTGGATATAGAAAAACCAAACTAAAACAAGGTGATTTTATTTATTCCGTTAAGATTCCAATATTAAAATATAACATTTTTAAAGCTTATAAAATTTCTAAAAGATTCGATGATGATATATCATCAGTATGTGGTTCTTTTAATTTGGAAATTAATAAAAATCATATTAAAAGAGCAAAAATTGCATTTGGCGGAATGTCTGAGGTTCCAAAAAGAGCAATTAAAACTGAAAAAATATTAATTAATTCCGAATTTTCTGAAAAAATATTTGATAAAGCTACAAAAAATTTAGAAAAAGATTTCTCCCCAATTGACGACATGAGAGCTAGCAAAAAATACAGAATGGAGGTAGCAAAAAACCTTCTTTTAAAATGTTTTTTTGAGATTAAAAATCAAAAATTATTAAGGATTAATTAATGAATAATAATCAAAACCATATAAATCAAAGCAGACCGCACGATAGCGCAATAAAGCATGTAAGCGGGCTTGCTGAATATACAGATGATATAAAAGAGCCACCAGGAACACTCTTTGGAGCAATTGGATGGAGCAAAAAATCAAAAGCTATTATAAAAAAAATTAATTTAGAAGAAGTTAAAAAAAGTGAAGGGGTTATAGCAGTTGTTAATTATTTGGATATTCCAGGAAGGAATGATGTAGGACCAGTTTTTGATGGAGATCCTATATTTTCAAAAGAGAAAGTTGAATTTTTTGGACAGCCATTGTTTGCTGTAGCAGCTAAATCAACTGAACTTGCTAGAAAAGCAGTTTTAAAGGCGAAAGTTAAATATAAAAATCTAAAGCCTATAGTAACTATAGAAGATGCGCTTAAAAAAAATAACCTTTTATTTAATGTTAAAAAAATTAGTAGAGGAAACGCCTCTAAAGCAATTCCAAAATCAAAAAATTTATTAAAAGGAAATTTTACAACAGGTAGTCAAGAGCATTTTTATTTAGAGGGCCAGGTTGCTTTTACAATTCCTAAAGAAGACAATGAATTGCTAGTATACAGTTCAACACAACATCCGTCAGAAGTTCAGCAAATAATATCAAAAATGTTAAATCAAAAAAGTAATTCAATAACTGTTTTAGTAAGAAGAATCGGAGGAGGATTTGGTGGGAAAGAAACAAATTTTATGACAGCTAGTATCTGTGCATTACTTTCTTATAAAACAAAATGTCCTGTTAAACTAAAACTTGATAGAGATGATGATATTATTCTCACAGGAAAAAGACATGAATTTAAATCAATTTATGAAGTTGGTTTTAACGATGATGGAGTCATAGAAGGATTGAAAGTTAAATTGGCATCGAAATGTGGAATGTCACCTGATCTATCTCATGCAATAAATGAAAGAGCACTACTTCATATTGATAATGCTTATTACCTAAAAAATTTAGAAGTAGAAAACTATTTGTGTAAAACTAATACATCGACCTCAACAGCATTTAGGGGATTTGGCGGAAATCAAGGGATGATGGCTATAGAAAATGTTATTGATAATATTTCTAGGTACTTAAAAAAAGATCCTTTTGAAGTAAGAAAAGTTAATTTCTATCAAAAAAATAAAAAAAATATAACCCACTATGGAATGAAAATTGAGGATAATGTTATAGATAAAATTTTTGCAAGATTATTAAAAAAATCAAATTATAAAAAAAGATATGACCAAATAAGAAAATATAATTTAAAAAGTAAATTTAAAAAAAAAGGTATAGCGATTACACCTGTTAAGTTTGGGATATCATTTACCACAATCCATCTTAATCAAGCTGGAGCATTGGTTCATATATATACTGATGGAAGTATTCATTTAAATCATGGTGGTATTGAAATGGGACAAGGAACACATACTAAAATTGCACAATTAGTTGCCCATTCTTTTGGTTTGCCATATGAAAAAGTTCGAATATCATCTACCAACACCTCAAAGGTTCCCAATACTTCAGCAAGCGCAGCATCATCAACCACAGATTTGAATGGTGCAGCTGCATTAAATGCTGTTTTAAAAATTAAAAAGAACTTAGAGAAATTTATAAAATCAAAATATAAAATTTTTGACAAAAAAGATCCTATTTATAAAGATGGCCATATTTTATTTGGAAATAGATCATTTAAATTTGATAAAATTGTTAACGAAGCTTATTTTAATAGAATTTCTTTATCATCTTCAGGATTTTACTCAACTCCGAAAATAAAATTTGACAAAAAAAAATTTACAGGTCGTCCATTCTATTATTTTTGTTATGGTGCCGCCGTATCGGAAGTAACAATTGATACACTTACTGGAGAAAATATTTTGAATCGTGTTGATATTGTACATGATGCAGGAAATGCAATTAATCCATCCCTCGAACTTGGTCAAATTGAAGGAGGTTTTATTCAAGGGCAAGGCTGGCTCACCATGGAAGAAGTCAAATGGAAAGCTGATGGAGAAATTACAACATTTTCACCATCAACATATAAGATTCCTGCAGCCAGCGATATACCAAAAGAATTTAATGTAGAAATTTTTAAAGAGGGAAGTAATAAAGAAAATGTTGTAAACAAATCTAAAACCACTGGTGAGCCTCCTCTTATGCTGGCAATGAGTGTTTTTTTTGCAATCAAAGATGCAGTCGCCTCTGTGGTAAATTACAAAAAAATTCCAATTCTTGATGCTCCCGCTACTCCAGAAAATATATTAATGAGTATAAAGGAGATTAAAAACAGAAAAATGAATGGACTTTATGGAGAATAATAAAAAATTTATGTTAAGAGCAATTCAGCTGTCGATCGAAAGTATCCAAAATAATGGAGGACCTTTTGGCTGTGTTATTGTAAAACAAAATAAAATTATTTCTGAAGGATTCAATAAGGTTACCTCAACAAATGATCCAACGGCTCATGGAGAAATAGTTGCTATTAGAGAAGCGTGCAAAAAGTTGAATACTTTTAATTTAGAAGGTTGTGATTTATACTCAAGCTGTGAGCCATGTCCTATGTGTTTGTCAGCAATTTATTGGTCACATGTTGATAAAATTTTTTATGCAAACACAAGAAAAGATGCACAAGAAATAGATTTTGATGACTCTTTAATTTATACAGAAATTAATAAAGATAAAAATGATAGAAAAATTAAGATGACACAAATACATAGAGATAAAGCGCTTGAAGCATTTAAAATTTGGAATGAAAAAAAGGATAAAATAAAATATTAATGGAATATTTACCTTACACAGTAAAATGGCTTGAGGCTATATTGAGATGGGGACACGTTTTATTTGCAATTTTGTGGGTTGGGAATAGTTTTTTATTTAATTACCTAGATAACAAACTTAATAAAAATATTACCAGTAAAGAAGTTGATGGTGAAGGATATTTAATGCACTCAGGTTATTATTATAAACTCATGCGGCTAAAAACTTCTCCCCCAACTGACTATATGAATAGATTGGTAATTTTTAAGTGGCAAAGTTACCTTACTTTTATAACGGGTATATTATTGCTTGCTGTAATCTATTATAAAAATGCTGGAATTTTAATAGTAGATAGGAAAGGTATTCAATTCTCTCCATTAATTGCAATTAGTTTATCATTGTTATCTTTAATAATTGGCTGGATAATTTATGACCTTTTATGTAAATCAAGTTTGATAAAAAATAACACTATTTTTCTTGTTGTTTGCATCATTATCTTATTTTTAATCTCATATACTTTAACTCAATTATTCAACGATAAATTTGCTTTTTTAAGTGTTGGATTAATTTTAGGAACAAATATGTTTGGAAATGTATTTACAGTTATTATCCCAAATCAAATGAATATAATTAATAGTAGTAAAAGAAATGAAAAGTTAGACATGACTTTATCATTAGCAGCCAAACAGAGATCTATTCATAATAACTATTCTACTTTTTTGGTTTTATTTACTATGCTTTCCGGACATTATAGTTTTCTTGTCTATCATCAATATAATTGGATTATTCTTGTTCTCATTGGAATAATTTTAGGTTTAGCACGTCATTATTTTAACTTAAGAGGAAGAAACATTCACAGGTTATATATTTTATTTATTTCAGTTTTTTCTTTAATTGCTCTTGCAGTTTTACTTTTAATTTTAAAGAATTAATATTATAGAAATATATGACTGAAAAACTAATTGTTAGCTGGGAAGAATATAACCAAACAGTTGAAAAACTTGCAATACAAATAGATGAAAGTGGTTATAAGCCAACTATATTAATTGGTATTATGCGAGGGGCTGCACCCATGATTGATGTATTAAGTAGAGTATTTAAGTTAAAGTGTGCTTACTTAGCAGTAGAGTCATATAGCGGCAAAGGCATAGAGGATGAGCAGGGTGACATAGTTTTTTCAAGAGAAATGAGCTCAATCGCTCCTAACATGGGAGGTAAAATTCTACTTTGTGATGATTTGTCTGATACAGGAATTACTTTCAATAAAAGTATAGATTGGTTAAAAAAATACAAACCAATTGAAAATAAAATAGAAGATATTAAGACAGCTACCCTTTGGAAAAAAAACAAATCTACTTTTGATCCTGATTTCTGTGCAGTAAAGTTAAAATCCAATCCATGGATTGTACAGCCTTTTGAAGTTTATGAAGAAATAAGAATAGAAGATATAAAAAAAAAACATCAGAAATAAAAAAGGCGATCTTTACAGACCGCCTTTTAAATTTAGTTTAAAATTTTTTGTTAAGCTACAGCAAAACTTACTACACTAAGTGCAGCAATAACCCATATAGCTGGACTAACATCCATTTTTCCAGTTAGGATTTTAATTGCAGCATAAGAAATAAATGCCAGTGCTATTCCATGAGAAATTGAATAAGTGAAAGGCATTGCAATCATAGCAAGGACAGCAGGTCCCGACTCAGCAATATCATCCCATTCAATATCAACAATATTTCTTACGAATAGAGTGGCAATATAAATTAAAGCTGCTCCATCAATTTCCTTTGGTAAGCTAGTAGCTAAAGGACTGAAAAATAAACATAGCAGGAATAAAATACCAATGACCAAAGATGTCATTCCTGTTCTTCCTCCAGCTTTTACACCAGCAGCAGACTCAACATATGTTGTTACTGTTGATGTACCCATCATTGCCCCTGCAACAGTTCCTACGCTGTCCGAAAGCATTGCTTTCTCAATGTCCTGTATTTTACCATCTTTACCAATTTTACCAGATACATTTGCAACACTTGTAAGTGTTCCAGCCGTATCAAAAAAGTCGATAAAAAATAAAGTAAATATTACAGTCACCATTGATGCAGATAATGCTGCTCCAAGATCAAATTTGAACATGTAAGTCATTGGTGGTGGTGCAGAAACCACACCATTAAACTTAGCTAATCCAGTGACCCAAGCAATTATACTAAAAGCAATAATCCCGATTATGATATTTCCTTTGATGCCTTTTTTTTCCATGACTATCATTGAAACAAAAGCACCTGCTCCTAGAAGAAGAAGAGGATTTGAAACATCACCTAATTGAACTAAAGTTACAGGATTGTCAGCTGTTAATCCCATAATTTCAAATCCAATAATGGCTAAGAATAATCCTATTCCAGCTCCAATACCAAGCTTCAAGCTTTTCGGAATTGAGTTAATTAACCAGGCTCTTATAGGTGTTAGTGAAATTATCAAGAACACTAC